>NZ_QULJ01000007.1:0-167850 GCF_003481505.1 Clostridium sp. OM05-5BH | reverse complement strand
TTTGTCAACAACTTTTTTATTTTATTTTTCGCAACTGAGCTTTCGCTCAACAGCTTGAATATCATATCATAGGCAGTTGTCGTTGTCAACTATTTTTTCTTAATTTTCAAAACATTTTCGCAAATAAGAAAACCTGTGATATTCGATTTTCCCTGCATATGCAGACCAACGTCAAAACACGTTAGAGTTAAAGTCTACCATTTCAGCATTAACTTGTCAAGGGATTTTCACTTGTTTTTTTCGCCTTGTTTTTTCGCTGATATATTCCATACAGAATCATTGCGCATCCTCGCGGAGCATTTATCTCAGTCGGAGACCCAACTCCCACTGAGACAAATTTGCTATTACTCGCCACCTAAAAAGGTGGGAGTCTTCTCGACTGAGATAAAAAATTTGGCACACCTAACTCATCACTAAGTAGCGAGAATGCGGTGTGCCGTTTTTCAATATCACAGTTTTTCTCTATAAGCTTTTAAATAATCCGTTTCACAACACCCATCAGGATGCTTCCAAGCATATTGTGGTCATACAGCCAGGTCAGCCAGATATTGCTTTCTATCTGGTTCAGGAAAAGTTCACCAATCGCCGTTGCCGAGAACAGTGTAATAAGCAGTGCTGCAATCCAGACGAAAAAGATCCCTTCCGCGCCCCCCAGCACGGCACCTGCCAGACGGTTCAGCCCCGATATGATCGGCAGCCGGGAGACCACATTGAGCGATACGGACAGAACACGCAGTCCGCCGAACACGGCTGCAAACAGCAGAAAAAAACTTATAATATTGATCAGGCTGTTTGCCAGATAACGGCTGACGTAGTGGGTAAAGCTGCTTACACCCAGCGCCTCGTAAACTTCGCTGTTATTATTCTCCAGAAGCGCATCCTTTAACTGTTCCGGAAGCTCCATTTCTTCAATAATACTGCGCTGTACGGATGGCGGCGCCGCGTCAGCTGCCTCATTTTCCGCCTCATCGTCCTTTTGGATAAATTTCGTCACGCTGTCCTCCACCGCCTGATAGACCACCTCATTGCTGCGAAGCAGATTCGCGACAGACGGCGCACCAAAATGAACCACCCCCAGCGACAGCACCAGGGAAACGGCTGAGACTGCCAGGCGGACGAATCCGCGGTAATGCCCGTACAGTACCATGGAAACCAGATAGACTGCCACCACCACGAACAGCCAGTTTTCTTTTATATAAGCACCCATTGTCTGATCGCCTCCGCTACGCCCTCTTCCCGGTTCGAAGCGGCAATCCGGTCTGCGCGTTCCTTTAAAAATGGGGCGCCATTTTCCATCGCCACGCCGACTCCTGCTGCCTCCAGCATGGGCCAGTCGTTTTCGCCGTCTCCAAATGCCATCGTCTCCTCCGCTTCAATTCCCAGATACTGACAGAGATTCCGCAGCCCGCTCCCCTTTGTGATGCCCGCCGCGTTGAGTTCCAGATTCCACGGAAGCGAGGAGGTCACCAGAACCTCCGGCATCGCTTCCAGCTTTGCCCGGACTGCCTGTTTGCTCTCCCGGTCCTTAAAATTTAAATTCATCTTCTGCACCGGGCATTTTTTCTCCCGCAGATACTCCACCATGTCAGTAACTGCCCGGCGCGTCGCCCGGATATAGGCGCATTCACGTTCCGGTATCCCGTATTCTTCCAGCTGTGCCAGCAATCGCGTCTCGCTGACGCCGCCCTCCGATACATACATATCGTAAATAACCGGATGCCGGCGCAGCACCTCAATCACCCGGATCGTCTCTTCCCAGCTCAGGCAGCTTTCCGACACCCAGGTATTTTTCCCGAAATCCCGGACGACCGCCCCATTTGTAAATATGCCATAGTGGACGCCCGGCAGGCTCAAAACCTCCTCTGGCACTGCCGGGAGCGCGCGCCCGGTCGCCGGGACAATCTCAATCCCCCGCTGCGCGCACAGTTCCATCACCTGTCTTGTTTTTTCCGACACGTGCATTTTTTCATTTAACAGTGTCCCATCTAAATCGAGGGCTATTAACCGTGTTCCCATCTTTCTCTCCCGTATCTCTTTTTACTGTCCACTACCAGAAAACGCTGCCGGGAAGCATTCCCCCGCAGCGCTCTCTTTTACTAATTAGTTTTAATTTTAAAATTTCTCGAATTGTTTTAATTAATCAAAGAAATGTTTCTCTTTCAGAATCAGAAGTCCATCCTTATCATATTTCGATGAGAACAGTCCGCTGAAGGATTTCTTCTCCGCCTTATCTGCAGCTTCCTCGATCAAATCTTCGGCACTTGTCTTGGTAAGCGGTTCTCCGTCCTCCTCCATCATCTCAGCGCGCTCGTACAGAGCCAGCATGCTCTTTCCCGAAATACTGCAGTCGATCTCCGATGCATATTTGCAGGCGTACTGAACAAACTCCTCAACATCCATATCGCCGGACTTTTTGGACGGTTTCTCTTCCGGCTCATCCTCTGGATAATTGGAATACTCGTCGTCCTCGCGTTCGTCTTTATAGCTGTCTTTGTAATCGTCCTTATAATCATCACGATAGCCGCCACGCGCATAATCATCCTCCGGCTCATACTCGTCCTTCTCGTAGTGATCTTCTTCGTCTTCATACTCTGGCTCGTCATCGCGTCTTGCCTCTTCCTGACGGCGCAGTTCTTCTCTCTGCTGCTCTGCCAGACGGCGATCTTCCTCCGCTTTACGCGCTTCTTCTGCCTCTTTGGCTGCCAGTGCCTGTGCTTCTTCCTTGGCGCGCTCTTCTTCCTCACGGCGGGCTGCTGCTTCCTGCTGTCTGCGTTTTTCCTCTGCCTCTTTTTCTGCCTGACGGCGGATCTCCGCTTCACGCTCTGCCTGGCGTTTTCTGGCTGCTTCTGCTTCCTGCTGCGCCTGCTGGCGTTTCAGCTCTTCCTCGCGCGCCTGTGCCAGCTTCGCTGCATCGTCTTTCTGGTTTTCACAGCCGATATACTGGAAACGCTCTGCTAATGCCGGATATGCGCGGTGCATCTGCTCTAAACGTGCCTGCGTATCAATCAGAACAACGACCATGCCGGTTTCATCCTGTGTCATCAGTTCTTCCAGCTCTTCCACCGTCAAATCGTCCAGATCAGCTGCATGCTCGACCACCAGATCCTTGCCTGCCAGGCGCTCCGCCACCGATGCGATGCCGCGATGGGAAAGGTTTGCACCGCTGATCTTGGCAACCGGATGCTTGGTTCCCAGCTCGCGGTGAATCTTTTTCAGGGAATCAAGTGCCATCGCAAGACCGGCTGCCGGATCTTCCGCCTCGATCATCAGATGATTTGATTCCTTGATCTCCTCTTCTTCCTCTTCCGGTTCGAAATCCCAGTCTTCCACTATGGTTTCTTCTTCCTCTTCAAATTCATGAATCGGAGCTTCCTCGCTCTTTTCCTCTGCCTCTGCCGGTTCCAGGTCGCGGAGATTCCTGAAAACACGTGTCTCCCCTTCGGATGCGCCCTCTTCCTCATCGTAAGGCTTGATCTTGGACACTTCTTTTGCCAGCGCTTCTTCCGCCTGTGCTTCATGAAGGCTTGCTACTACATCCTCGTCCAGCGCAGCCTTTTCTACTTTCTCGTCCGCCGGTTTTGTCTCAGCTTTCGGTTTTCCAGCCTTCTCTTCTGGCTCTGCCTGCTCCGGCTGTCCCTCCGGCTCGTTCTCCGGTTCGTCGTCCAGCTCTGCCTCCGGCTCATCCGTATCCAGATACTCTCCTTCCGGCTCTGGCTTGCGGTATGTACCGTTCTTGTACTCTTCTTCCACCGCACGCAGCTTTTCTTCGTACTTCTCGCGGTTTTCCACCAGATCCATCTGATATTTCGTCAGCGGCGCATACTGAAGTTTCAGTTCCATTGCCTTGTCCACATATTTGCCAAGACCGAACATCAGCATGATCTTGTCGCAGATCCGCACACAGTCGTCCGCCTGGTTCGCCTGATGATAAAGCTCTGCCAGGTGGTACAGCCATTTCTCATCCAGCTCTTCCTGACAATATCTCTCCAGAGAATTGATCTGCTGCTCTAACGGCGCATCCTTCGCCTCCAGAATCAGGAAACGAAGCAGGTACTGGCGCGGGTCATCGCCGGACAGCTCACAGAACTCCCGGTAATATGCCTCTGCCTCCTGAATATTATTTTCACGCAGTGCAAGGTCGGTCAGCTTATATAAAAGCCCCTTTCCAAGCGGCGCTCTCTCATATGCCAGCAATAAAATATCCTTGGCATCCTGATACTCTGCATTTTTCTCATAAATCTGGGAAATCATCGTAAGCAGGCTGGTGCTGCGTACACGACGCCAGTCGATGGTATCGGCGATCTTCATCGCCGTCTCGAAATCTCCCTTGTTAACCAGTTTCTTAATCTGCTCTACCTTGATGTTAAACTCGTATTTATCCATCTTATGCATCTCCTAACTTCCTGCCGCGGCAGAAGTTTTATTGTTACTGTTCACGCATACGTGCCCAGTAACGTTTTATTTGCTCACCGGCTACAGCTCTGTACGCCCATCCAGCGCGCGCAGAAGCGTTACCTCATCAATATATTCCAAGTCGCCCCCGACCGGAACGCCGCTGGCGATTCGCGTCACCCGGATCCCTGTCGGCTTAATCAGCTTGCTCAAATACATCGCGGTCGTCTCGCCCTCCAGGCTTGAGTTGGTTGCGATAATGACCTCACGAACCTCCTCTTTCTGCAAGCGAGTCATCAGCTCCTTGAGCCGGATGTCGCCCGGCCCGATCCCCAGCATCGGGGAGATCGCCCCATGCAGCACATGATAGACCCCGTTGTATTTTCCTGTCTTCTCATATGCCGCCAGATCGCGCGTATTTTCCACCACCATGATCGTCTCATGATCACGCCGGTCGCTGCTGCAGATCGGGCACAGTTCCTTATCAGTCAATGTGCAGCACTCCTTGCAATAACGCACATTCTGCTTGGCTTCCAGAATCGCGCCGGACAAGTGCCTGACCTGTTCTTCCGGCATATTGATGATATGAAATGCAAGACGCTGCGCCGATTTACTTCCGATTCCGGGAAGTTTTGACAATTCTTCGATTAGCTTGCTAATCTGGCTACTGTAATAATCCATCGCTTAAAACGGGAATCCGCCTCCCAGACCGCCAAGGCCACCGGTCAACTGGGACATCATCTGGCTGCTGTCCTCTTCCGCCTGACGGAATGCCTCGTTGGTCGCCGCCACGATCAGATCCTCTAACATCTCGATATCATCCGGATCCACTACTTCCTCAGACAGTTTCACGGAAAGAACCTCTTTTTTACCAGATACGGTCACGGTTACAGCGCCGCCGCCCGCGGATGCGCTGTACTGCTTCTCCTCCAGCTCTCTCTGCTTCTCTTCCATCTGGCGCTGCATTCTCTGCGCCTGCTTCATTAAATTGTTCATATTGCCCGGCATACCGCCTGGGAAACCGCCACGTTTTGCCATGGTGTCATTCCTCTCTTTCACTTCTTTTTATTTATATTCAGACTGGCTGCCGATTGCAGCCGGTTCTATATATCATATAAACCCACTAATATCATTTATCTGCATTTAATCACAGCTTCTTGCATTACAAAACAAGGCTCATCTTTGGCAAGCTCCACTACACAGGATCATCCTCTTCGACAATCACATCGGTATGGATTGCGTTCTTTAAATCCTCATCACTGACATAAACCGTTCTTTGCGGCACAGCAGATGATTCTAAACGGACTTTAAATTGCAGAGTCTTTTTGTATTTTTCTTGCACTACTTCCTGCAAATTCTTAAGCTCAGGCTCCCGATTGATAATTCCAAACGTATTTTCATCTGTACACACAATGCAAAGGCAGCCTTCGCCCGCCGGTTCTACACTTGTCTTGGGAAGACTGAGTCTAATCGAACCCACAAGCTGGCTCAGGGACGCAATCCGTCCCCATTCTTTCCGCATCAGCATCAGATCTTCGTACTGTGCCGGTGGAAGGGATACCTTCTTCGGCTCAGGCGGCGTTTCCACCACAGCCGTTTTGGAGGATGCCGCCTGCCCCGCTGCCGGTGCAAGGGACGCCAGTTTCTGTAGATTGTCCGGCATTTCCTGCATTTTCTGCTCTAATAGCGTAATCCGCTGTAAAATGGAATCAAGATTCTGTTCCATCGACGGCGTCGTCAGCTTGATAAAGGCAATCTCCACCAGAATCCGCTTCTGTGACGCGTAGCGCAGCTGCCCGGAAAGTTCCGAGAAAATACGGATGTAACGCATCAGCGTTTCCGTATCAACGCCTGCCGCCTCTTCCTTTAAAACTGCCAGATTTTCCTCCGACATATCGAGCATATCGCCCGGTTCGTCGGTCGTCTTGGCAATCAGGAGATTTCGCATATACCAGACGAAATCGTTGACAAGCTGCGAAAGATCGCGCCCCTGGATGATCATTTCCTCAATCTCACGGATGCACGCCTTCGTATCACTTGCAAGCACCGCCTGAAACAGCTTGCTGAACACGCGGTTATCGACCGCGCCCAACACCTCGAGCACATTGTCATACGTCAGCTTTTCCCCGAAATGGAACGCCACGCACTGATCGAGAAGACTTAACGCATCTCGCATCGAGCCATCCGCCGCACGTGCCACATACCTAAGTGCCCGATCGTCTACATCGATCTGCTCCGCCTGCGTCAGCTCCGCCAGCCGTCCCGCGATGGTATCGATCGAGATCCGCTTGAAATCATATCTCTGGCACCGGGACAGGATCGTGATCGGGATCTTGTGGACCTCCGTCGTCGCCAAGATAAATATAACGTAGGACGGCGGTTCTTCCAGCGTCTTTAAGAGCGCATTGAACGCGCCGATCGAAAGCATATGAACCTCGTCAATGATGTAGACGCGGTAGCGCCCATCCGTCGGCGGGTACTGCACCTGCTCCCGGATATCACGGATATTTTCCACACCATTGTTGGATGCCGCATCGATCTCCACCACATTGAGGGAAGCTCCTTCCGCAATCTGGCGGCACATACTGCACTCGCCGCAGGGGCTGCCGTCCACCGGATGTTCACAGTTGACTGCCCGTGCAAAGATCTTGGCAATACTCGTCTTACCGGTTCCGCGCGTCCCGCAGAAGAGGTACGCGTGCCCGATCCGCCCGGAGTTGATCTGATTTTTCAGGGTCTTTACGATATGGTCCTGACCCCGGACCTCTTCAAAGGACGTCGGACGCCATTTTCTGTACAGTGCTGTATATGACATAAACCACTACTTCCTTACTATTCGTCGCCGAAGCTGATGCCTACATCCTTAGCTTCCCGGATAATATCGCTCTTCGGATCGACCATCTTTAATTTACCGGCAATGTCCGCGAGCGGAATTTTTTCAATCTTATTGTTGTTTAAAGCGACCATATAGCCGTATTCTTTGCGGCGGATCATCTCTGCTGCCTCCGCGCCGAGGCGCGTCGCAATCACACGGTCATACGGGCATGGCTCGCCTCCGCGCTGCATATGCCCCGGAACCGTCACACGGATCTCCTGTCCCGTCCGCTCGGAAATCTGGGCGCCCAGCTCGTAAGCGACCGACGGATAAACCGGTCCATTTTTCTTCTTTTCTTTTAATTCTTTTTTGGTCAGGGCTGCATTTTCCTTGGAAATCGCGCCCTCTGCGACCGCCAGAATCGTGAAATTCTTGCCATTTTTAGTACGGCTGCGGATCGCATTTACCACCACATCAATATCATACGGGATCTCCGGCAGGAGAATGATGTCAGCTCCGCCCGCGATGCCTGCATAGAGCGCCAGCCATCCCACCTTGTGGCCCATGATCTCCACGATGAAGACTCTGCCATGAGACGCCGCCGTCGTATGAATACAGTCGATGGCATTGGTCGCTACATCAACCGCACTATGGAATCCAAACGTAAGATCGCTGCCCCAGAGATCGTTGTCTATGGTCTTCGGAAGAGAAACGATATTGAGTCCTTCCTCCCGCAGCAGATTTGCCGTCTTCTGGCTGCCGTTGCCGCCTAAAATGACGAGGCATTCCAGTTTCAGCTTGTAATAGGTGTGTTTCATCGCTTCCACTTTATCCAGACCGTTCTCGTCCGGCGTCCGCATCAGCTTGAAAGGCTGTCTGGAAGTTCCCAGAATCGTACCTCCGCGTGTCAGAATCCCGGAAAAATCCGACTGTTTCATAATCCGGTAGTCTGCATACATAAGACCTTTATAGCCGTCTTCAAATCCAACTATCTCTATGTCATCGAACATCTTGTACAGCGATTTTGCCACGCCTCGCATCGTCGCATTTAAGCTCTGGCAGTCGCCGCCGCTGGTTAACATACCGATTCTTCTCATGAGCGCTTTCCCTTTCTTCATAACCGTCCAGTACCTTCACAGTTACCCTTATTCTAAGTTTCCAACAACCCCCATATCAGGATAAACTACACCCATTTTGTAATTATAATACAATCATATCCCGCGGGCAAGAAAAAATTCCTTACAAATATCATAGACATAAAAATACCGGGATACGCGCTTTTAATCTGCTCCGGCACGGTATTCCTACCCCTTGGCAAATCAAATTCCACATATCCCGGCTATATTCACACACCTGCAAAAATGCTTGTTTCTGTATCTATTATTTTCTATTTTTTATTTCATAGGAAGCAATTTCCTATGAAATAAAAAAATCCGCACGCCCGGCTTCGAACGTATGCCATGGACGTTACCCTGACAGTTAACTCGGTCCAGGCTGCCTTGCGGCACACAGAAGCTTCTGCTTAGTGCTGCTGCATTCCTGCCCTGACACGGTTCACAGATTTCTGTTGCGCAAGACCCAGACTTCAACGCCACTTTTCAGGGGCAGCCCCACAGTAAAAACGCCCTCGGTCGGACAACACCCCTGCTATAGCGGATTGCAGGTACAGGGCACCGCTAACTCCCCGGCTGTGCGGAAACTTTATGACTTGATCTTATATGACGGAATGACCTGCAGACCGTCAGCCTGTTTAGTATACATGGCAGCCGCCGTTTTGTCAAGCCGGAGCTTGACTAACAAGCATTGTATAAAAATACACAAGAATACATTTTATTGTTTTTTTATCATTTTTTATCCCAGAATCTTGCAACAGAAGAAAGAAATCATTATAATAGGTATAAATCTAGCGACTGCAAAAAGTCAAACAGTTACTAAATCATAAAATTCTGTAAGATTGGAGCAACGATTATGGAAAAGAAAAATATCGACTGGAGCAACATCGGTTTCGGCTATATGCCAACGGATTACCGCTATGTTTCCATGTACCAGAATGGTTCTTGGGACGAAGGCGCCCTTACCTCCGACCCGAATATTACCCTGAATGAATGTGCCTGTGTTCTGCAGTATGCACAGACCTGCTTCGAGGGTCTGAAAGCGTATACGACCGAGGACGGCCATATCGTTACGTTCCGTCCTGACTTAAACGGTGAGCGTATGGAGAATTCCGCAAAAGGTCTTGAAATGCCGCCATTCCCGAAGGAGCGCTTCGTAGACGCCATCACAAAAGTAGTAGAAGCCAACGCAGCATTCGTACCGCCGTATGGTTCCGGTGCAACCCTGTACATCCGCCCGTATATGTTCGGTTATGATTCCATCATCGGCGTTAAACCGGCAAACATCTATCAGTTCCGCGTATTCTGTACACCGGTTGGCCCGTACTTCAAGGGCGGCGCTAAACCGATTACCATCCGCGTCAGCGATTTCGACCGTGCAGCACCTCACGGAACCGGTCACATCAAAGCCGGATTAAACTACGCGATGAGCCTGCATGCGATCGTCGATGCTCATAAGAACGGTTTCGATGAGAACATCTACCTGGATCCGCAGACACGTACCAAGATCGAGGAGACCGGCGGCGCAAACGTTATCTTTATCACCAAAGACGGCAAGCTGGTAACTCCGAAGTCCAACAGCATCCTTCCGTCTATCACACGCCGTTCTATCCTGCAGGTTGCAAGAGATTACCTTGGCATGGAGACCGAAGAGCGTGAAGTATACTTAGACGAAGTAAAAGATTTCGCAGAGTGCGGTCTGTGCGGTACCGCAGCTGTTATCTCCCCGGTTGGCAAGATCGTTGACCACGGCAAGGAAATCTGTTTCCCGGCAGGTATGGAGAAGATGGGTCCGGTTACCCAGAAACTCTACGAGACACTGACCGGCATCCAGATGGGTCACATCAAAGCTCCGGAGGGCTGGATCCACGTAATCAAATAAGGACTGTATTTTTCGGTTTGAATGGGAAATATGGAATGCAAAAAGCTGGTGGAAATCATTCACCAGCTTTTTCTTCTTTCTTCTTTTTTCTCTTTTCACGCAATTCTTTGAAAAATTCTTTCAACATCATCGAACATTCCTCGCCCAAAAGTCCTTCTTCTGTCTCCACCTGATGATTGAATCCTTTTTCATCCAGAAGATTCAGTACCGAACCGGCGCAACCGGCTTTCGGGTTCATGGAACCGATGTAAACTTTTGGAATCCGCGCCTGCACGATCGCCCCTGCACACATCGGGCACGGTTCCAGCGTCACGTACAGCTCGCATTCTTCCAGGCGCCAGTCGCCCATGCGCTTGCACGCTTTTTTGATTGCCGCGATCTCCGCATGTGCCAGCGCGCTATGATCGACCATCCGGCGGTTGTAACCCCTGCCGATGATTTTGTCCTCATACACGATCACGCAGCCGATCGGCACTTCTCCGAGCGCCCAGGCTTTCTTCGCCTCGCGGATCGCCGCTTTCATATATTTCTCTTCCCGTGTCAATTTTGCTGCCACTGTTTTTTCCTCTTTCTTGTTTTATATATTTCTATCTTTTTCCTCCGTTTAAATTTATCCGCTTCCAACAACAGACATCCTTATCCCAGTTTCCCGGCAAGTTTGCTCCGCTGCCAACCAAACACCTGAAAACATTTGACCCGTGTCCATCCTACCCAGAAAAGCTATCCTTTGTCAAGCGTTCTCTAAAAGGATCGACCGGCTTTTATGTAAAATTCAAATCCGTATACCAATACCCGAACCGGCTGTCGCGCGGCGGCTGGCGGGTGGAACGGACAAAGCGGTCAAAGCCGAACATCGCCGCCATATATTTTTCATTGTTTCCATAATGTCCCGGCACGCCCAGAATGTAGCGCCCCCGTTCGCCGGGTTTCCCCAGTCTCGCCAGAATCAGATATCGGTAGTTGTAATAACCGTGCAGAAGAAAGCTGTTATTTCCATACACCCAGTTTTCCCGCGGCAGAAGCCCGATATCCTGCGGTTTGATTACCAGAATCTCGCAGCCGCCGGCGCATTCGAAGGCGGTTACTTTCGGATAGGTAACGCGCAGGCGGTCCCAGAGAATCTCGGCGGGATCTTCTTTGGGAAATTCCTTGGAAGAATCTGGTTGCGGTTGTTTTTGATTTTGAGAGCCTGGCTGAAATGCTTCTTGATGGTCTGGTGGAGAATCTGGAAGCGCCTCTTTCCGGACCTCCCGGGTGGATTCTTGAGAATCTTTCCGCCGTGCTTCTGTCTGTGCTTCCTGATAGGATTCCTGAAAACTTTCCTTCGGTGTCTCCGTTTGCACTTCTTGAGTGGATTCCTGAAAACTTTCCTGCGGTGTTTCTGTTTGCGCTTCCTGAACAATTTCTGCCTCTTGATGATCGGATGTTTCTGAGATATCTGGAACCGCTTCCATGGTTTCCGTGTCCTCGAAAATCTCCAGGTTTGAATCCTCCAGCTTTTCTGGCTGGGGCTGGCTGATTCCGAAGTCCGTTTCGTTTATATTCACAGCTTCTTTCTTCTCTGTCTCCGTGGATGTGTCCTGACTCTCCATTTCTCCCGACCGGGTAAGTTCTGACGCCTCATCCAATTTTTCTTTCCCTACAGACGCGCTGTTCACTTCCCCAGATACATTCTCTGCCAGTTTCCGCGTTGCCTCTTCCTTCTCCGCTTCCTGCTCCCGCACTTTCTCAGCAGTCACATCCGCCAGCTCAACCTCTGCCGCATGCGCGACAGCATCTTCCCAGATCGTCGTATAGGCACGCCATGCGCTGTCCGTCTCATGAAGAGTCAGACCACAGCACTCTTCCATATTGCAGCCGCTTCCTTCAATATTTTCACAATTGACGACGGCACGAAACTCCCCATTTCCGCCACGGACAAACAGGGTGCCGATACGGATCTCCTCCTGCCCTGCCAGAAGATATACGCCGATCGGGCTGCCGCCCGCAAAGACACGGCGGACGCTGACCTGAATCCGACAGGAAGTTCCCCGCGTCTCCAATTTCGCAAATCCCGTATTTTTCCCTTTGATTCCGCCCTCGTATGCATAGATATATGATATTAACCGATGATATACAGACATGTTTTCACTCCTTTGCTTTGTATTATATGCAAAAGAAGCGCCGGTTTATGACAGGATTTCTATATCCTGATATAAACCAACGCTGCAAATACGTCCGTATAACGCAAAATCGGGAACAGTTAAAAACTGTTCCCGATACTGCCGGCGACCGGAATCGAACCGGTACGAAGTTTAACCCTCGCAGGATTTTAAGTCCTGTGCGTCTGCCAGTTCCGCCACGCCGGCATCATGATTACTCATGACTGGCACAAAGCCAAATGGATGGAGGTGGATTCGAACCACCGAAGCGAGACGCAACAGATTTACAGTCTGCCCCCTTTGGCCACTCGGGAACCCATCCAAAATTGCTCTGACAGTTGAAGATTATAACATGGCTGTCTCAAAAAAGCAAGTGTTTTTATATATTTTATTTAATATTTTTATTTCCATTTTTTCCTGCTTTTGATTCTTCTCGTTCAACTGCCAGAAATCATATATCTTGTCGAAGCCGCATTTCCTACAATGCCGTATCATTTCCCGTCAAAACGATACTTCCGACCGGTGGGATTTTCACCTCGATATAGCCGTCCTTTACCTCATGTTCAACCTGTCCGGCGTTGTAACCGTCCTCATAGGTCATCATTTCCCGGCGCAGAACCGCCCCGTCGCGCGCCCCGATCTGCCAGACCGGAATCTTGAGCGTCAGCCAGTCATCACCTGTATTGGCCGCCGTCACTCCGCAGCACGCGCCGCCAGCTCTCTGAGCACTCTGAAAACGTCCATAGGCAATATAGCCATCTCCCGCCGCCAGCGCTTTCAGGGAACCATTTCTAAATGCCGGACAGCGTTTCCGGATGCCGCTCATGTAGCGGTGGAACTCGATCAGCTCCAGGTTTTCCCCGCCCCACGGGTACGTCCGGCGGCTGTCCGGATCGGTCCATCCACAGACGCCCGCTTCGTCACCGTAATAGATCGTCGGTGCGCCCGGCCAGGTCATCTGCATGACAACACCCTGGCGGAAAATGCCATAGCTGATGCCTTCCTCCGCTGCTTTTGCACCTGCCGACGCAAGACGACCCACCCGGCGGTTTGTCCGCGTCATAAAGCGGGAGTGATCGTGGTTGGACAGCTCGTTCATCGCACACTGCACGGAAGCCGTCGGCATTTCACTCATATGGTAGCGCATCGCCTCAAAAAAGGCGCATCCATCCCCAAACAGCGCCGGATTTTCTTCGTCACTGTGCTTCTCCATCCCGGTCAAAAACCATGACAGCGGCTCCATAAACGCATCATAATTCATGACCGTATCCCACTGATCGCCCTTCAGCCAGTCATACGGGCTGCCATAATGTTCCGCGATCATGACCGCCTCTGGATTTGCCTCCTTGACTGCCGCGCGGAAATCACGCCAGAACTGATGGTTCATCCCGGCGCTCCGACCCAGATCTGCCGCCACATCCAGCCGCCAACCATCTGCTCCAAACGGCGCCGACACCCATTTTTTCGCAATCCCCAGAATGTACTGGTACAATTCCGGCGATTCTTCGTAATTGAGCTTCGGAAGCGTCGCGTGTCCCCACCAGCCGTCGTAGCTGTCATTAAACGGCCAGGCATTTTCATTGTGGAACTGGAAAAAATAGCGATACGGGCTGTCTGCCGAGACATATGCCCCCTGCGGATAGCCGCCCGCGTGCTGGTACAGAAGTTCCGCATCCAGCCATTTATTGAAAGAACCACAATGGTTGAACACACCGTCCACCAGCACCCGGATTCCCCGCTTGTGTGCTTCCTCAATCAGGCGGGCAAAAAAGGCATCGCTCGCCTCCAGGTTCTGCTCATCCGCCGTCCGCGTCATATATTTATGTGCGCGGTCATTGTCCGTATCTTCCGGGCACACCAGCCCGTCTGCGTCCTCCAGAATCACTCCATAATGCGGATCGATATGGTCGTAGTCCTGACAGTCATACTTATGGTTCGACGGTGATACAAATACCGGATTTAAGTAGATTGCTTCTATCTTGAGACTCTTTAAATAATCAAGTTTATCTAAAACACCCTGCAGATCACCGCCGTAAAACCGTCCCACATCGAGTGTACTGATCGGTTCCTTCCAGTCTGTCACCCGGGTGACCGGCTTTTTCAGATAAATATATTCATTGGTTTCCGTATCGTTTGTAGGATCGCCGTTGCAGAACCGATCCACATAGATCTGATACATCAGCGCGCCCTTGCTCCACTCCGGCACATGAAATCCCGGAATCAGGCGGAACGGGTGCGCCGCCGCATCCTCTGTCAGCCCGATCCGGTTGTAAAGACAAACGTTCTCGCCCCAGGTCACCTGAAATACATACGAAAATGTTTTCGCTCCCAGAGTCAGCGCACAGCTGTAGTAATCAAAACGGCTGTCTGACTTGTCAGCCATACCGCTACCATCTATGCCTCGATTTGTATCTGTACCGTTCCCAACGCTGCCAGCACAGCACTCCCACGAAAGCCGTTTCATCTGCCACTCCTGCAAAAGCGCCCCGGTCTCCGGGTCACATTCCAGCAGTACAACCGCATCTGCTCCATTTTTCTCTGTTCTGAAATAAAATGTAACGACTTCACCCGCATCTGCCTCCGAAGGACAACGGTAATCCTCTGTCTCGTCGCAAAATAGCGCGTCGCGATTGATCTGCTCCATCTGTTTCCCTTTCCAGCGGTTTCACCGCTTTCACAATCATGTTATTTTCTGCCCATATTTTACAGGATTTCCCAAAATTACACAAGTTATTTTCACACCCCTAATTTTAGGTAATAAAAAAGAATGTGCCTTGGCACATTCGGGCGTCTCGCGCGGTCGCTTGCGACATGTTTCTGCTTCGCGCGAGTGTGCATCCTCGCGGAGCGTTTTTTGTTTCATAGGACGTAATTTCCTATGAAATAAAAAAGGTCAGCGGGGTAGCTGACCTTTTTAGGAGAAGGTATTTCGTTTTATGGGGTGTAGCAAAAACTATATAATGTATTGGGGGGGTTACGTCTATTATAATAGCATAGGAGCGGAAATAAGTGTGCACAAACATCATTTTATTTCGATTTCTTTTTTGTGCAAATCAACACTCTCTCCCGAAATGTCCAGCAAAATCCGCCTGAAATTTGCATAAAAGAAGGTGCCACCACTGCCATTTCCATCTATCCGATGGCTGTCCGGGATGTCTCCCGCACATTCTGGCAGCTGACTGGCACCTTTTTTCAGGCTTATTTGCAGACCTGTTTCATGCTTTCAACTTTTTATGCTTCTGTCACCGGAGTTTCAGCTTCCCCTGACGGCTTTTCTCCATCCTGGAACAGCGCTTCAAACTCAGCCTGACCGATCTTCTCTTTCTCCATCAGCAGGGCACAGCAGGAATGAAGGACATCCTCGTGATCGAGAATGATCTGTTTTGCCTTGGCATAGCATTCGTCGATGATGCGTTTTACCTCGCTGTCGATCTCGCTCGCCACTTCCTCGCTGTAGGTTCTCGTATGCGCCAGGTCGCGGCCAATAAAGACCTCGTTGTTGTCTCCACCGTAGTTGATCATGCCCAGTTTTTCTGACATACCGTACTCGGTTACCATCGCGCGCGCCATCGAGGTCGCCTGCTTGATATCCTGGGAGGCGCCGGTCGTGATGTCGTCAAAGATAATCTCCTCGGCGATTCGTCCGCCCAGCGAAACCATGATATTTTGAAGCATTCTGCCCTTCGTCATATGAAGCTCATCCTGCTCCGGAAGCGGCATCGTATAGCCTGCCGCACCGACACCGGTCGGAATGATCGAAACGGTGTGAACCGGTCCCACATCCGGGAGGACATGGAACAGAATCGCATGACCCGCCTCATGGTATGCGGTAATCTTCTTATCTTTCTCGGAAATCACCTTGCTGCGCTTCTCAGCACCGATTCCCACTTTAATAAAGGCTTTCTCAATATCCGTCTGGGTCAGGAACTTACGTCCCTCTTTTGCGGTATTGATCGCCGCCTCATTCATCAGGTTTTCCAGATCGGCTCCGGTAAATCCAGCGGTTGTCTGCGCGATGCGGTGTAAATCCACATCCTCGCCCAGCGGTTTTTCCTTCGTATGGACGCCGAGAATCTCCTCGCGACCCTTGACGTCCGGTCGTCCGACTGCCACCTTTCGGTCAAATCTGCCCGGCCGCAGAATCGCCGGGTCGAGAATATCCACGCGGTTCGTCGCCGCCATGACGATGATGCCCTCATTGACTCCGAAACCATCCATCTCAACCAGGAGCTGGTTGAGCGTCTGCTCTCGCTCGTCGTGACCGCCGCCCATGCCGGTACCACGCTGTCTGGCAACCGCATCGATCTCATCGATAAAGACAATACACGGGGCATTTTTCTTGGCTTCCTCAAACAAGTCGCGGACACGGGATGCGCCGACACCGACGAACATTTCAACAAAATCCGAACCGGAAATCGAGAAGAACGGAACGCCTGCCTCACCCGCCACCGCTTTGGCAAGCAGGGTTTTACCGGTTCCTGGAGGTCCGACTAAGATCACGCCCTTCGGGATGCGCGCCCCGACGCCGGTGTATTTCTGCGGATTTTTCAGGAAATCTACGATCTCCTCCAGTTCCTCTTTCTCCTCTTCCAGACCGGCAACTTTGGTAAAGTTGACCTTGCTGGTCGATACCATCCGGGCACGGCTGCGTCCAAAATTCATCATCTTGGCATTTGCCCCGCCGCCGGAACGGGAATTGATAAACATAAACAGGAAGATCAGGACGCCTGCGGACAAAGCGATCGGCAAGATCACCGTCATAAAATAGCTATCCTGGCGGACGCTGGTGGTCGTGTACGGAACCCCCGCCTTGCGCAGCGCCATCTCTACTTCCTTCACATCCAGCACATTGAATTCCTCCCGGTCGCCGGAGGTTGTCTCAAAAACAACCTCACCGGTCGGCACCTCGCGGTTCGGGCGGATCTGTGCGCTCTCTACGGTCTTATTCTCCAGATATACCATGAACTCCGGATAGCTTAATTCCCGCTCCGTCGCCATTCCAGGGACTTTCAACGAGAAAAACATGATAACGAGCAGCATGAGGATCAGAAGCCCCACGCCTCCCATCGACTGACGTTGTTTCAACTGGCTTCCTCCTTATACTTCCACAACACCGATGTACGGCAGGTTGCGGTATTTCTGATCGTAATCCAGGCCGTAACCTACGACAAACTCATCCGGGATTGTAAAGCAGGTATATTTAACCTGAACCTGTTTTTTCACGCGGCGCTCCGGCTTATCAAGCAGGGTGCACAGCTCGATATTTTTCGGATTTCTCTGTTTTAATACCTCGATCAGATATGCCAGGGTGCGTCCGGAATCGATGATGTCCTCCACGATGATGACATTCTTGCCCTCCAGCGGCTCGTCCAGATCCTTGATAATCTTTACCACACCGCTTGACTTGGTGTCGGAACCGTAGCTGGATACGGACATGAAATCCAGGGAAACCGGAATAGTCAGGCGTTTTGCCAGTTCGCAGGTAAAGAATACGCCGCCCTTTAAGATACAGATCAGGTGGACTTCCTTTCCCTCATAATCTTTGTTGATCTGTGCTGCCACCTCACTGATCTTCTTGTTTACTTCTTCTTCCGTTAATAATACACGAATCTTATCAGCCACTGCTTTTTCCTCCGTTAAATTCCACCTCAAGGATGGTTTTTGTCTGTTCTGTTATCTTATAATATGCGCTGATCCGGTGCCCCACTATCCACAGGATATGTTTTTCTTCCGCCAGAAGCCAGATTTGCTCCCGCTCCTGTCTCGGAATTTTCTCATCAATCATCCAGGATTTCAGTGTTTTCCGACCACCGGACGGCAGTGTCAGGTAGTCCCCCGGCTGCCGGTGTCTCAGCGATAAGGTACCTTTTATTTTATCATAGTCAAACCATTTCGTATACTGGTTTTTCGGAAATTCATCCCCATTTTCACAGGGGAAAATATGCATCTGCAAAAGATTCTCATCCTGGCTGCCCGGAAGCAAAACCTCTTTTCTTTCCCCTGGATGACTAAGCGGGCGCACTTCAAGAAATCCATATACATTCACCGCCCGGAACCCATGCGGCAGCGAAATACTCTTTCCGGTTCCCTGATGCAGAAGTTCCCGCACCGCCTGCACATGCGTCTCCGTCACGTCCCGGAGCGGCATTTTGCTCTTTAAAAACAACCGCCGCACGATATAACCCTGCACAATCTCCGCCTGTTCTGCCAGCGCTCCTGCATCCGCTTTTCCGTCCGGTGCATGCTTTTGAAGCCATTCTTCTGCCACCTCTTCCAGATAGGCATCTGCCTGCCGGATGCGTCTGCTCGCCTGGTCGATATGACGGACTGCCTGTGCATTCAGGCGCTCTTTTACCGCCGGAAGCAGTTCATTCCGAAGCCAGTTGCGGCTGTATTCACTCTCCTGGTTCGTCGAGTCCTCGACCCAGTCCTGTCCCTGCTGCAAAAGCCATGCCTGAATCTCACTCCGCTGCGCCCAGAGAAGAGGACGGATGATGCGCCCCCGCACCGGAGCAATGCCGGAAAGCCCGGTCAGACCGCTTCCGCGGAACAGGTTAAAAAGAACCGTTTCCGCATTATCATCCGCATGGTGGGCGGTGGCGATGTGAACCCGCCGAATCTCTTCCTCCCACGCCCGCGCCGTCTCCTCATACAGGCGGTACCGTGCCAGTCGTCCCGCCTCCTCGATGGAACATTTCCGGTCAAGCGCCTCTTTTGCCGCATCGATGCGGAACTCATAAAAAGGAATTTCCAGCCGTTCACACAGCATCCGTGAAAATGCCGCGTCCCGATCCGCCTCCGCGCCGCGCAGCCCGTGATGGACATGGAGCGCCCGCAGGGAAATCTGAAACGTCTCCCGCAGCTTCCAGAGCACCAGCAAAAGACCGACGGAATCCGCTCCCCCGGATAAACCGACCAGAACGCCATCCCCCGGCCTGGTCATATGATTTTGTTTCATATAAATTTCTGTTTGTTTCTGCATTCTTTTATATTTCTTTTTATCCCTCTTAAAAATAAATCCACTCATAACTGTTCAGTACCTTCACAGTATAACGGATCTCCCCCTATTTCTCAACCTGCCAGATTCTACGTTACTGTTCACGCATACGTGCCCAGTAACTACCCACGTTCCAGCACCGTCCCGACCAACACGGTGCAGTCATCCACCACACCCCCGTCCGAAAGCCCGGACGCAAACGCCAGGATCTGTTCTGCCAGTTCCTGCGGGTTGCCGCCGGAAAGGTTTGATACAAATTCCATGAACGTCTCTTCCTTGTGTTCCCCCGGCATCGCTTCGAGAATGCCGTCGCTTATCATAATGATTTTCTCGCCGTCCCACATTTTCCGCGACATCAGAACCGGCTCCGCGTTCTGTACAATTCCCATCGGCAGCCCGCCTGCTTCCAGAAACTCAACACCCTCACGCCCCAAAATAAAGGTCGGCACCGCGCCCAGCTTCATCGCTTCCAGCACACCTGTCCCCAGATCGATACAACATAGATCGATTGTTGCCGGATTCTGCTCCGTGCCCGCCAGCAAAAGCACCGTATTTACCAATTTGAGCGCCGATCGTGCCGAAAATCCCGTCTCCAGCAGGCGCTGGGTCAGCTCAATGACCTTCTCGCTGTCCTCACTGGCGCTTCTGCCGCTTCCCATGCCGTCCGACAGGCTCATAATCACCTGTCCAGGAAGCCCGGTCTGCACCGTACACGTATCGCCTGAAATCGGTTCACCCTCCCTGGGGCTGCACGCCATGCCGTACACCATCCGGTATTTACCTTCTTCCACAAAACGGAAGGTCGCCGCATTGCGGGTGATCAGGCTTTTGCTGTCTTTCGCCACACTCCAGTGGCTTCCGGCGATCGCGCGTCCCAGAAGTTCCGCCACATCCCGCGCCGTCATGCATCGCCCGTTGACGCTGCGGAGTGTGAGAAACGCCTCCTTCTGCTGATTTTCATATTGAAGCACCAGCATGTTGTCCACGCGCAGATGGCTTCTGCGAAGTATCCCCGAAAGCATCTCCTCCCAGGATGCCGTCACATCCGACGCCTGCTCCATCTGGTTGGAAAATTCCTCCAAAATCGCCGCCAGCTCCCGGAACTGGACGATCACCGCATCCCGGCTTTCCAGAAAACGGTTTTTCCACCCCAGATTCATCGTCGCCCGGCCGAGGCTCCGGTTCAATTCCCGCAAATATGCCTCTCTCTGGGAACAAATCTCATGAAACAGGCGCGGCATGTCCTCCAGGTCGATTTTCCCTTTCTGCTCGAACGTCCGAAGCAGATAATAGAGATAATAACTGTCGTCCCGGCGGTTGCCATAATACAGGTTGCACCGTGTACAATCGCCGCATACCGCCGACGCCGCCGTCTGCATTGCCGCCAGTCCGTCCTCCTTCGTCAGATGCCCCTGCCCGCCGATCTCATCCGCAAACGCCTGCGCCAGACCACCCAGTGACAGTGCCATGCTCTTTAAACGTCTTGCCGTGTAGACGTTGACATCCGCCATATCTCTATGTAAAGTTCTCCGTTTAAGCACAAAAATCCCTCCTAACCTGTATAACGCCATTATATACAGGCTGGAGGGAAATATTTGTCAAACGGACGGAGCAAAATCAGGGAAAACTTCGACATTTTCCGACACATCCAGGAATGCCGCTCCCCTGTGTGGCATGCCCCGGACATTCTATGATGCACCGCAAGCCTAATTCGAATTGGACGGTTTGAGCAGGATCTCATTGCGGTTTACAAGTCCCAGCTTCTCCTTCGCTACCTTCTCGATATACTGCTTGGTCTGCACGTATACGCGGTATTCCTCAAGCTGTTTGGCACGTTCTTCTTCTTTCGCAACCTGTGCCTCCAGATTTTCCTCACGAATTGAATAACTCCTATCCTTTTCCTTGAGATCGATGCCCTTGATGTGCACGGCAACCGCCAGACTCAGCACTACCATCGTAACGCCCACAAGCGCCATCCGGTTGTTTAAATTATCCTTTTTCTTTTTCCGCACATTTCCACCCGGTCTGCCTTCCGACATCTGTCTACGCATTCTCATCTCACTTCCTTTCCATGTTTTCTGCCTGTCCCCTTGTTGTACGTTTCTTTCCGGTCTTCTGGCTTTTTTTGCCTCTTCTTTTCATTTTAATCCATCCGCTGCATTTTTTCAATACCGCAAACAAAAGACGGCTGCCCGTCCGGTCATAAAACACCATGCCGCCGAGCACGCCCGCCACCGCATAGCCGCGCAAGACTCCGTCATTCTGCCCGAACAAAAGCCGGAACGTCGCAAAGCTGGCAAAGAGC
The DNA here is from genome assembly GCF_003481505.1 of Clostridium sp. OM05-5BH. NCBI lineage: Bacteria > Bacillati > Bacillota > Clostridia > Eubacteriales > Clostridiaceae > Clostridium > Clostridium sp. OM05-5BH. The sequence goes on along the minus strand of NZ_QULJ01000007.1, from coordinate 146,206 downwards.
CAATACGCCGCATCCTCCATGCCTGTCCAAAATGAGCTGTGCCGTACCAGCCACCGGAAGATCCTAAGCCCGTCATACATCATCATCAGCGCGATCCCCGTACACACACTGCCGCCAAGCAGCCATATTTCCCCTCTCACCGTCCCGCTCATCCGCCACCGCCTAACGGAACAGCCGTCCAAAGAACGACTCCTGCGATTTCCGGTGGGACTCGTTGCAGGAATACGAAAAGCTTTCAAACTCGCCCTCAATATCCACTTCGCCCTTTTCCAACGTCAGACGGCTCACATGCAGCGCCTTCCCACGCACCGTCAGAAGCCCCATGTTTGTATCGAGAATCATCTGGTTCTCATCAAATGACACCACATCCTGGATCCCCGTCACACTCCCCTTTTCCCGGTTCAGAAGCTCCAGCTTGTGAGGTCTGGCATCCAATTTTTCTTCCATGCAAAAAACCTCCCAATTTATCTAACTTATAGCCTATAGCTGCCTATTGTTAAATATATTGGGAGGTTTTCAGGTTTATGAATGATTATCTGGCCGGTTCCCAGACACCGTCTGCATTTACATAATAGCCGTCCGGTGTCCACTCAGCCATATAAAGGGAGCCGTATGGACGCCCTGCGCCCTCCATGTAAACCCAGGTTTTTAATGTTTCATCATACGCCCAGGTCGGCTGCGGTGCATACGGATTTAAGTATACATATCCTAAATCCGGAATCAGCTGCCACTCCGTCAGCATCTCTCCTGTTGCCGGATCCAGATAATACCATCTGCCGTCCTGCGGATCCAGATACCAGCCCGTCCGCATGCCTGTGTTTTCATCCACATAGTACCATTCGCCCGCGCTGTAATCATAGACCCAGCCCGTCCGGATATATCCGTCGGCTCCAAACGCCCACCATGCGCCCCGGAGCTGTTTCCACACAACCTGTTCAACCTGCCTGCCAGTCGCCGGATCCAGAACCAGGCTTCCGGACAGATACGTGCCATTTGACAGGCGGTAGCGCCATCCGGCACTCTCTTTTACCCATGTGCTGGTACTTCTGTCGCGGCTGGAAGTGGTCGTTCCCTGCGGATTGCCTGGGGTCGATGGATTCGGGTTCGACGGGTTGGGTTTCGTCGGATTGGACGGGTCAGACGATGCTTTCTTTGTCTGGACCGCGACCGCCTCGCTGGCTGCGGATGCCGTTGTATTGACGCCTTCTTTGAGTCTCACATAGAAATTGTAAGTCGTTTCCGGTGTCAGCCCGGTAAATACCGGTGAATCCTGCCATTCTCCCTGATCCACGCAGTATTCCAGTTCGTATCCCGCTGGAATCGCGGTTCCATCCACAAATGCAGACGGTGCTTCCAGGGTCACGCTGGTGTCTGTCCACGCTGCTGCCTGCGGTGCTTTCGGGGTCTTTGTTGCTATTTTTTTGATCGTCAGGCGCACTGTAATCGGATCACTCATATAACTTACGTTGCTGTCCGGGATCTTAATCTTACAGGAATACGTTCCCGCATTGGTCGGCGGTGTCGTGCTGGAATAAACGGTTCCGTTCACACCTTTATAGTACACCTCATACTGGCCCTGAAACTGTTCCGAAAGATCCTGTCCACCTATCGTTGCCTGAATTTCATCCCCAACAGACTTCGGCGTACCATCGTAATCAACCTCTTTATCCGTACCATTCAGTGTAACCTTATCTTTGTCCCCAAAATACACATGTGTCTCAATATTCTGCGCCGGCATCTGAAAGGATGCTGTCCATTTGCCGCCGGATTCGGTAAATTTCGGCGGGTAAACAACTATAAGTAAACCACCGCTGTATGTAAGGCAAGCATTCTTGTTCAGATTCTCCTTCATCCGTCTGACACCTTCATCTGTCAGGGTCGCCGTTACCTGCTCCCCGGCGTTTGCTGTAATCTTGTCCAGCGTATAATAAGAACTGCTTTCCGGCTTCTTCGTAATTGAAAATACCGCAGTTAGATCATCTTGGACCTCGATATCCACAGCTACCATGCCCGGTCCATCTAAGTATACATAGAGAGTCGGGAGACCGGTTGTATTATCTTTTTCGATGTAATAATCGCCGTTCTTTTTAAGTTCTGCTCTACTATTTACCTTTTTCGGTGTAACTGAACCTTTCTTATACAGCGACATTGATTTTATATTAAATTCTTTAAACAGCTTGCCATTGATAATCTTTGTTACTTCCAGAGAGCCAATATGATCCCCTCCACTCCACTCTTTGGTTTCAAAGGCTGCCGTTGTTCCCCATGTACCCCACTCCTGTCCTACGAACCAGGTATACTGGTACGCGGTTATATCTTCCGCATAGGAAACCTGTACAGAGGCATCTGAACACGGCATCGTAAAGCAATACACCGTCGGATTCTCCAGATTGCAGATTGCCGCATCCTCCTGTGAATCATTCCCATCGGTAATTGTTACCTGGTGTACGACATCTCCCGAATCCAGACCCGTAAATGCAAGGTAAACTGTTTCTCCGGCTTTCCGTGGAAATGTAAATGTACCAGCTTCACTACCTGTCGTAGAAATCGGATTTTTCCCACTTATTGCATCTTCCCGGGATGCATAGGCTTTCACGACTGCATTCTGGGAGTTTATCATATTCTTCTCCCGTTCTACTGTAACTGTGTGCTCTGCCGTATCAACTGTCAGCTGGCATGTTGCCTCCTTGGAAGGATCCGCCGCGCTGGTGGCTGTGATCGTATAGATTCCCGCTTTTGCCACATCCGCAGCAGTTACCCGTCCGTCCTCTACCTTGACTGCCGGATCACTGCTTTTCCACTCCACATCTCTGGACGCTCCGTTTACCACATCGACGGTCGCAGTGAGCCGGACGCTTCCTCTCGGGTAAATCGTCTCATTGGTCTTATCCAGCGTAATTCCGGTAACCGAAGGTGTCAGATCCAGCGTCAGATCCGGACGTAAAGTCTGGTTTTTCAGAATCGGGAAAGCATACTCGCCGGTTGAATCCATCGTCCAGGTAGAATCAAAATTCCAGCCCAGCTTTTTATAAAATTCCGGATCTTTCAGGTCTTCCGCCGTTGCGTCCGCTCCATATAGCTTGTCTGCCCCCATCGTATCTGGATCCGGGGTCAAAATCGTTCCATCTGATTTTCTCGCAACTGTGCCGGCAAAGCCGTAGTTATCCCGGCAGCTTCCCGTTGTTCCGCCAATCCGGTTGAGCGATCGCATCTCCGGGAAAATGCTGACACAAGAGGAAATCGAACCGTTGGCGGAAATGCCTGCCACGGATGCGCCAATGGGATTTTTGGGCAGAGCTTCGCCTGCCGCGTAGCTGTGGGAGATCTTTACTTTACTGTCATTTCCGCATCCTACCAGTCCGCCAATAGAATTTCCCGCTTCAACGTCCATATCCACAACTGCATAGCTGTTGTCAATTGTTGTACTTCCACCGGTCCAACCGACCAAACCACCTGCAAAGCCACTGCTGGCGGTTCCCTTGATTTCAGCATCTGCATAGCAGGACTTAATATTTACCGAATAATTATACTTCCCCCTTACATTTCCAATCAAACCACCTGCCGATTCAATCTTATTCGTTCCATCTGCAGTTTCGATTGTTCCACTGACGTAACAATTTTCTACCGTCAGAGAACCATATACATCACCAACCAGGATGCCGACTCTCGCCCCATCGCGGGAAGCTTTAACCACCGCATTTTCTATGGTCAGATTCTTAATTTCACAATTCGAAGAAATTGCTCGAAACAATCCCACATAAACTTCGCCGACCGCATTCAAGCCTCGAATCATATGTCCGCATCCATCAAATTCAGCTCCGGCATTAGGAATCGAAGTAAACTCGTGACCGCCCATATCAATATCGCACATCAGTTTCGCTTTCCAGTTTGAAATCTTCGTATCTCTAAAATACGCAAGCTCTGCCCCTGTACTAATTTGATAATAACCATGTTCGTCTTTGGTCGGTTCCACAGCCGTTATTCCATCCCACTGATCCTGCACCCATACCGCCTTAAATGCTACATTTCTATTTGGCATTGTATAATCTGCACCGCTGGCATATGTAGTACTTCCGTCACTCCAGCCTTTAAAATTCATGCCATATACCTTAAAGGTATTCTCCGGAAGCGTAATCACAGTTCCGGCTGCGGCATTTCCCAGGGTCGGCGCATCTCCCTGTGAATCCTGGCGTCCGGATGCAAAGGTAATTGCATACTTCGCCGCGATTGGAAGATTTATTTCGATTGTTTCTGTTGACGCGCCCTCAGAGGTATCGCTCAAAACAATCATTCCCGTGATACTTCCGTTTTGTCCCGGTTCTTTGCCATCCGTTGCTGGTGTTAGATGGAACCCTTCTTCAGCGGACCAGTCCGCATGAATTTTTTGATTTGTGATAACGTTCTGTACAACCTGCAAAATTTCATTCGCTGTTGTCGCATTTGTCACTGTCATCGCCTGCAGCGCTGCCCGTGCCGCTGTTTTGACATCCTCTAAGGTCTGCTCTGAAAATTCATAATTTCCACTCTTCGTCTCCTCGCTGTCACCATAGGTTGAACCATCTCCCGTTGCTTGAACTCCAAACGTATAGATTCCGCCCTCTGCAATCTGGGCGGTAAAATCGTAACCAGCTGTATCCGCCCCAAGTGTTACCGGACCCCCCAGTGCTGAACCATCCTTATAGAGCTGTACTTTATAACCCAATGCATTCGTAACCGGACGCCAGACGGCCTTTCCTTTTACTATCTCATCCCATTTGACATTCTCAGGTGCCGCAAGCCGAACAAGGTTTACCTTTTTTTTCAGCACAATCGAACCAATCGAACTTCCCTTGTAATGGACATATAAGGTTATTTCATTCGTATTGCCAAGATTCAGCGATTTAGCAAATTGAATCTTAATACTGCTAGTTCCATTTTCAGTATTCACTGCAAGAAGTGTAACTCCGTCATATGCCGTTCCATCTTCCTCGGATGAAAGTTTAAAATCCTCCAACCGTAAATCTTCATTTCCGGTATACGTAAGCGCAATCTCTCCATCTGCCATGGCGGTGTCCGCATCTGTTGTCTGGAAAGTTCCTGTCACCGTTTGTCCCGAAATCATGGAAACCGGGTTTGTTTCCATGGTGAAATCAAGAGCTTCTGGATCGGCATCCGAAATCGTAACTTTTTTCTTAACCGTAAGATATCCAGTCTTTTTGATCGTTACGTCATAGTCTCCATTGGCAAGATCAATGCAAAAGGTTCCTTCTGAATCCGTTTTCACCTTTTTCTCGCTGCTGCCCTTCTTAAAAGTAATCTCCGCGTCTGCGATTCCGGTTTCTCCAGACTTTACTGAGCCTGTTTTTATCTCGGTTGCCTCAAGATACTCTGGTATGTCTGTGCCGGAGAATATAATTACTTCTTTATTATCTCTTTGCATCTTTAGCGTCGGAAGCTGATTAGCGGCAAATTCCCAGTTTTCCGCATCACTTCCCCAGCCAATCGTGTTTTTCCAGAAATTGGTTGTTAAAAGGTCTGGTTTGAAAACACTCTCGCCACGATGCAACTCTGGCCATTTTCTATCTTTATCATTCTCTTTATCAAGAAGGGTTTCACCACATTTAACCCTCATACCCTGATAGGCGAAATTTCGTCCACCAACTACATGAACTTGATAATCACCGAAATAGCCAAAAATTCTATCTACATAGTATTGCGAACTGTTTGTGGAAATCTCTTCTTGCAATGCTGCGCTCTTATTAATTGTAACTGTTTTTCCTTGTCCACCAACTAATCCACCTGCACCGCGACCTGAATTTGTCGAAACACTTCCCATTGCAATACAGTTCATAATATTCAACTGCGTGCCATTTTTCACTTTAACCGAACCAACCAAGCCTCCAGCTAAAGACTCCCTATTATTATTATCTTTGTTTTCAATCTCTGCATTAACAATACAATTTTGAATTTCCAGCGTCCCCGACTGAACCTGTCCAATTAATCCACCTGCGGCACAATTTCCTGTAGTAGCAAGACTGCCACTGATATAACAATTTTCAATCTGCGAATCAGCACCTACAGTTCTCGCAATCGCTCCTACATGCTTTCCATCTCCCGTAATGGTCACATTGGACAAAATCAAATTTTTAACAGTTCCCGCCAAAACATTAAACAACGGCTGCGAAATTCCACTCAGCTCATATCCATTACCATCTAAACCAGCCGTTAGTGTTCTTGACTCCCACGACTCACCGCTTAGATCGATATCAGCCCCCAATCTAATATATTTACTTACACCAGAGGATTGATTTCCATTATATTGATTCTTTTGGTTTTCACCCATAACAGTAAACCACTGTTTTACATTACAAATCACATAGGGATACTCTTTCGTACCTTTTCCCGTGATTCCTTCATCTGCATACAACGCAATCCCCGCGTCTCCCACCTGCACATGGATCTCCGGCAAAGCAGTGTCTTCCGGTATCTCTTCGCTTTCCGGAATCACCGGAATATAGGTATAGATCGCCCCATTGTATTCTTCATTGGCTTTATCGTAGCCCTCCCAGGTCTTTTCTTCAGTTTCTTCTGGTTCACCGTCCTCATCGAAGCGGTCAAAATAGTCCTCCGGTGCCAGTCCGCCCCGAAATTCAGAATAGTCGCTGTTTTCTGCATCCAGTTTCCACGTGATACCCGACAAAGTCCGCTCGGTGGTTTCTTCTCCCATCGTCTCACGCACGGTAAGAGTCTCCGGGAACTGGATATCGGATTCTTTGCTTCCAAGCGGGAGAATCTGATCGGTGATCGATTCTTCCAACGGTGCAAATTCCAGCGTTGTTTTCACCTGCTCTTCTTCCAGGACCGTGATCTGGATCACCGGAAGTTCGTCCTCATCTACCTCATAATTGCTGCTTTTCAGCTCTGCACGGAACAGGTAGATGCCCGGATTTTCCCCATCATAACGGGATGCCTGGCTCTCTTCTTCATCCAGAACCCAGCGCACCCTTACTTTTCGCCAGAAACCTTCCTTTTCGTCAATCTCTTCCTCGGTTTTCTCATCCGTCTTGACATCTTCCTTCGATTCATCCGTTTTTCCATTCGAAGAATCGGCATCTTCATTCAAATCTGCATTTCCATCCGAAGAACCGGAATCTGTCTTACCGGAATCGTCTTTCTCATCGGATTCACCGTTCCCCGGATTTGCATTTTCATCCTGAGAGTCCCCATTTTCCGCCGAATTTCCATCTTTCCCAGAATCTCCCTGTTCACCTGAACCGGATTCCGCTTTCTCTAAGCCCTCTTCCCCTTCGCTTTTGTCTTTGCTATCCTCTCCGGCATCTTTTCCTTCGGTATCTTTTCCTTCGGTATCTTCTTTTTCTCCATTCTCTTCACTGTCTGTCTTTTCCAGCACGGCATCATCATTTGTGCGGTTAGCAAACGCTGCTACATTCTCATCGCTCCCTGCGTCAGGCACATCTTCGGTTTGCCCCCCCCGCTGACAAAAACGTCTATGCTGTCCGGCATCTCCAGATCCTGATACCGGGTTCCATAGGGAACCTTCTGATACAGAACCTGTTCCGATAAACTTTCGATCTCCCGGATCTGATAAAAATTCGTGTTCGCATAAACTCTAGGCACAGAGCCATATGAACTACACGTTATCACTACCACCATTCCTGCTGCCAGAATTCTTCTTTTTCTCCTTCTCATACGCTTTTTCCTCTCATTCTCGAAATGTTGATTATCCGTCATAAAGTGTGTATACACAAATGAGTCGTCACTATATTTATATTATAATAATCAACTCTCACAAATTCAAGACAGAAGCTGTTCTTTTAAGCGCATAAAGAAAAACGAGACGACCAAAGTCGTCTCGTAAAAGTCTAACTTTGAGGGGTCACCTCATTCTCTTGACTTCTTTTTTTATTTCTGTTCTTTATATGATTATTTCTCCAGGTTCTCCGGGGTTCTGCACCATGTCAGGAGCATTCCTTTTAAAAATTCCAGTTCCTGCGTGTGGTCTTCCTTGTGATCGTCCGCCCACACAATTCCCTGTGCATAGCGCTCAGCCACCGCCAGCATCGCAATCGCAACGCTTGTAAATAACTGCTGCTCCGGGATATCGGTACGGATGCTTTTATCGCTCCTCGCCTGCTCATAGAACTTATGATACAGCGCTCCTGCCGGCTTCAAAACATCCAAATGTTCAGCCAGCGCTTCCCCCTTGACTTTCTCCCGGGAGATAAAGTTTTTATAGTTATTACTGAACCGGAGTATTTCCGGGCGTTCCCGGTAAATCCGGATGATCTGGTCCGTATAAAACTCAATGTACTGATACGCCGTGAATGATTCAAATATCTCCGATCCCTTTTCTTCCAGAATCTCCTTCCAGAGATCGCCCCAGATTTTTCCGCTGATCGCTATCACAAGCTTGACCTTCGTCTGATAATAGTTATATAGGGTCGCAACACCCACTTCCGCAGCGTCCGCCACCCTCTGTAAACTGACATTCTCGATCCCATATTGCGAAAACAGCCTGAACCCAGCTTCCATCAGCTGTTCTTTCCGGCGCATCGCCTCTTTTTCATCCCGCTCTATATTTCTTGGCATTTCGTCCTCCGCGCCTTTTACTGACGTCTCTTGGATTTTTACAGGTATTCAAACATTTCTTTGGCATCTTCCTTGCGGATGGTCTCCTGTACGCTTGTAATGCGGACCTTCACCGATTTATTGCCGAAGGCAATTTCAATCACATCCCCAACCTTAACCTCTGTACTGGCTCTTGCCACTTTATCATTCAGCATCACTCGTCCGCTGTCACAGGCTTCATTCGCCACGGTTCTTCTCTTGATGATGCGGGATACCTTCAAATACTTATCTAATCTCATATCTTCCCTTTCCATAACCCTTGCAGGGCATTTTCATCATAGCGGATTTCCCTCAATCCCCATAATACCAAAAGCCCTCCATGATGTATCATCACGAAGGGCTGTCCGTCACACATATCTGACTGAGATAATTATGCGTTTACCATATCCTTTAATGCTTTACCAGCTTTGAACTTCGGAGTTTTGGAAGCTGCGATCGGCATGGTCTCGCCGGTCTTCGGGTTTCTTCCCTCTCTAGCTGCTCTCTCAGCTACCTCAAAAGTACCAAAGCCAACCAGCTGAATCTTTCCGCCCTTAACCAGTTCCTCGGATACTGCATCTGTGAAAGCCTTGATTGCCTTCTCTGCGTCTTTCTTGGAAAGCTCTGCTTTCTCAGCTACAACTGCGATTAATTCTGTCTTGTTCATCGTATATTCCTCCTAGCTTATATCTTTGCACATGAATCCTCTTAGTTTTCTTCGTACATGCCCGCAAATCTTACTTTACATTTATATACATTTCTCCTTGCTTTGTCAAGGTTTTTTGCACTTTTCCTCACATTCCGAACCGACAATCGTTACGACTCGCAAATAGGAATTTTCTAAACTGAAAATTCCGTACGATGCCGTTTAGGCAGCAGATTTTTCCGATTTTAAATGCGAAGCATCGCCAAAATCATAGTTTGAAGCACACGCAAGCACTTCACACTGTGATTTTTTGGTGAAAACCCGTGTAGTATCTGTGAAATCCCTTGTGCTTTTATATCATTTCCGATATACCTCCATCTTATTCAGCATACTTCTCTTTTCCGATCATGTTTTCTATCGTTTTTGCATGCTTTTCTCCGTCTTTCAGAATATTGTTTTTACAGGCTTTCGTCAACCTTTTCGTTACAGTTACACTGTCTTCTTTACTTGCCTGAATCCCATTCTTATGGTAAGATCAAATAATGTATATCCGGCCTATTACGGCAAACATATAGAAAGGCTGAAAATTATTATGAAAAAGCAAAAACTATCTTCCCTTCTGCCTATCGCTGTATTTCTGATCTTTTATCTGGGGCTAGGAATCTGGTCAGAATATATCATGAAGATCCCGATGGGCTTTTACAACATTCCGATTGTTGTCGCATTTATGCTTGCGATCCTGACGGCCTGTTTCCAGAACCGTTCTCTTTCCTTTGACCGGAAACTGGAGCTGATGGGGCAAGGCATCGGAGATAAGAACATCATCACCATGCTTCTCATCTTCCTGACAGCCGGAACCTTTGTCGGTGTCGTAGGACGAAGCAGTGCTGAAAGCGTTGCTTATCTGATGCTGTCTCTTATCCCGGCCCGTTTTTCCGTTGCTGTTCTCTTTGTGGTAGCGTGCTTTGTCTCTACCTCCATGGGAACCTCCGTTGGAACCATCACCCTGATCGTTCCGATTGCCACTGCCGTATCTGAGACCTCTGGTTTCTCTCTGGCCCTTTGCGTCGCATCTGTCATCGGCGGTGCCATGTTTGGAGATAATCTCTCTTTCATCTCCGATACAACCATCGCAGCCTGCAACGGTCAGGGATGTGCTATGAAGGATAAATTCCGTGAGAACTTCGGCATCGCACTTCCGGCTGCCATCGCTTCCCTGGCACTTATTCTGGTCGTTTCCTTCCATCAGGATCCGGGAGCTGCCATCATAAAACCATACAACCTGATTCAGCTGATCCCCTATCTTCTGGTATTAGCAGGCGGCATTGCCGGTATTCAGGTATTTGTCGTTCTGTTAGTCGGAATCGTATCCGGTGCCATCATTATGCTGGGCTCCGGCCAAACTACTCCCTGGGAAATGCTTACCAACATGGGTTCCGGCACTTCCGGCATGTTTGAGACCAGTATGGTTGCCATCTTAGTTGCAGCTATGTGTGCACTGATCCGTGAAAACGGTGGCTTCGACGTTCTTCTTAACGTTATTCATCGCATCTTCCGTGGAAAACGCGGCGGTCAGTTTGGTGTCGGCCTTTTAGTTACCCTGCTGGATATCGCAACTGCCAATAACACGGTGGCTATCGTTATGGCCAACCCTATTGCAAAGGAAATTTCCGAAGATTATGGCATCAGTGCCAGAAAGACAGCCTCCCTTCTGGATACCTTTTCCTGTATCTCCCAGGGAATCCTGCCTTACGGTGCTCAGATGCTGGTAGCATTATCGGCGGTTCATGAGCTGGGCTATGAACTGTCTGCCTTTGAGGTCATGCCGCTTCTGTTCTACCCAAGCATGCTGTTTATCAGTTCTTTAATCTGTATCTTTCTGCTTCCAGAGCGCGGAGACCGTGTCAAAGCAAAAAAATAACAGCGGAACCCTTTCCACTGCACACATAAACGCATTGAGGCATAAAGAAGAGCTGTCCGACTTTCTCGTCATCAGACAGCTCTTTTATGAAATATCTCAAAATTTCACTATATAACCTCTCTTTCTTAATTTTAACAAAAAAAGGGGCGTGTTCACAATTTATTTACTCATGCGTTTGTCGTGCGCCTTGCTGTGCTTTTTCTGTGAAAAATCATGGAGTATCTGTGAACTCCCTTGCGCTTTCGTCTGTTTTTCGATATATCTGTTATATCAAATACCAGTTTTTATCAAATACAGGACTATCAAAAACAGGATCGATGGACAACCGCCCAGGAGTTTTATCTCTCTTTACGTTTTCCATCGATCCCGTCTTCTTTTTTCTCTCACCGCCTGTTTCCAGGCAGATTTATCTCATTTATCTTTTTTATCCTTCCATCTGACGTCCCAGAAATCCGGCTGCCGTCGCCGCCAACTTCATCTCCGCCCCTCCAAGCGCCTGCTTTGCCTCCCGGCTGAGGAGAATCACCGCCCCGATCGCATCGCCCTCGCTCAAAATCGGCACAATCACCTCGGCGCTGCTCTCCTCCATCTCATCTGAGGTAATCGGGATAAATGCTTTTTCTCCCCGCGCCGCACAGATATTCTGACGTTCGGAGACTGCCAGCTCCAGCGCCCGGCTGATCGTCTTCTGGTAATATTCCTTCTTTGGTCCCCCGGATACCGCGATGATCTGATCTCGGTCCGCGATGCAGACCATCAGCCCCGTGGACTGCGCCATCGCCTCCGCGTACTGCACGGCAAATGCCGCCAGCTCCACCATCGGTGAATATTTTTTCAATATAATCTCGCCCTCGCGGTCCGTGAATATCTCAAGCGGCGTCCCTTCCCGAAGGCGCAGCGTCCGGCGTATCTCTTTCGGGATGACAACGCGCCCCAGATCATCGATTCTTCTCACAATTCCTGTAGCTTTCATGATTCTTCCTCCTGCATACCACGTTTTCCATATCGTGTGTCTTATGGGTAGTATGTGGAAATGCAGGCGGATTATACATCTGAAATGGTTCGTCCTAATTTTAGAACTGAAAATTTTTATGTTTTTTATTCCTGCCGTTTCTTCGGATTCGGATTGATCGCCACACCGCGGTTGATGTCGCCCTGTAAATTCTTGCCGAACTGGTAATCATTACCCGGAAGAATCACGTTGAGCAGAACGCCCGCAATCGCTGCGATCGCAAGACCTGTCAGAGTAACCGAAGTTCCTGCCGCCTCAAAGGTCAGACCGTCGGAGAATCCCAGCCCGCAGACCAGAATCACCGCAGCGATTACCAGGTTCCGGGATTTGGTTAAATCCACCTGGTTTTCGACCACGTTGCGGACACCGATCGCGGAGATCATACCGTATAGCATGAAACTAACGCCGCCGATGATTGCAGACGGCATCGAACCGATGACTTCTGCCATCTTCGGAATAAAGCTCAGAATCACAGCAAAGACAGCTGCAATCCGGATGACACGCGGGTCATGGACACGGCTTAATTCCAGGACGCCCGTATTTTCGCCGTAAGTCGTATTGGCAGGACCGCCAACGAGTGCCGACAGAGATGTTGCGATACCATCGCCGACCAGCGTCCGGTGCAATCCCGGATCCGCAAGGAAATTTTCTCCGACCGTCGCGGAGATCGCCGACATATCGCCGATATGTTCCATCATCGTCGCAAGCGCAATCGGCGCCATTACCATGACCGCCGTCGGGTCAAATTTGCACAGCTGGAACGGAGGAAGTCCGACCCAGGAAGCCGTCGCTACCTCTGAGAAATTCAGGATCGCACTTCCGTCCGGGTTTGTCATTCCCATCATCTGGAAGACTGCTGCCGCTGCATAGGAGATCACAACGCCCATCAGAATCGGAATGATCTTGAACATTCCCTTGCCCCAGATATTAAAAACGATGATGGTTCCCAGCGCGATCAACGCAATCAGCCAGTTTGTCGATGCGTTGGCGATCGCGGACGGCGCCAGTGAAAGACCGATACAGATAATGATCGGACCTGTCACAACCGGCGGCAGATAGTGCATGACGCGCTCCACGCCTGCCAGCTTGATGATCAGCGCCAGAATCAGGTACAGTGCACCCGCTACCACGATACCGCCGCAGGCATATGGCAATTTCTCGCCCATCGTCATATCTGCAAAAATACCGCTGTCCAAGTTTGCCACCGTCGCAAATCCACCGAGGAATGCGAACGAGGAACCGAGGAACGCCGGGACTTTTAACTTAGAGCAGGCATGGAAAAACAGTGTTCCCAGACCCGCACACATCAGCGTTACCTGAATCGAAAGTCCCTCTCCCTCAAAATAGGTATTGACCAGAATCGGTACCAGGATCGTCGCGCCGAACATCGCGAACATATGCTGCAAACCTAAAAGCAGCATCTTCGGCAGACCCAGTGTTCTGGCGTCTTTAATGACCATGTTGTTTTCATTCATTTTAAATAGATACCTCCAACAATTCCCTTCATTTTATAATGTACATCATTTTCATTTTCCAGAATATCCTTTTTGACTTCATTCGTCAACCTTTCTGCCGCGCTTGCTTCGATTTTCTGTAAACAAAACAAAGGATGTGCCTTTTTGTGTAATGGGGAATTCCAAGGAATTTCCTATTGCACAAAAAAAGAGCTGTCCGACTTTCTCGTCATCAGACAGCTCTTTTATGAAATATCCCGAAGTTTCACTATATAACCTCTCTTCCTTTTATATTTTGTTTTAAATGTGCTATGGACCTCTTCCTTTCATATGAATCTCCTCCTTTGATTACATGTATCTATGTAAACTCTTTTAGAGATTGTATGATGATGGATTCCATCAATACCGATTTTTATCTTTTTATTTATTTGATAAATTCGGTTTTTAAAACCATGATCATGTTTTTTAGTAACTAACTATCCCATTGGACTGTCCTCCTTGTTCCTTATTTCGTCCTAGAAACTATGGTAACCGTTTGTTGGGGTTATCTCTGTTTCTTTTGATGGTTTTATTTTACTAGATAATTTCCATTTTGTCAAGTATTGTTTCTAATTATTTTTCATATTTTTCTTTATTTATCTGACTATATTTTTGTAATTGTTGTGTAATTCAGTTTTATTCATTCTGTTTCTAATCATTATTTCACTTTATTGTCATGCTTTCTTATAAAGAAAGTCCCATAAGCAAAGCATGTGCCTTGGCGCATCCCACGGAGCATTTTTTGTCATAGGTCGAAGCCTCCTATGACAAAAAAAGAACCACCCCAAAAGAGTATACAGATACTGCACTCCCCCTTCTGGAAATGGTTCTATTTTCTTCTATCTTCCCTAGTGGAACTGGAACACGATTCCAGTCACAGCCGCTACCACGATGTAGAGGATCGGGTGCTTTTTCCATTTGACTAAGCCGTACCAGATCGCAAGTGCCAGTACGATCGCCTTCCAGTTGATGATGGAAAACAGCTTGGAAAGCACCAGGCTGCCATCCTCGCCGACATGGAGGAACGCTATCTTTGCCACGCCGATACCGGCTGCCGCAATCAGGGCGGTGGATGCCGCGCGAAGTCCATAGAGGGCATTCTGTACGATCGCGGATGTTTTAAACCTATCGAGAATCTTCGAGATGATTATGATGATAATCACGGACGGAAGCACCAGCGAAAGCGGTGCCGCCAGGCCGCCGAGAATCCCCTTGATATGGAAGCCGACGTAGGTCGCCATGTTGACGCCCATTGGTCCCGGCGTGGACTCGGAGACAGCAATCATGTTGGAAATATCACTAAAGGTATACCATCCTGTCTCCTTGGAAATATTGTAAAGGAATGGCAGAGTCGCCAGTCCACCGCCAATCGCAAACAGTCCGCAGCAGAAGAAACGGAAGCATAATTCAAGTATCAGCATCATTTCTTCTCCCCCTTTCCGCCCTTCAGTACAATCCCGATCACACCCGCCACGACAACAAGAAGCGCCGGAGAAACCGATGTAAACAGTGACAGTACAAACACAACCGCCGCAATCGCGATCGCACCTTTATCAACCAGCGATTTCTTCGCCAGCTTGACAACCGCACTGCCGATCAGCACACAGACGCAGGCGCGGATGCCTGCAAAGGCACTGCTCACAAAGCTAAGTTCAATAAAGTTCGAGATAAATGCCGCGATAATCATAATGATGATAAGCGACGGCGCAATGACTCCCAGCGTCGCCGCAATTGCCCCCGGAATCCCCCGATTTTTATAACCGACAAACGTCGCCGTGTTGACCGCGATGATACCCGGTGTACACTGACCAATCGCGTAGTAATCCATCAATTCTTCATCCGTCGCCCAATGGCGTCCATTGACTACCTCTTTCTGCAGCATCGGCAGCATCGCATATCCGCCGCCGAAGGTAAACCCTCCGATTCTGGCAAACGTCAGAAACATATCCAGCAGTTCTTTCATTTCTGCCCACTCCCTTCCGTATTATCCCTACACTTTTATTTCTCTGGAATTTCCAGTATATATCTGCTTATGTATCATACCAGAATTCAAGGAGCCTGAAAAATACCATTCGGATATAGAATATATATCGAAAAAATATAGTTAGCCTGTTATTCTATCGGATTTTGTTATATAATATATCTGCCGTATACACAGTTTTACAACGAATCCGAACAGGAAGGAGCATTTATGGAACTTCGCCAGTTATCCTACTTCACCACCATCGTCAACGAGGGAAATATTTCCCAGGCAGCCAAAAAACTGAATATCTCACAACCGCCGCTCAGCCACCAGATGAAGCTTCTGGAGGCAGAACTGGGTGTGACGCTGTTTGAGCGCGGTTCCCGCCGCATCCGACTGACACCTGCTGGAAAGACGTTCTACGACCGGGCGCTTGCGATCCTCGATCTGAGCCAGGCTGCCCGCACGGAGCTGACTGCACAGAAACAGGAGATTCAGGGCGTTGTGCGCCTTGGCATCATCTCCTCCGCCGTCGAATTTGTGACCCGGCATTATCTTGCCCCATTTCGGCGATCCTATCCCAAAGCCCTGTTTGAACTCCATGAGTCCAATTCCTACCACCTGCTCGATCTGCTTCACTCCAACCAGATCGACCTCGCCGTGATCCGGACGCCATTTGCCAAAGCCGGGCTGGAGATGCATACACTGCCGCCGGAGGCATTTCTGGCGATCGGGCGCGAAATGATCTGGAGCCATTACAAGGAATGCCCGAATGCCCTTCTGACTGATATTCCTGCTTCCGAACCACAAAAAAGCCATACACCCGCGTCTCTCCCTCTCTCCGCCCTCACCCGCGCGCCGCTCATCCTTTACCGCCGCTGGCAGCCGCTGATTCTGGGATATTTTGAGGAACAGGCACTGGAACCGAACATCGTCTGCATTGCCGACGATGCCAGAACCGCCCTTTTATGGGCGTCCGAAGGGCTGGGCATCGCGCTCGCGCCTGAATCTGCCCTCTGTTTAAATTCCGATCCTGCCCTGATCCGCCGGATCATCACCCAGCCGCAGATCCATTCAAGTATCTGTCTGGTCAAACGGAAAGAACGGAGTTTATCGCTGGTGGGGGATGCGTTTTTCCAAAGTTTCCATGCCACCGCTATTTCATAAATATGAATTTTATCCTATAAATTCAATTGACTTTACACTTTTTTCATTGGCATATTTACACAAAATCCGATATAATAAAATCAGGATACTTATTTACCATGAATTTCAGGAAGGGGGCAGAAGACGGTGCGCTTCTGCATGGACATATATGAGCGAAAATTTAACCAAACGAAAACAGCAGGCGCTGGAAACGCGGAAACGCATCCTGACCTGTGCGCTTGATCTCTTTGAAACAAAGGGATTTGAGGATGTCACCATCCAGGATATTGCGGATGCGGCTCAGACCTCGGTCGGCTCCATCTACCGCTATTTTAAAAATAAAGAAGAGATGGCGGCGCAGAATGCGGAACCGTTGGACGATCTCTACGTCAACTTCTATGAGCAGCTGAGTACCCATGCAAAATACAGGGATCTGTCCGCCATGGACAAGCTTGCCCGCTTTTATTTCTTCGTCCAGAAAGCCGTTTCCAGCTACAGCAACCTGCGGAGCCTCTATATCTACAACCTCCGGAATCAGCAGGAGGAATCCACCCTGACGGATGGAAGCCGCGCTCTCTACCAGATTTATCATTCCCTGTTTGAAGCCTGCCAGAAGGAAGATTCCATCCGGGCAGATTTAGACGAATATGATTTCTATGATCTGATGCTCCAGTCGAGCCGCGGAATGCTTCTGGACTGGCTGCTGCGGCGCAGACAGTTTGATATCGACACCCAGACATTAAAATGGTGGGAAATCATCTTTTCATATATTAGAAAACCGATTTAATTTCGTGAAATTTCTTTTTAGATACCGGAATGGAACTGTTGGGCATTCATCACAATTCCATTCCGGTGTTTTGTCTATAAACTATCGTTCAGACTTCTGTACATCCTGTATTCTGTCTATATTGATTCATATATTACATTTTCTTTCAACTATTTCTGTTATAATAAATGAAATTAGCAAATTATCAGATTAATTATTGACTTTTGCTCTGAACCTGTGGTATTTTTTTTAGTGAACATATTCAGTGAGTGCATTCATCTAAAAATTGTTTTACAAAATTGAACACACAGGAGGTAGGTACATGTCGGATAAATGGATTAAAATTCTATGCGGAAAATTATATACCGGACTGGAAGCTCGTTTTCTTGAACACGCAGAAATTCTGGTCCACGGCCAATACATTGAAGAAGTCGGCAGCAACCTCCCATGTCCGGAGGGAACTGAAATCTTGGATTTAAGCCACCTGACCGTGACTCCCGGCATGATCGACGCTCATATGCACCCGGAATTTTTCAACTGGCGCGATGTCTACAGCGATACCATCTACAACTCCGACGGTTACCGCACACTCGCCACCTATTGCACCGCCGAACGTGCCCTGCACGGCGGTTTCACAACTATCCGCTCAATGGGATGGTTCCGGGAATCCTATGAACTCGACGTCAAACGGGCAATCAACGAGGGATATCTCCCTGGCGCCCGCCTGGTTGTTGCCCCGCATCTTCTCGGTACAACCGGAAGCCATGCGGACATGACGCAGACCGTCCGGAGCAACCCTGTTCTCTGCGATTTCATGGAACACCAGTATTCCGGGCTTGGAAATGGACCGGATTTCTTCACGGCAGCGGTCCGGCGGGAGAAAAAGCTCGGCGCCGATTTTATCAAAATCATGGCAACCGGCGGATTTGCCACTCCGTATGATGATCCGGACGACATCCAGTTAAATGATGCGGAATTTAAAGCGATTTTCGATACCGCCAGAGAACTCCGGATTCCGGTCACGGCTCACGCCTACGGACCGCGCCTCATGAAAAAACTGATAGGCTTCGGTATCACGGGAATCGAGCACGGCTCCCTCATGGATGAAGAATCCGCCGAAATGTTTGAACAGACCGGAACCTATCTGGTTCCTACCTTCAGCCCGTTCCATGAAGCGATTTATCCGGATCCGAAAAAAATGGCACAGAAGTCCCCGGAATTTCAGCGCAAGCTGGGAATTTATCAGGAACGAATGCAGAAAGGTCGGAAAATCATCGTGGACAGCCACATCAAGCTGGGCTACGGCACCGATTTCGTCGCTGCCTACCAGAATTATGAAAGCGGCATGGAATTCCGCTGCATGATGGAGAGCGGCATGGATGCTTTCCGTATCTTACAGGCTGCCACGAAAAATAACGCAGAAATCTGTGAAATTGACTCCATCACCGGCACTATCGAAAAAGGCAAATACGCCGATATCGCCGGATGGAAGCGGGATCTTCTCACCGACAAGGATGCCTTGCGCGACTGCTCCTTTGTCATGAAAGAGGGCACCGTCTATGAAGCGAAAAGTTATCTGAATGTAGAATAAATAAAACGCATTCTGAACCATTACAGCAAGGAGGAAATGACTATGACATTTATGGAACTTAAAACTGCCCCTCACCTGTTGATTTTCGTTATTGTTTATTTTGGTGTTATGATTGGAATCGGCGCCTGGGCATCAAAAAAAATAAAAAGCAGTGAAGATTATGCACTCGCCGGTCGAAGCTTAGGTCCGTTCGTCTTAATGGGAACACTGCTCGCGACTTCCGTCGGAAGCGGAACCATCACCGGCGGCGGCAACTCGCTCGCTTACAACTACGGCTACTGGGCTGGTATCCAGTGGGTTATCCCGTTCATCGTTTTCTGTATCATCTATATGTGTGTATACAAGCAGATTCGAAAGAGCAATTGTTTTACCGTACCGCAGATTCTCCAGCAGAAATACGGCGCTGAGACCCGGATCCTAGGTTCTGTCATCAACCTCTTCGGTATGGCTGGTATCATTGCTTCACAGTACAAAGGATTTGGATACGTTTTAAATATTACAACCGGTATTGATCCGAAAACCTCTACCGTGATCGCAACTATTATCATTATTATCCTCTCTGTTACCGGCGGTCTTTTCTCCGTTGCATGGACAGATGCAGTCAGCGCATTCCTAATCGTTGCCTGTTGTATCGTCGGTGTTCCGTTTGTCCTCAAAGCCGGAGGCGGCTGGGAGTCCATCACCGCCACCGCAGCTGCAATCGACCCGAATAAGCTTTCCTTCTTCGGCGGACGCAACATCATCATCTGGATCGGTTCTTTCCTGCCGCTTATCCTTCTTGAGACCGGCGACCAGAACTTCTATACCCGTCTGACCGCTGCCAAGACTGATAAGACAGCCAGAAACGCCATCATCGGATGGGGCGTTATGGCGCTCATCGTTATGCCGTGCGTCGGCATCATCGCCTTCACCGGAAGCGTTTTATTTGGTACCAACATTGACGCAGGTATGTCCTTCCTGTCTACCACGACGATTATTCCGGCATTCATCGGCGGCATGCTGTTAGCAGCTTCCACCGCATTCATCATCACAACCGGTACTTCTTACCTGCTGACCTGTGGAACCAGTGTTACGTATGACTTCTACAAACAGTATATCAATAAAACTCCGGACGACTCCCAGACACTCTGGGTAAACCGGATCGGTACTGCTTTAATCGGTATCATCGCCCTGATTATTTTAAACTTCTTCCCGACAATTCTGGCGCTTCAGAACTGGTCCTACACCATGATCGGCGCCAGCATCACACCAGCAGTCCTCGGCTCCATGTTCTCTAAGAAAGTAACCCGTCCGGCTGGCTTCCTGTCCATGCTTTGCGGCGCGATTGCAACACTTACCTGGGAACTCCTCGGATGCCCGGGCGGATATCAGAGTGCTCTGATTGCAGCTCCTATCTCTATCCTAGTACTCGTTATCGTATCTGCCTGCACACAGAAAACACTGGCAGGCGAAGCTGCATAAATAATACTCATTGTGTTTAACCGGCAGTCCCGGCGCGACTGCAATTTTCCACCGCGTTTGGAACTGCCGTTTCCATTAAGAAAGAAGGGATTTCATGGCTTTTTATCTGAAAAATGCACACGTGCTGGATGTAGAAAAAGGAACCTTTTTCTCAGCTGATGTTAAAATTGAAAACAAAAAAATCGTTTCACTGGACGAAAAAGCCCCGGACGAAGCGGACGCGGTAGACTGTACCGGCAAATATCTGACTCCTGGCGTCATGGACGCCCATGTCCACCTTGTCTGGGATGGTACTTCCCCGGATCCGATGGGGGATACCATCAAAGACGGCAACTATGTCTGCTTTGCAAAGGGTGTCCGCGGCGCAATGGATTCCCTGAAAGCGGGCGTTACCACCGTCCGAGATGTCGGCTCCCACGATGACGCCTCCATTCCGCTGGCAAGCGCGATCAACCGTGGAATTATCCAGGGCGCCAATATTCTCCCTGCCGGAAGCGCCATCCAGGGTTCCTACGGACACTGCCCGATGATTGGTTTTATCGCAAATACGGAGGCACAGCTGATCGATCGCATCAAGCGCTTAAAGGGCTATGATATCGAAATGTCAATCCCGCCGATCCACTGGGCAAAAATCATGGCGAGCGGCGGAGCTGCCGGTCTGGAAGATGTCGGTCCGTGTATGTATTCGCCGAAAGAACTGGAAACACTGGTGTATGAGGCGCACCGCCTGAATATGAAGGTAGCCGCCCATGCGCTCTCCTATGACGCCATCTCCAAATGCGTGGACGCTGGCATCGATACGATCGAGCACGGCGCTGAAATGACCGAAGAAATCCTTCTAAAAATGAAGGAACAGGGACAGTGCTGGGTACCGACGGTAGCCGTTTACAAGAGTCTTGTAGAGAGCGAGGGCATCATCGCTGATGTGATTGTAGAAAAAGCAAAGGTAGTCGCTGAAAACCAGCGGAAATCCTTTAAAAAGGCAATGGAAATCGGTGTGAAAATCATTCTCGGAAGTGACGCCGGCTCTGCCAACTTTGGTCCGCACCCGTCCGCCTACCTGGAAATGTTTACCATGCACGAATACGGCATGCCAAACGCAGATGTCATCCGGTGTGCGACCATCGCAGCTGCCAACGAACTCGGCATCGGCACACAGCGCGGCTCGATCGAGGCTGGCAAACTGGCGGATATCCTGATTCTGGATGCTAACCCGCTCGATGACCTGCACGCGTTTACCGACCATCTGTGCAGTGTCTACAAAGAGGGTGTTCTTATTTGACATTTATCCAATTCCTATAGCGGATAACTGCGTGCGTATTTCGTTCCCCCTAATACGCGCGCAGTTTTTTCATTTTAGCGAAAAATCGCCTCGTTTATTTATCGTATATTGAATATTTTTTTCATATATTACCGCATTCCGTTTAATTTTTCCAGTAAATTACTTTCAATATCGTTTTTTAATATAAATTACACAAAATTTTTAATATATAACACAAATGGCAGATTTTTCAGTTGACATATCGAAAAACCGCACGTATAATTGGCATCAATTCAGGAAAAGCAGAATAAACATAACAGAAAATAATTGCAAGGGCGCATCTCTTTTACGATGAATGCGTCCTTGTTTTTATTTATATGGCAACTGATCACGTGCCGGCTTACCGCGGGCACAGCTGAAAAAGAGGAGGAACCATTATGAAAAAAAGGTGATAACAGCAACGGCAATGATGGCTTTAGCAGCTATGGCAATGGCAGGATGCGGACAGTCTTCTGCTCCGGCAGAAACAACCGCAGCTGCTACCGATGCCCCAGCGGAAGATACGACCGCTTCCTCCGATGAAACGAAAGAAACCAGCGCTGGCGCCAAGGACGCGCTGAAAGGCGTAAAGCTTAAATTCGGTACCACCGCACTGTTCGCGCCGTTTACTTACTACGACACAGACGGAACCACATTGATTGGGTTTGATATCGATATGATGAACGCCCTGAAAGATTATCTGGGATTTGAGCTGGACGGTGATATCCAGGTTATGGATTATTCCGCACTGACTGCCTCCCTGGCAGAGGGAAAGCTGGATATAGGCATGGCTGCCCTGTGTGCAACCGACCAGAGAAAAGAGGTCATGAACTTCTCCAAGACATATTATGACGCAGGCTAGGTTGTCATGGTCAATACCGAAAGCAGTCCGAAAGAGATTACCGGCGAAGAAGCACTCCGAAGCGGTGACTACAAGGTAGCAGTTGAAAAAGGAACCGCCTCCCACATGTACGCACAGGCAAATTTCCCGGAATCCTGCATCGAGGTACACGATACCATCACTACCTGTTATGAATCCCTGGAACAGGGTAAGGTAGATGCCTGCTTACAGGATCTCGCCGGGCAGGAGGACAGCATGGATATCAAGTTATTCAGCAAAGAACGCTACAAAACCGGCAAGCTCCTCCTGGAGCCGGCGGTTGTATAGATATAGCATAAACGCAAAAATCGGCAGTAAACGAACCAATTTTCGTTTACTGCCGATGCTTTTACGCCTCTTTCGTCCCTTTATTCTTTCGATCCAGAATAACCAGAACCACAATCAGCGCTGCGAATCCCACGCCGGTTCCCACCCAGCCATTGGCGGTAATTCCGGCTGCCAGATAACCGAGGAAACAGCACGCCGCTACGCACAGCACATACGGGATCTGGGTCGATACGTGGTTGATGTGGTGGCACTGGGCGCCAGCCGACGCAAGGATGGTCGTATCCGAGATCGGGGAAACATGGTCGCCGCAGACCGCACCTGCCAGAATCGAAGCCGTCACAATCGTAAGGCTGTTCATATTTTCAGCGCCAACCACCGCAAATGCAATCGGAAGCAGAATACCGAAGGTACCCCAGGACGTACCGGTCGAAAACGCCAGCCCCGCCGCGATGACGAACATCAGGGCCGGCATCAGGGAGCCGACCAGCGCATTGCCGCCCACTACCTCTTTGACATAGCCGCCGATGTTTAAGTAATCCGCACTGCAGATACCAGACAGAGTCCAGGCAAGGCACAGAATCATGATCGCCGGGATCATCGCCTTGACGCCGATCGTGAAGGATTCACAGAACTCATTGAACCGGATGACACGGCGGATCATGTAAAATGCAAAGATAAACACCAGTGTGAAGAAGGAACCAAGCACCAGGCTCAGTGCCGAATCACAGTTGGCGAACGCCTCGACCAGACCAACGCCGTCCAGGATGCCGCCTGTATACAGCATACCGCTGACGCAGAACGCAATCAGAACCAGGATCGGAAGAATCAGATCGATAACCTTTCCGTTGCCGGAGATCTCCATCGCCTCCGCCTCGACCGTCGTCTCTTTTCCGGTCTTTTTCACCTGTTCTTCATAGCGTTTCATCGCCGCGAAATCAAAATCGCCTGCTACCAAAAAGAGCATGAAGCAGATCGTGAGAAGCGCATACAGATTAAACGGAATCGTGTGAAGGAACAGACTGAAGCCGTCCACTCCGCTGTCCTCCGGAAGCGAAGAACCGACCGCTGCCGCCCAGCTTGAGATCGGCGCGATGATACAGATCGGCGCCGCCGTCGCATCGATGATGTAGGCTAACTTCGCACGTGTGATCTTGTGCTTGTCCGTCACCGGACGCATAACCGTGCCGACGGTCAGGCAGTTAAAATAGTCATCCACGAAAATCAGCATTCCGAGGAACATGGTTGCAAACAGCGCGCCCTTCTTCGTGCGGATCGCGTGGGACGCCCACTCACCATAAGCCTTCGACGCACCAGACTTTGTGATCAGTGCTACCACGATGCCGAGAAATGCCAGGAAAAGCAGAATGTTGACATTGCCCCCGATCTTCTCGCCCATGATCGCGATCATTGTTTCCACCGCATGAAGCGGATTTGGACCCGTAAATAAAAACGCGCCCGACATAATACCTATCAGCAGAGACAGGTACACCTCTTTCGTAATCAATGCAAGCGCAATGGCTACGATAGGCGGTATTAAAGAAAAAATCGTACCGCTCATAATTACCCCCTTATGGATTATCTGTACACATTCGGGCAAATTCTGCCCGTTTTTGAGCACACTATATCTACATAATAAATGTCCCCGGGCACTTTGTCCAGCGTCCGGGGACATTTTTTCATATTTTCTCTCTTTTTACTTTCTTTTCCTGCTTTTTACTCTGCTTTCTCCAGCTCTGCCAGTTCCAGAGCTGTCGCCTCGTATTTGGCAAGAATGACATTTTGAATCATGTCTCTGGTTTCCGAATTAATCGGGTGGGCAATATCCCGGTATTCTCCATCCGCAGCCTTACGGCTCGGCATAGCAATAAAAAGTCCTTTCTCTCCCTCAATAACCTTGATATCATGAACCACAAATTCATTGTCAAGTGTGATGGATACGATGGCTTTCATCTTACCTTCCTTCTCTATCCGCCGCACTCTTACGTCTGTAATCTGCATACCCATTTACCCCTTCCGTCTGTTCTTTGATGTACCCTATAATGTAAACCGCTCGTTCTTCTCAATGACAATCTTTACATCTTCCGGCGTACCGATGTGCGTCGTGTTGGCGCGGATCGTATCACGGCTCTCTACAATACAATTCTCAATCACTGTATTGTCCCCGATATAAACATCATTTAAAATAACAGAATTCCGGATGATACAGTTATTGCCTACATATACCTTCTTAAACAGAACCGAGTTCTCCACCGTACCATTTAAGATACAGCCGCTGGATACCAGGCTGTTCTTGACATTTGCACCCGGATTGTATTTTGCCGGCGGAAGATCATCTACCTTGGAGTAGATCTCCGGGTATTCCTTGAAGAAATAGTGGCGTACATCCGGTTTTAGGAAATCCATGTTCGTCTTGTAGTACGAATCAACCGAAGCGATGTTGCTCCAGTAAGTTCCTAACTTATACGCGTAAATGCGTTTGAGGTTCTTATATCTGACTAAAATATCGGTAACAAAATCATACCGATCCTCTGCTGCACAGCGCTCCAGAAGTTCGATGAGCTGACGGCGGCGGATTACATAGATACCGCAGGAGATCATGCTGGAGGTCGCCAGCATCGGTTTTTCCTCAAAATCTGTGATACGTCCGTCATCATTTAACTTCACCAGACCGAAGCGGGTAACGTCCTCCTCCGGAGGCATCTCCTTGCATACTACGGTAATATCCGCTTTCTTTTCAATATGATACTCCAGTACCTTGCCGTAATCCAATTTATAGACACAGTCGCCGCCTGCAATGACCACATACGGCTCATGACTTTTCTTTAAGAAATCGAGGTTCTGATACAGCGCATCTGCGGTACCGCGGTACCAGTCGCTGCTCTCTGCCGTGATCGTCGGTGTGAATACATACATGCCGCCCTGCTTACGTCCGAAATCCCACCACTTGGAAGAACTCAAGTGCTCATTCAGGGAACGGGAGTTGTACTGCGTCAGTACCGCCACACTCTGGATGTGGGAATTGCTCATATTGCTCAGAGCAAAATCGACACTGCGGTAGCTGCCTGCGATAGGCATCGCTGCGATGGCTCTCTTATTGGATAATTCTCTCATTCTCTTGCTGTTGCCGCCAGCTAAAACAATCCCGATCGCTCTCATTGTATTCCACCTGCCTTTATGATATAATCGCCGCTCTCCAGCTCGCCGCCGTGATAATCGTCTGCCGTCGTCACACCGGAAATCGCTGTGTTCCGTCCTATCTTCACTCCATCCGGTATCACGGAGCGCTCTCCGATCGTTACCAGATCGAACTGATATACCTTCTTGTCGTACTTGCTCTCGGCATATTCTCCGACGCCGACCTCGGCATTCTCACCGATGGTAACGTCCTCCGCCACGATCGCCTTATCCACAACCGTGCCAGCGCCGATCGTCGTGCCCTTCATGATGATCGAATCACGGATCACCGCACCTTCTCCGATCGTAACGCCTGCTCCGATGACCGAGTTAATGACTTCGCCGTATACCTCGGTGCCCTCGCCGATGATACTGCGCTCTATCTTGGACTGCTCCGATATAAATTGTGGGGGAATAATATCGCTCTTCGTGTAAATCTTCCAGTATTCTTCATACAGGTTGAACTCCGGAATGATGTCGATCAGTTCCATGTTTGCCTCCCAGTAGGAGCCAAGGGTTCCGACATCTTTCCAGTAGCCGTTGTACTCGTATGCGAAGATACGTTTTCCAGCTGCATGGCAATACGGGATAATGTGCTTTCCAAAATCACATCCAGGCTCGTCCGAGAGCTTGATGAGCGCTTCCTTGAGCACCTTCCAGCTGAATATGTAAATACCCATGGAAGCTAAATTGCTGCGCGGATTCGCCGGTTTCTCCTCAAACTCCGTAATGCGGTTGTTGTCATCGGTTATAACGATACCGAAACGGCTTGCCTCCTCCATCGGAACCTGCATCGCCGCAATCGTCACATCCGCATTGTTTGCTTTGTGGTATTCCAGCATTACCTCGTAGTCCATCTTGTAGATGTGGTCGCCGGACAAAATCAGCACATACTCTGGATTGTACGTTTCCATGTATTCCAGATTCTGGTAGATCGCGTTCGCCGTACCGGTGTACCAATCGCTTCCTTTGCTCCGCTCATACGGCGGAAGTACCGTCACACCACCTACGTTGCGGTCCAGATCCCACGGAATACCGATTCCAATATGTGCATTCAGCCGCAGCGGCTGATACTGGGTCAGAACGCCTACCGTGTCCACTCCCGAATTGATACAGTTACTTAACGGAAAATCGATGATTCGATACTTTCCTCCGAAAGAAACCGCAGGTTTTGCTACTTTTTGAGTTAAGACACCCAGACGACTGCCCTGTCCGCCTGCCAACAGCATAGCTATCATTTCCTTTTTAATCACGATATCACCCCTCGATGCTCACATATAATGTGTATTTTAAACCTGTTTTTATTATAACATACTTCACGAAAATAGTGAACAAATTTTTAATAGAATTTGTCCCAATTTTGTACATTTTCCGACATTTTTCGTTCCTTTTACATAATATTTTCGTAATTCCGGGATGTGGAATCTGAGAGTGAACCTCCCGTGAACTGAAAAAAAGCCCTGAATCTGAGACACTTTTGACTCAAAAGCATTTCCGATTCAAGGCTTTTTTACTGTATACTCTTTCTCAATTCTTCCAGACTCATCGAATCTGCAATCCGCGGCAACTCTTCCTGTAAGATATGGACAAAGTCCTGTATATACATCGGATGCATCGCATTCCGATGGCTGACCAGCTCGATCTTTAACTCCCGTCCCAAGTTCCGGATCGGGAACATATAGAGTTCATCCTCCGGTTTACAGGTCTGATTGTGACGGTACGCGGCTGCCAGCAGCATTTTCGGGCACAGCGCCGCACAGATGCCGGACGCGCAGAGCAGAATCTGCGTCTCACTATCACTGATGTTATAGATGACATTAAGCTTTACATTATAACTGTCCAGATATTCCTGAATCGCATGGTTGACTTTTCCGGTCTTGAAACTCTGCGTAAACGGAATGTTGGAAAACCGTTTCAGATCAATCCCATCCTCCATCTGCCGGATCTCCTGCTTGCTAAATTCCCGCCTCAAAAGCTTGGCGGAGATAACCAGGATGATCTCATCCGTCGTCAGGGTCTGGATTTTATAATCCGGATGCGGTGACGTATTGACCCCGATAAATAAATCTACCTGTCCGTTCAACAGGCGTTCCTCCAGAATCTGTGTGTCCTCCTCCGTAAAGGATATATTTACCTTCGGGTAACACTGGTAATATCGCGGCAGCACACGGGGCAGTATGATCGGCGCGCGGGATGTACTGATTCCCAAGGTAAAACCGCCCACCGTCCCCTCCGCTATCCCCGCTAGACTCCGGCTCATACTCGTCTCCATAATCTGGATATTTAACAGGTTATGAAGCATGATCTCGCCAGCCTGCGTCAGACGGAATTTGGGCCGCCGCTCAAACAACACGACATTATACTCTTTTTCCAGCCTCTTTATATGATCGCTGGCGCACTGCTGTGTAATATGAAGCTCATTTGCAGCTTTTGTAATACTCATTTCTCTGGCTACCACCAAAAAAACTTCGAATCCTATTTTCATTGTTTCCTCCGCCAGTTCTCAGTTCTATCTATTTTCTTATTCTAACCAAAAGGAGCCGTAAAAAAACAGCGCATTGACCTTTCAAGTCTCTTCTGCTGTCTTTTCATAGCCCCTTTTTCTTACGTATTTTTCTAATACTTAGTATCCGTACCCCATTAGTCTCGGAAGCCATGTGATGATTCCCGGTACATATGCAAATACAAACAGAAGCAATATTTCCGTCAAAAGGAACGGAAGCGCTCCCTTTACAATCTGTTTGAAATTCAAGCCTGAAATCGAAACCGCCGTAAACAGATTATATCCAAACGGAGGTGTTACGAATCCAACTACCAGGCAAATACAGAACAGCATACCGATGTGGAGTTCATTACATCCGAGTGCAATTCCAACCGGAATTAAAATTGGTGCCAGAATCAGAGTTGCCGCTACGTTATCCATCAGACAGCCTACAATTAAGAGCACTACAACTAGTACGAAGAGATAAAGTGCCTGGCTGCCACCTACGAAGCTGATAAATGCATTGGAAATCACGATTCCGATCTGGGATTTCGATACAACCCAGGAGAACAGGGACGCCGCCGCGATGATGAAATTGACCATTGTCGATGTTTTCAGGGAATTGATCAGGATCTTCGGTAAATCTTTTACTTTCAGTTCTTTCAATGCAAAACCCAGAATCAGCGCATAAACAATGCCGACCGCTGCGGATTCGGTTGGTGTAAAGATACCGCCATAAATACCGCCTAGAATCAGAACCGGAAGTCCCAGAGCGCCCAGCGCTTTCCAGAACAATTTCATGGATTCTTTAAAATCAAACTTCATCGTCTTCGCATGTTTCAGAACCTCCGGATTCCTGTATGCGAATACGACATTGACTAACGATAACGCCAGTGCGATAACAAGTCCCGGGACAACCCCTGCCATAAACATTGCCGGAATTGAAAGATTCATTGTAACTCCATAAATAATCATGGGAATACTCGGAGGAATGATTGGTCCCAATGCACCTGCCGATGCAACTAACCCCGCACTCGTTTCTCTGGAATAACCTGCCTTCAGCATGGAAGGAAGCATAATTGAACCAATCGCTGCTACCGTCGCCGGACCAGAGCCCGTCAGCGCTGCAAAGATCGCACAACTGAATACGGTTACAATTCCAAGTCCGCCCGGAAGCCAGCCTAAAATACTCTTCGCCCAATCGGTCAGACGTTTGGAAATACCACCGAAATCCATCAGGTTTCCTACCAAGATAAACAGTGGGACTGCAAGCAGTGTGAAGGAGTTAAGACCGTAAATCAGCCGCTGTGCGACTACCAGCATACTTCCTCCCGTTGTCGCCAGATATGCCATTCCGGCAGAAAGGATTGCAAATGCAACCGGAATGCCTAAAAGCATCAGACCAAATAATACTACTAATACAAGTGTCATAATACCGGTTTATCCTCCTTTCTCTCTGTCGCTGATACGATCATCGCAATCGCTACAAATGCCTGGAACATCAGAAGGATTCCGCCGACTGCCACGGAGGAATTGATACACCACATCGGGACAGAAAGCGCGGTACTCAAGTTAGTTCTGGAGCTGTACGCAAGCTTTAAGCCTGCATACAGCATTACGGTTCCATCAAAAAAGATAACTAATTCAATGATAATATCGACAATTTTTCGAAGTGTTCCATGCATCAGATCCAGGATTGCTGTTACTGTAGCATGTCCGCTTCCCTCAATCAACAAGGAAGCACCCAGCATATGCATCCAGATAAAGCAGTACCGGGCAAGTTCTTCGCTCCAGGACAGTGAATTATTCAGAATGAAGCGGAAAAACACCTGTGCCACACAGGCAACAATCAGGATAATAAAAATCACCATTCCTATGTAACTGACGCACTTATTAATTATGTCTGAAACCTGCTGTAATTTTTTCATGCTGTCAAACCCTCTTTCTGCAATCACCTCTCCGTGCCGGTCAGGGATTTAATCTGATCCACCCACTCAGAACCGATGTAGGATTCCATCTCGTCATAGCACGGCTGTACGGCACTCTGGAATGCCTCTGTATCTACATCCTCAGAAGATACGATCGTCATGCCCTGAGACGTCAGATCCGACTCCATCTTTTCAGCGGTTGCATCGTTATTTTCACGTGTTTCTTTGGCTGCTTCCTGTGCTGCTTCTTTTAAAATCGCCTGATCTTCCTCAGATAAGGACTCATATACGCTGGTAGAAATACATACCGGAAGTGGAGAATAGAACAGGTTTACATTATCAATGTATTTGCAGATATCCGGAAAACCGTTGGTATATAATACACTTAACGGTGCGTCACAGCCATCTACGGTACCCTGCTGCAGAGCGGTTAAAAGCTCGCCCCATGCCATCGGGGTTGCATTTACACCCAGCGCCTTATAAGCAGACAGGTAAATCTTTGTCTCCATGCAGCGGATCTTCAGTCCATTCAAATCGGACGGTGCTTTGATTTCTTTGTCCTTTGTACACAACTGACGGAATCCGCCCTCAGAAAATGCAAGACATGTAACGCCTGTTCCGTCCATATTGTCGATCAGGGACTGACCGAAATCGCCGTCTACGATCTCACGTGCCTGTGCCAGATCGCTAAAAATGAACGGAAGATCCAGTGCGCCGTTTGCCGGTACATAAGAAGAAACATATGCATTCGTCATGACTGCCATGTCGCATGTTCCGGTCTGCATGCCTTCCCACATCTCCGGCTCGGAACCAAGCTGACTGCTCGCATACAGGTTGACTGCAATTCTACCCTCGGATTTCTCTTCCACGATCTCTTTGAACTTGGTTGCAGTAAAGTGATACGGATCATCCGCGTTTGCTGCGGTCGTATAACCGATGCTGAGTGTTGTCTCGGCATTCGGGTTAGCGGTGTTCTCGGCTGCCGCCTGTGTTCCTGCCGCCGCTGCCTGTGTGGTGCCACCTGCCTGTCCGCCGCCGCACGCTGTCATGCTGAACGCTGTCACTGCTGCTAATGCCCCTGCCAATACTCTGTCTTTCCTCATAATGTAAAATCCTCCTTCTAAAAAAATGTGCATTTATATAAATTTATCTGCATACCATTTCTTCCGGTACCTTCTGGACCATGTCCCGTATCTGTGCTTCCGCAATCCCACAGGTCAGCATCACGGCGATAAACCGTTTCAATTCCGAAACGGGTGTCGGTGCCCCTTTCTGCCCGCGGTCCGTTGCCAGATATACGTGTCCGCTTCCGACGGTCCGAATCGTCTCTGCCATCTCTTCCGGCATCACACTTTTCTGTGCCAGATTGAACCAGTTCTTCTCAATCACAACCCCCAGCTTCGCCAGTTCCGCCTGATCGTCTCTTCCTATTCTCGTCCTTGGAAACTCTGGATGTGTCAAAATCATATTGACCCCCCGTTTCCGTCCTTCCCTGCATAAAATCAGGGATTCCTCCGGGCTGATATGTCCTGTTGCCAGAAATGCGTCTTTTTCCTTGATAGCATCCATGATGTCGTAGACGCATTCTTTTAATGTTCCATCCTGTTCCAGAATGGTAATACCCCTGCGGTCGAAGAAATCTCCCTCCATGTTTCCGAATACTAGGCTGTTTTTCGCATCCCGGGTCGGCATCCATACAATTTTTGCCCCCGCCCGCAATGCATTTTTCACCGCGTATACATTCAAGCCGCCCGCCGGGCAGTTGAGGCAGAGCCCGCCATACGCTTTCGCCTTACAGCCGCTGTAGCGGTTGATCAGTTCTGCCCGCAAAGCCGTTGATTCATAATGACTTTTCAGCATCACTCCCGCCATTCCTGCCGCGTCTGCCTCCCGGATCAACTGGAATCCATCCAATTCTCTCGGAAAAACAGAGGGCGATGAATGTACATGTAAATCGTACGCACCTTTCAGAAGCTCTTCCGCTTTTTTATTTGCGTCAAGTTCAGTCATAATTCTTCTGTCTACACCCTTTCCGTTTGATAGACTCTTTGAAAGTATTCCGCGGTTTTCTTTCTTTATCCCCATTCTAACACCGGGCATTTGTCTCTGTAAAACAAGTATTCACAGAGTTGACACAATACCCAGCTTGTTTTCTGCCCTTTCCTTCTGTTTTTGCATTTGTTTCTGTTAATTTTTAAAGCTGTCACTTTTTATACGGGCAGGTTTCTTCCCCCGCAAATTTCCCTCCGTCCCTTGAATCTACAAGGAAAATACAGTATAATGAAAGCTAAACACGGTCTGCACACTGCAGGGCAGTCCGCATGAGAAAGTTTATTTTGCAAAATAAGGAGTTTACTGAGATGAATTTAACCACTGTAAGAGAAATTTACCGTTCCAGAGAGACGTATCTGGACAAAGAAGTTCAGATCGGCGGCTGGGTACGAAGCGTGCGCGGTTCCAAGAACTTTGGCTTCATCGTTGTGAGTGATGGCAGCTACTTTGAGACGCTTCAGGTTGTTTACCATGATACAATGCCGAACTTTGCAGAGATCTCCAAGTTAAACGTAGGCGCATCCATTATCGTAAAAGGTACCCTGGTTGCGACCCCGGAGGCAAAGCAGCCGTTCGAGATTCAGGCGACCGAGGTAGCCGTTGAGGGACCGTCCGCTTCGGATTATCCGCTTCAGAAGAAACGCCACAGCCTTGAGTATCTGCGTACCATCTCCCACCTGCGTCCGAGAACCAACACCTTCCAGGCTGTGTTCCGTGTACGTTCCCTGGCAGCTTACGCGATCCATCAGTATTTCCAGGAGCGCGATTTCGTGTATGTCCACACTCCACTGATTACCGCAAGTGACTGCGAGGGCGCCGGTGAGATGTTCCAGGTTACCACGATGGATCTGAACAATGTTCCGAAAAAGGACGACGGCACGGTTGACTACTCCCAGGATTTCTTCGGAAAACCAACTAACTTAACTGTCAGCGGTCAGTTAAACGGCGAGACCTACGCGATGGCATTCCGCAATATCTACACCTTCGGACCGACTTTCCGTGCAGAGAACTCCAACACGACCCGTCATGCAGCTGAGTTCTGGATGATTGAGCCGGAGATGGCATTTGCGGATCTGAACGACAACATGGAAGTTGCCGAGGATATGTTAAAATATGTCATCCGCTACGTCTTAGAGCACGCACCGGAAGAGATGAATTTCTTCAACCAGTTCATCGACAAGGGACTCCTTGACCGCTTAAACCACGTATTAAATTCCGAATTCGGTCATGTAACCTACACAGAGGCTGTCCGCATCCTCGAAGAGCACAACGACGAATTCGACTACAAGGTATTCTGGGGCTGTGACTTACAGACCGAGCATGAGCGCTACTTAACCGAGAAGATCTTCCAGAAACCGGTCTTCGTTACCGATTATCCGAAGGAGATCAAGGCATTCTACATGAAGATGAACGAGGACGGCAAGACCGTTGCAGCGATGGACTGTCTCGTACCGGGCATCGGCGAGATCATCGGCGGCAGCCAGCGTGAGGACAGCTTAGAGAAGTTAGAGGCGCGTATGGACGAGCTTGGACTTAAAAAGGAGGACTACGATTTCTATCTGGATCTGCGTAAATACGGTTCCGCAAGACACTCCGGATTTGGTCTTGGATTCGAGCGCTGCGTGATGTACTTAACCGGCGTTTCCAACATCCGCGATGTCATCCCGTTCCCGAGAACCGTAAACAACTGTGAACTGTAAACAATAAGCAACTATGGGGCTGTCGCAAATACTGGAATCTGCTTTCTGCTATTTGCAGCAGTCCCTTTTCTATTATTATTTCAATATGTACATACGGAGTGACAGACTCCTGAAAGGGGGAGAGAATGTGAAATTTATCCATACCGGCGATATCCACTGGGGCATGTCCCCGGACAGCGACAAGCCGTGGAGCCGGGAGCGCAGCCGCGATATCCGCGATACGTTTACCGCCATCATCGCCAAGGCAAAAGAACTGCGCGTGGACTGCCTGTTCATCGCGGGGGATCTGTTCCACCGCCAGCCGCTGCTGCGCGACCTGAAAGAGGTCAATTACCTGTTTTCCACGATCCCGCAAACACAGGTTGTCATCATCGCGGGCAATCACGACCGGATCCGCAAAAATTCAGCTGTTTTAAGCTTTTCCTGGGCTTCCAACGTGACGTTTCTGGAAAGTGAGGATGTCTCATCCGTCTATTTTGAGGATATCAACACCGAGGTGACCGGCTTTTCTTACTATACTGCGGAGATCCCGGAGCCGCGCCTTGATGCTCTTGAAGCGCCGGAGGATGGAAAAATCCACATTCTGCTGGGGCACGGTGGCGACGCGAACCACGTCCCGATCGACCGGGCGGCGCTGGCTTCCTCCGGATTTTCGTATATCGCACTGGGGCACATCCACAGGCCAGAGATCCTACTGGACAAAAAGATGGCATACTGCGGTTCCCCGGAGCCGCTTGATAAGACCGAGACCGGCAGGCACGGCATCCTTTACGGCGAGATCGACCCGGAAATCGGTCAGGTAACGACACTGGACTTTATTCCGATGGCGAAGCTCCGCTACATCCCACTCATCGTCCGCGTCACGCCGGATACGACCAACACGGAGCTGTACTTAAAAATCGCCCATGAGATCGAACAGCGCGGCAATGACAATATTTTCCGCTTCAAGGTGCAGGGCATGCGCGATCCCGATATTTCCTTCGATCTGGACGCCTTAAAGCTGCGTTTCCGCATCGCGGATATCATCGATGAGACGGAACCGCAATACGATTTTTCCGCCCTGTTTGCCGAGCATCCAAGCGATATGATCGGCTTTTACATCCAGGCACTGAAAAAACCGGACATGAGTCCGGTGGAGAAAAAGGCGCTGTTTTACGGCATCCACGCCCTGCTTCTCACCACCGATGAAAGGAGTTAGCTTCCATGCGTTTTCTTGATCTTTATATCAGTGGGTTTGGAAAATTTCATGACACAGCCGTCTCCTTTGAGGATGGGTTAAACGTCATTTACGGTAAAAATGAAGCCGGCAAATCCACGATCCACACCTTTATCCGCGGCATGCTCTTCGGCATCGAGCGTCAGAGGGGGCGCGCCGCCAGAAACGACATCTACAGCAAATATGAGCCGTGGGAAAACAGCGGTACCTACGAGGGGCAGCTCCGGCTTGAATCCGACGACGGCACCATTTACCGGATCGAGCGCTCGTTCCAGAAAAATAAGAAGGAATTTACCGTCATCAACGAGACGACCGGACGCGAGGAACCGGACGGCCGCGCCGTTTTGCAGGAAATTTTGGGCGGCATGAGTGAAACCATGTACAACAACACCATCAGCATCAGCCAGTTAAAGAGTGCGACCGATGAAGGCATGGTTTCAGAACTGAAAAACTATATTGCTAACATGAATACCTCTGGCAATATGGCGCTCAATATCACTAAGGCGACCGCCTATCTGAAAAATCAGCGCAAACAATTTGAATCTCAGTTAAGCCCGGAGGCTTCGGTCAACTATACCTCCCTTCTTAGCGAGATCCGCGCGCTGGAACGCGAGCTTTCTTCGCCAAAATATGAGAATCAGTTACAGGAATACTCAAGGCTGCGTGACTCGGTCCGAAATGAACTGGAACATCAGAAAATAGAAAAAGAAGATTTATCCGACCGGCTACAGAAGAGCCGTCAGGTACTGGATGAGTTTTCCTTTACGGACGAGGCGTCCATCGAGGCGTACCGCAATCAGGCTGAAACACTCTACCAGGACTATCAGCATGCACAGGTGTCTTCCTCCAGCAAGGGATCCCGGTTTTTCCAGGTGTTTTTCTTTGTCGCAGCGGCGATCTGCGCTATCTGCGCGGCATACTGCGGATATCTGGCGTTCTTCCCGCTTCCGTCTCCGTGGCTGGGAGCTGGTCCCACCGCCCTCATCTTTGGCGTCGCCGCTCTTGTGCTTCTCATGCTGGGAATCTGCGTCACACGGCACCGGAGCCGCCGCAGGCAGGAGGCGGAGAAAAGTGCCTCTGTTTTATCGGAGATTTTGCGCCGCCACTTGGGCGAATCCGAGATTTCGGATGAATCCATGAAGCTTTTGTCCCAGCGGCTGGACCGCTTCATCACGCTCTGCCACGCCGTTACAAACTCGGAGGATTCACTGGTAAAACGTTCCGAACAGATCTCGGCGCTGATGGCAAAGCAGAATGACTGCAGCCTTGTCATCGAGGAACAACAGCGCGTCCAGTGGGCGTTAGAGAAAAAGCTGGAGCACCTATCCGCCTGCAAAGACCGGGCAGCGGCGCTCAAACACATTTTAAATGAAAATGAGCGCATCCATCAGGAGATCGCCTCCGTGGATCTGGCGCTTGATACCTTAAAAGAGCTTTCCACGACCATCCGGGATTCTTTCGGCCTGTACTTAAATAAGACTGCGTCCGACCTGATCGCCGGAATTACCGGCGGAATTTATTCCAGCATCAGCATCGATGAGAACTTGAATGCGTTTTTAAATACCCGCCGGAAGCTGATCCCGCTTGAACAGGTCAGCAGCGGCACCGCCGACCAGATCTATCTGGCGCTGCGCCTCGCCGCCGCCCACTTTATCCAGGGCGATGCAGACCGGCTGCCGCTCATCTTTGACGACAGCTTCGTCCTCTACGACGACGAGCGCCTGAGAACCGTCCTCAAATGGCTGCCAACCGCCTATTCCGGGCAGATTCTTGTATTTACTTGTCATGAGAGGGAGATGCGGGTGCTGAAGGCGGAAGGAGCTGCGGTGCATGAAGTGCGGTTGTAGGACTCCTTTCATACATAACCGTGACATTGCCTGTTTCCTATGACATTAAAAAGAACGCCATTTTCTGACATGTATTGGTCCGGAAATGACGTTCTTTTTGTTTCTATTTTAAAGGTCTATTTTTAGTCCCGTATTCCCGCCCGATACTTCGCCAGCAGCTTATTGATACGTCCAGTCGGATTTAACAGCTCGCTTAAGGAGGCATCGTGGTTCAGGTTATCGATGATGAGCGCGATGTATTTGCTCATATCGACGCTGATATAGTACGGTCTGGAGAGAAGCTCCGGTGTCTGGTATACCAGGTTGGTGGTCAGGACGCGGTCGATCAGACCGTTCTCATAGTACTCGTCAAACTTCTGCAGTCCGTTGGTAAACAGACCGAAGGTCGCGCATACGAATACCTTTCTCGCCTTGCGGCTCTTTAATTCCTTCGCTACATCTAACATGCTCTCGCCAGAGGAGATCATATCATCGATGATCAGGACATCCTTGCCCTCTACGCTGGATCCCAAGAACTCATGGGCAACGATCGGGTTGCGTCCGTTGACGATCCTGGTGTAATCGCGGCGTTTGTAGAACATACCCATGTCGAGTCCCAGCACGTTGGAGAAGAAGACAGCGCGGGACATACCGCCCTCATCCGGGCTGATGACCATCATGTGATCGCTGTCGATCTCCAGCTCTTTCTCATTTTTCAGCAGATATTTGATAAACTGGTAAATCGGCTGAACGGTCTCAAAACCCTTGAGCGGAATCGCGTTCTGGACACGCGGATCGTGTGCGTCAAAGGTAATGATATTCTCAACGCCCATATCTACCAGCTCTTCCAGTGCCAGCGCGCAGTCTAAGGACTCACGGCCGGAGCGCTTATGCTGGCGGCTCTCATACAGGAACGGCATGATTACGTTGATACGGCGTGCCTTTCCGCCTGCTGCCGCAATGACACGTTTCAGATCCTGATAATGATCATCCGGGGACATATGGTTTACCATGCCGCACAGAGAATATGTCTGGCTGTAGTTGCAGACATCCACGATCAGATACAGATCATCGCCGCGCACCGACGCCTTGATCTCGCCCTTTGCCTCGCCGGAACCAAATCTCGGTGTGTTTGCC
Organism: Clostridium sp. OM05-5BH; assembly: GCF_003481505.1. Lineage (NCBI taxonomy): Bacteria > Bacillati > Bacillota > Clostridia > Eubacteriales > Clostridiaceae > Clostridium > Clostridium sp. OM05-5BH. The sequence goes on along the minus strand of NZ_QULJ01000007.1, from coordinate 107,617 downwards.
CCGATGATGTAGGAGTCTCTCTGATAACCTGAAAATGCGATCGACGTCTTGTGCTCGCTCTCGCGCTCATTTCTCCAGTCCACCAGATATTTGTCTACCTTGCCTACCAGTTCCTCACATCCCTTTAATGGAATCAGTCCCAGCGGACCTACCGGTATCGTCTCAATGATTTTCTCTTCGTACAGCATTTTCCATTTTCCTCCAGCCTGTTTACTCTCTGTTAATTCGCTTTTTTTGCATATGTTAGCGCATTCTAACGTCTCTTTTATATCATTATGTCCCTTATAAGTCAACCCATTACCGGTTTTCCAGCTTTTTTCGTATCCGGATATCCTCGCCGTAGAGCGGAATGATCTGATACTGGCTTATGATCCGTGACATGACGCGGTCGGTAAACTCGTCGCGCATCTCATTGACCGGCAGATTGGTGGAAATGATCGTGCCTTTCTTCCGGTTTAAGCGCTCGTTGACCACATAGAAGAGCTGGGAAGTCGTAAACGTATTCACCAGTTCCGTCCCCAGATCGTCGATGATCAGCAGATCGCACTCTAATAAATACTGGGAGCGGTCGCGATCCTCATCGGTCGCATCATTTGCGAAGCGGTCCCTTGAAAATATCTCATACATCTCCACCGCCGGGAGATACACGACGCTGAAACAGCGCTCAATCAGCTCCTTCGCGATGCAGTTGCTTAAAAACGTCTTTCCAAGCCCCGTTTTTCCGGTAAATAAGATATTTCCCTTTTCTTCTTTAAATCCGTCCACATAGCGGTGGCAGAACGCCGTCACCTGCTCCATATACGCGCGGGCAGTCTTGCCGCTACGCGGATCGATCTTCGTGTCATCAAAATAATCATAGGAAAAATGAGAAAAATTCTCCCGCTCCAGCACTTCCCGGATATTCGACTGGGCGTATAACAGATCGATCTCCCGCTGACGGAAACAGTGGCATTTTATGCCGTCTTTGTACCCGGTATCCTTACAGTCCGGACAATTATACTGCATCTCCAGATAGTCCGCCGGATAGCCGTAGGCGCTCATCAGCACCTGGCGCTGCTCTTTCAGGTCTGCGATTGTCCCTCGCAAACGTTTCACCGCGTCCGCATCGCCCGCCAGAAGCTCTTTCGCGCTCTTGACCGCCGCGGCGGCGATCGCGTCGTTCATCTCCCGGACCGCCGGTATTTTCTCATAGACCTCGTCAACCCGCGCGTCCAGCTCATGTTTCTTCTGAAGCTGTGTCCGGTTATAAACACGCATGATCGATTCATACTGCGAATTACTGAGTGCCATCGTCCCCTCCTGTCTTCTGCGCTCCGTTTATCATGCTCCATACCATCTCGTCGTAATCATATCCGTGTTCCTCTAGATTGTGGAACCGGTTGGAAGAACGGCTGCTGCCTGCAGACGCCTGCCGGCGCTTCGCCCCGCCTTCTTCCTTCCGTTTTTTATCTAGCTCTGACACATCCCGGAAGCTCTTGACGCCGGCATTTTTCCAATCCCGCAGGATCTTGTCTGCATAGTCAAACGACGGTTTATGTATCTGCCGGATCGTGCGGCTGCACGCCTCGACGATCAGCTCGCGCGTGAAACCGTACTCCCAGAACCATTTTTCGATAAATTCACTCTCGACCTCCGCCGGACTCCGGTCCGAAAGCCCCATCGCCCGCATAACCGCGAATGAACCCTTCGTGTAGCCCCTGCCGCTCGCTTTCGCCTGTTCCACATCCTTGATGCCGCGCTTATGCCAGCCGAGCGCCACCTTTTCCATATAGCGCAGGCTGGTGTGGTGGTTCTGCACGCAGTACTCAATCAGGTATTCCAGCAATTCCCCGGAAAATCCCAGATTCGAATAGAGATTTCCAAGAATCTGGCAGTCTGTCGGTGTGAGCAGCTTGTTTAAATACTGCTGGGCAATATAAATGAGCTGCTTAAACGACTCATCCGAGGTCAGACGTGACATATCGCAGGCTGCGGCTTCCCGGGCGGCAGTTTTGGCAGATGGCGCAAAAGAACCAGCACTTGCCTGGGATTCCGTTGAAGCAAAAACCGGTGAAATTTGCTGTCCCGGCGTCTCCTGAAACGATCGCTGTGCCTCTTCACCGACTTCCGTTCCCAGCACCCCGGCTCTCTGCCAGTATGCCAGCGCGCGCTGCACGTCCGCCTCCGTGTGGTTGAGCGCGTCCGCGATCTGTCCGATCGAGACTTCCTCCTGCTGGTGGCGGAGCAGGTACAGATATACCTTCACATATTCTCCACTGGCTCCCGCCATATATGTATCAATAAATACGTCCGGAACCGGCGTCGCGCCCACCGCCAGCCGGTTTTTGAATCCTATTCCCATCGTCTAATTTCCCTCTTAGCCATTCTGTGTCCTCACATTTCCTGTTACCATTTATCTATCAGCAGCCTGCGGCTGTGTAAACCATTCAAACTGCTGTATTTTACTTTTATTTTGAAATATTCTCTATTTGTTCCATCCAAATCTTCCTGTTTTCTTACTTTTCCACCGTTTTGATTTTGTTTCCGGACTTTTCCACAATTTTGCTCCGGACAAGACAGTTTTCATCCATTTATCACAGGTTCACTGCGTCTGTTCCTATCATAACATACCTTTTTTTAAAAAGAAATACTCCTAATTATGGTTCGCGGCCGACACTTTTAGACCAATTTTTCCACTATTTTGATTGTGGATAATGTGGAAAAAGCCTTCAAAAATCCTCAAAAAATAACCCTTCCTCCGACAAAATCCTTATTTTATCAACATTTTCGGCATTTCCCCATTTCCGCATTTAGGCGCAAAAAATCCACATAGTTCCTTTACATAATATGTTGAAAACTATGTGGATAATGTGGATAACTATATGTACACTCGGAGTGCATCTATTTCGCAAGGAGGTTTTCCCCTACATTTACAACGTCTCCGGCGCCCATGGTTATCAACAGGTCGCCCTGTGTACAATGTTCCATGACAAATTTTTCTATTTCATCGAACGTCGGCAGATACCATGCTTCTTTTCCTTTTTCTTTTAGAAGTTTCACGATATCCTCTGAGCTGATGCCGAGCGTGTCCGTCTCGCGCGCCGCGTAGATATCCGCCAGAATGACTTTATCTGCCAGTGAGAGCGCCTCGGCAAACTGCGGCAGAAATGCCTTCGTCCGCGTGTAGGTGTGCGGCTGGAAAATGCACCAGAGTGTCTTGTGTGGATAGTTCTGCGCCGTCTTTAAGGTAGCCTCGATCTCATGCGGATGATGCGCATAGTCGTCGATGATGGTAAATCCATTTACCTCACCCTTCTTTTCGAACCGGCGGTTGGTTCCGGTAAAATGTGCCAGTCCCACGCGGATGGCGTCCATGGAGATGCCATTTTCCAAGGAAACAGCGATGGCTGCCAGCGCATTGTATACATTGTGCTCACCTGCCACACCGAGCGTCAGGCGCTCTTTCTTCTCACCGCCGATATAAAGATCGAAGGACGGATGCGCGTAATCGTCATACTGGATATCACCGGCACTGTAATCGTTGCCGCGGCTGTGACCAAAAGTAATAACCTTGCCTTTTGCCGCTTCTATGATCTCCTGATAGTTCTCGATATCGCCGTTGATGACAATCGCGCCCTGAGCCGGTACGCGCTCGGCAAACAGCTTGAAGGAATGACGGATATCCGCCAGATCCTTGAAGAAATCGAGATGGTCTTCTTCTATATTAAGAATGACCGCCATCGTCGGGTAGAAGGATAGGAAGCTGTTGGTATACTCACACGCCTCCGTCACGAAAAATTCCGGTCCGCCGACGCGGATGTTGCCGCCGATCGCCGGAAGGATGCCGCCGACCGAGATCGTCGGGTCATTTTTCGCCTGCAAGAAAATCTCCGTCACCATCGAAGTGGTTGTCGTTTTGCCGTGTGTTCCGGCAATCGCGATCGCATTTTTATAGTTCCGCATCATCTCGCCCAAGAGTTCCGCACGGGTCAGCATCGGGATGCCGCGCCGTTTTACTTCCTGAAATTCCGGGTTATCCGGGTGAATCGCCGCCGTGTAGACTACCACATCGATGCCATCCTGGATATTCTCCGCTTTCTGTCCGATATATACCTTCGCGCCGCGCGCCTCCAGGTTATCGGTCAGCTCCGAACGGTGTGCGTCCGAGCCGGACACAGTGAATCCCTCGTCCATCAAAATCTCTGCCAGTCCGCTCATGCTGATACCGCCGATTCCGATGAAATGGACGGATTCTGGTTTATTAAAATCAATCTGATATACATTCTCACTCATATTTGTGCATTCCTTCCCCGCCGCAGGCGGTTTTTGTTTTCGCAGACGCCATAGAAAAACGATATGGAACCGCGAGGCATTGTGTTTTCACGTCCTTTTAATTTAACTTCTTTTACATGAAATTGTCAATATAAGGCAAAAAAAAATAAAAGATACACGCCAGCCATCGCACTGCGATCCGTCTGTAACATGCATCTTTTATATCATTTAAGTTATGTCTTTTTCTTAGCGTCCCGTTGCCAGACACTTGCCGAACAGCATGGTTTTATAACGGTTTAACGCCGCCAGAAGAATGCTTCCCAGCACACCGATTGCCAGCACCTCGCCGATCCCGACGGTCAGCATCATGAACGGAATCAGATCCTCAGAGCCGTATGCAAAGCGGAGCACCCACGGTACAATGATCGTGTTGGCCAGAATCGGCGGTACACATACTAAAACCTTACTCTTGCGGAGCGCATAGGAGCCGACTGCCCCGATCAGGGTTGCCAGGCTTCCGAATACGATATCCAGTCCGGCTGCCCCGCAGAACAGATTGGATAAAAAGCATCCGACAAAGAGTCCCGGAATCGCTGCCGGGGTAAAGAACGGCAGGATACAGAGTGCTTCCGAAATACGGAACTGCACCGGTCCGAAGCTGATCGGCTGGAATGCCATCGTCAGCGCTACGTAGATGGCCGCGATCGCCGCGCCATACGCCAGAAAATACGTGTTTTTCAGGTTGTTTTCTTTCATATTCAATTCTCCTTTAGTTTTGTTTTACGAGTGGAAGGTCACGAACACTCGATTCATTTTACGCCGGAAATCGGCGGCAGCCCTGTAAGACCTTGTTTTTGCGGGCTTTGCAACGGGTATGAGTATAACATAGAGCAGATAGAAATACAAGTTTTCTTTTCGCTTATCGCCACTGTTACTGTTCACACATGCGTGAACAGTAACGGACAAAAATCATTTTTTCTATCTCTCTACCACTTTGCCATAAAAAAGCACTTTCCCTTTCTTTCTATCTCCTGTATAATAGAATCTACGTGATTTTGTGCCGGATGCTGCACAGACAGTTGAATCATTCGGGAGATATTGCATTTGCACATTTGAATCAGCTCCCCGACACTCGTCAACCCCATTTCATCATCACAAAGGAAGTATGTATTTTATGAAAGCACTCTATGAACGCTGGACAGCCATCAGCCTGCCTAAACGAATTCTGGGCGGCATGATCATCGGTGCCGTTTTAGGAATGGTGATTCCGCAGGCAGTCGGAATCTCAATCCTTGGAAATCTATTTGTCAACGCATTAAAGGGCATCGCGCCCCTGCTCGTATTTTTCCTTGTTATCAGTTCCCTCTGCCAGGCAAAGCAGAGCCACGGCGGCATCATCCGCACCGTTATCTGCCTTTACCTGTTCAACACACTGCTCGGCGCTGTGATCGCGGTCGTCGCAAGTAAACTGTTCCCGATCACCCTGACACTTGCACAGGCTGCAGAAGAAACCTCTGCCCCGCAGGGAATCGCAGAAGTCCTGCAGACACTTTTATTAAATGTCGTAAAGAACCCGATCACCTCCATCGCAGAGGCAAACTACATCGGTATCCTGGCGTGGGCGGTTCTCTTCGGCGTGGCGATGCGCGGCGCCAGCGAACGGACGAAAGAAATTATTGACAATTTTGCGGCGGCACTGTCCAAGGTTGTTACCTGGATCATCAACTTTGCCCCGTTCGGTATTCTCGGACTTGTGTTTGACACTGTATCCACCAACGGTTTACAGGTATTTACCGAATACGGACGGCTTCTCGCCGTGCTGGTTGGCTCGATGCTGTTTATCTACTTCGTAACCAACCCGATTCTCGTATACTGGTGCATCCGCCAAAACCCGTTCCCGCTGATTTTCAAGTGTCTGAAACGAAGCGCGGTCACCGCCTTCTTTACCCGGAGCTCGGCGGCAAATATCCCGATCAACATGGAAGTCTGCGAGGAAATGGGACTGGACAAAAATACCTACTCCGTTACCATCCCGCTCGGTGCGACCATCAATATGAACGGTGCGGCTGTTACCATCACCGTCATGACGCTGGCGGCAGCCAATACGCTGGGAATTCCGGTGGATATTCCGACCGCCATCATTTTAAGCGTCCTGTCGGCACTTTCCGCCTGCGGCGCATCCGGTGTTGCCGGTGGTTCCCTGCTCTTAATTCCGCTTGCCTGCTCCTTGTTTGGCATCTCCAGCGATGTCGCCATGCAGGTCATCGGTGTCGGATTTATCATCGGCGTGGTGCAGGATTCCGTCGAAACCGCCCTCAACTCCTCCTGCGATCTGCTGCTCTCAGCGGCAGCCCAGTTCCGTGAGTGGAGAAAAGAAGGCCGGGAGATTACCTATTAATTTAAATACTTAAACGCAAAAATCCCTGGTGCTGTATACACCGGGGATTTTCTTTTGCGATTCGATTATCCTATACAGTAAAAAGCGGTTAGACTCTCTCCAACCGCTTTTTTCATATCAGAATCACAGACCTTATTTATTCTTCTCGTAAATAATCCAAAGCCCCCGTAGCAGCAGCTCATCATCCAGCTCGATGTGGTGACGGCACAGCGGAATAATCCGCTTCGCCAGCCCGCCCGTCGCTACGATAGTTGCCTCCTGTCCAAGCTCTTCCTGGATCCGGTCTACCATACCGTCGATGCAGGACGCATTGCCATAGAGAGCGCCGCTCTGCATACATTCAACCGTATTCTTGCCGATCAGGCGCTTTGGCGGGTCAAGGCTGATGCGCGGAAGCTGGGCGGTCCGGCTGGTCAGGGAATTCATCGATACGCCTATTCCCGGCAGAATCATGCCGCCGATGTACTGCTTGTTCTCATTCACCACGCAGATGGTGGTTGCCGTTCCCATATCGATCAGAATGAGCGGCACCGGATACCGGTTAATTCCCGCGACGGCGCCGACGATCAGATCGGTACCGACGGAGGATGGATTGTCCATCAGCACTTCCAGACCGATATTCATATCCACATTGACAACCAGAGCTTCCTGCCCCGTCACCTTGCGGATCGCCTCCCGCATCAAGGATGTAACCGGCGGTACTACCGAACCGATGATCGCGCCGGTGATCTCACTTACCTTGATTTCCCGCAGCTCCAGCACCATTTTCAGGGAAATCGCATAGTCAAGCTCTGTTTTCCCGCTGTCTGTCGCCATCCGCTCGGTAAAGAGGATTTCCCCATCCTCAATACAACCGAGAACCACATTCGTATTTCCGATATCCAATGCCAAAATCATACTGTCTTACCCCCTGCTTTTTTCCAGAGCCGGTACAAATTTTGCCCGGTAAAGCGCTGCACCGACTGCACCGGTGAGGATTGTGGACGATACCATCTCGCATACTGCATTGATTCCTACGAAACCGCATACGAACAGGATGATATTTTTTCCGCCGATCAGCCCCTGCATATATTCGGTATTGCCAAACAGAACGACTAAAGCCGTCATAAAGAAAACTGTATTTAAAAACGCGGAACAGAATCCGGTTACCAGACTTGCCATGTACGCATCGGTTCTGCGGCGTACAAACTGGAAAATGTAGCCTAACAGAAGACCATCCAGCATACGCGGAACGAATCTCTGTACAAATGCCAAAAACGGATTAATGCTGAAAAGCATCGCGCCCATCGCACTGCTGCCGCCGATGCCGATGCACTGTAAAAAGCTGGTCATGCCGAAGACTGCACCGATCGCTGCGCCGCCTGCCGGTCCCAGTGTGATCGCCGCGATCGCAACCGGAATCACATTAAATGTAATCGCCAGCGGCCCAATATTCAGATATCCGAGGGGAGTGTACGCCATCAGCAGAAGAATGCCGGTCATAAGACCTAAGATGACAAGTTTAGATGTGTTGTTTGTTGTGTTCATGAAATTTTCCTCCTTGTTATTATTCCCGTTCGAAAAACCTGCTGCACCTTTTGTTCACCAGACTGCCGCTTACCTGCGCCAATATCATGTGCATAAAATCCTTACAAATTCCGTTCTTTCCGGCGATACCATCCAGAAAAGCCGCGAGCCAGGGCATTTTAATCCCCCGTCTCTTCCGGTATGATTCTCCATCTCAGATACAGATCCGTATGCAGATATGCACATTCCGGCAGAAGTTTCTTTCTTCTGCCGCTTTCCGCAGATTTGCTGCCAGCACGTTCGGTGCCTGTTTTCTATGGGATACAATACAACTGCTGCCGCCTGTCCCTGTTCACATCCAGTGAAAACCAGGTCAGCCAGCAGACACCTCCACACTATATCACATCACTTTTCAACATACAACCAACAATTCTACCAGAATATGTGCTGTTTTTTATTGTCTTTTCACAAAATACATGTTTCTTTCCTCTCCTGTTATGTGCGCTTACCAAAGAACCCAGCAGGGCACGGAAGCCAAAAAGGGTTTACAATTTTTCCTCCAGATGCTATGCTGTTCGAAAATGATCCAGAAAACCAGAGTGCAAACCGAAAGGATATGTATTATGTTAACCGGAAAAACAATTATTTTGGGAGTAACCGGCGGAATCGCCGCATACAAGGCAGCAAACCTTGCCAGCCTTTTAAAGAAACAGCACGCCGATGTGCATGTCATCATGACAAAAAATGCGATGGAGTTTATCACACCGCTGACGTTTGAAACCCTGACGGTCAATAAGTGCCTGACGGACACCTTTGACCGGAATTTTAAATTTGAAGTAGAGCACGTGGAACTGGCAAAGAAAGCCGACCTCGCGATCATCGCCCCGGCGACTGCCAATGTCTGCGCCAAGCTGGCACACGGACTTGCCGACGATATGCTGACGACCACGCTCTTAGCCTGCCAGTGCCCGCGCATCATTGCTCCGGCGATGAACACACGGATGTATGAGAATCCTATTACCCAAGATAATCTCCGCCTGTTAGAACATTACGGCTTTACCATCATCGAACCAGCAAGCGGTCTGCTCGCCTGCGGCGATTCCGGAAAGGGCAAATTCCCGGATGAGGGGCTGATCCTGGAATATATTCTCCGCGGGATCGCCTACCCGAAGGATCTCGCTGGAAAGAAGATCCTTGTGACCGCCGGTCCGACCCAGGAAGCGGTCGATCCGGTGCGCTACCTCACGAACCATTCGACTGGAAAAATGGGCTATGCGCTGGCACGGATGGCGATGCTGCGCGGTGCTGACGTGACACTCGTCACCGGCCAAACCTCGCTGACTCCACCTCCGTTTGTCAATACTGTCCACATTAAGAGCGCGCACGACCTCTTCGAGGCAGTTACCTCCCGGAGCGAGGAACAGGACATCATCATCAAGGCGGCAGCCGTCGCTGACTACCGTCCGGCAGTCGTTTCTGATGAAAAGGTCAAGAAATCCGACGGCGATTTGAGTCTGGCGCTGGAGCGCACCGAGGACACTTTAAGCTACCTCGGCGCACACAAACGTCCGGGACAGCTGCTCTGCGGCTTCGCGATGGAGACCTCCCAGCTCGAGGAACGCGCACGCGGCAAGCTGGAACGCAAAAATCTGGATCTGATCGCTGCCAACAACTTAAAGGTAGCCGGCGCAGGCTTCGGAACTGATACCAATGTCATCACACTCATCGATAAGCAGCAGACCCGCCATCTGGAGCAGATGAGTAAGGAAGCGGCGGCGATGGAGATATTGACGGTTTTACGCGATATGATGAAATAGATTTTGATTGAAATAGATAGAGAAAGAGGAAGCAACCGAGGTTGATGGACGGATGCCTCCTCTTTCATTGAATATGGAATATATCATAAGCGTTATTTTTAGAATGTGGCTATTTAAAACGAATCCGCCATACTCCTATGATCAAGATAATTTCAGAAAGCAATCGCAATACTTTCGTGATTCGATAAGCTGTATCCTCTTTTATCTCTGGACTCTCCTGCAAGTATTTGCATTCAATAAAAGCCCTTGCCGCAATTTCTCCAAAAACTGCCAGCGCTAAAAATAAAGAAAAGCCTGCCATGCCTTTTGCATAACTGTACAATGACAGTAAGAATAAAATAGAGACGCCTATATTGTATAATGTCAGCCAGAATTTTTTCTTCATATTGATCACCTCTCGATTCAATCCAAGTGTAACAGAGTCTTTTATTAAGCAAAAATGTTCTAATGACGAGGCCATACTCCTACCACCAAAATAAGACCACAAAGATATCCGAGTGTTTTTGCGATCCGATAGGTTTTATCCTTTTTGATTTCCGGATTCTCTCGTAAAAATTTCCATTCAAATTTTGCCTCTATAATACTTGCTGCCAATACCGGTATCGCTAAACATAAGGTCACCGTTGTCAAGCCTTGAAGAGACGTGTACAGTAACAATAAAAGTACCACCGAACCGCCTAAATGGTATAATATCAGCCAGAATTTTTTCTTCATATCGATCACCTCTCGATTCACTATCCTGACAGGGCTGAAATCTCACAAAACAGCAACCTCTCTTTATTTTTGCAAAACCAGACATGTCTCTTATTTATTCTAATAATATCAGATTTATGTTCCAAAATATATAGACATTTTCTTGCTTTTCTTACAAAATAGTTACAAAAATAACTCTACCAAAATGGAAAGGTACTTTTATAAATGAGAATATCCGCCCTCTTTTAATATCTGCTCTCGAATATCCCTTGCCTTTGGATATCCTTCTTCCATAAGCTGGATGGACATTTCATTCAGCGCTTGTCGATGTTATTTTCATTCCAAATCACCCTATTTTTGGTTCGAACGGCTATATAATTGTTTTGGTGAAATAATAAAGCCGTTCGGCTATGTCAACATTTTTCAGTTTTACTCTATACTCGCTTCTTGCCCCTGCGTAATCAGTTCCGCGATCAATCTCGCCCCATTCACAATATCCCCCACCTTCGCATACTCCCGCACGGAATGAACATCGTACATACCGCAGGAAAGCACCGCGCATGGGATTCCGTGCTGCATCATCGTGTTTCCGTCGCTGCCGCCGAAGGTGCTGCCGAATTTCGGCTCGATTCTCAGGGTGCGGCAGGCCTCGGCAAAATGAACTGCCACCGGCGAGTCCGGTTCCAGATGGAAGGCTTTGACATGGAGGCGGTGTGTGAAGGAAAGCTCTGCCCCCGCCTCTTTGACGGCGGTTTCAAAGACATGGCGGACATCTTCCAGGGTCTCTATCGCCTTTTCATGGCTGTAGCTGCGGATCTCGCCCCGGCAGGTGCAGAGTTCCGGCACTGCATTCACGACCGAGCCGCCCGAAATCAGCCCCACATTCAGGGTTGTCTCCTCATCCACATGTCCCAGCCGTAACGCGGCGATCGCGCGGGCCGCAGTCTGGATCGCATGAATGCCTTTCTCCGGCTCAAATCCAGCGTGCGCTGCGCGCCCCTTGACTGCCGCCTCAAAGGAAAGGATCGTCGGTGCCTGCAGGATCGCTGTCCCGACTGGTCCAGTTACATCCAAAACGTAAGATTCCTTCGCTTTCATCTGGCTGAAATCGAACTCCGAGCTTCCTCTTGTAAACGGCTCTTCCGCCGCCGCAAAGAGGATCTCGATATCCCGGTGCGGGATTTCTGCCTCCTGCACGGCACGGATGCCTTCTAAGATGGCGATTACCCCGGTCAGATCGTCCGCGCCAAGCACGGTGGTTCCATCCGAAGTGATGGTTCCGTCCTCATGAAAAACCGGCTTCTTTCCGATTCCCGGCGCGACCGTGTCCATATGCCCGGACAGCAGGATCGGCGTGCCAGACATCCCGCCCTTTAACGTTCCAAACAGATTTCCCGCATTGCCTCCTATTTTCTCGGCTGTGTCATCTTCCTTTGCCTGGATTCCCAGCTCTGCGAGCTTTTCCTTCAAGCGATCCGCCATCTCGCGTTCCCCGAAACTTTCTGAGTCGATCCGCGCCAGCTCATCAAATTCAGCGCGGATGCGGGCTTCGTTTATCTGGATTCTATCTGGATCAGCCATGGGTGAGTCCTCCTGTAAAAAAAATTATTTGCCTATCATTTCTATTTGTTTATGCCCCTTATTATATACCCAGACAATACATTTGTGAAGCAGATTGATTTTACCTTTCACTTTAAGTCCTAAAATGATCTGACCAATCTCTTTCTATTTCCATATCCGCTTTTCCTCTATATTTTTCTCAAAAATTTGATATACTAAATATACTAAAAACAGCAAGATTCATTTCCACTTTTACAATGATGCAGTTGAGTATAAAGCATACAACAAATAAATAGAACATTGATAAACACCATCTGACCCACACACTTTGAAACAGAAAAAGGAGAAATGACCATGTGTACAGCAGCAACTTACAAAACCACCGATTTCTATTTCGGCAGAACTTTAGATTATGAATTTTCTTACGGGGACGAAGTAACCGTCACACCTCGCAACTATCCACTTACTTTCCGCCACGCAAGCGCGGTTTCGACCCACTATGCCATCATCGGCATGGCACATGTGGCGGGGGATTATCCGCTTTATTATGATGCTTTTAATGAGAAGGGGCTTTGCATGGCGGGACTGAATTTCGTCGGCAATGCCTCCTACCAGAAGCCGCAGGAGGATCATGACAACATCGCACAGTTTGAGTTCATCCCCTGGATTCTCAGCCAGTGCGCGTCCGTGAAAGAGGCCCGCATCCGCCTCGCCCAGATGGTACTGACCGACACTCCATTCAACGAGCAGTTTGCCCCGGCGCAGCTTCACTGGATTCTTGCCGATAAAAATGAATGCATCGTCATCGAGCCGATGGCGGACGGACTGCATATCTACGACAATCCGGTGGGTGTCCTGACAAACAATCCGCCGTTCCCGCAGCAGCTGTTCTCCCTCAACAATTACATGAACCTGTCCCCGAAGCAGCCGCAGAATACATTTTCTGCCGATCTGCCGCTTACAACCTACAGCCGCGGCATGGGTGCCCTCGGACTTCCGGGAGACCTCTCCTCCGCCTCCCGGTTTGCACGGGTCGCTTTTACAAAATCAAATGCCCGCTCCGGCGCATCCGAACTAGAAAGTGTCAGCCAGTTTTTCCATATCCTAGGTTCGGTTGACCAGCAGCGCGGATGCTGCGAGGTCTCCGATGGAAAATATGAAATCACACTCTACACCTCCTGCTGCAATGCGGATAAGGGGATTTACTACTACACGATGTATGAAAACCATCAGATCACGGCAGTGGATATGAATCGGGAGAACCTGGACGGGGAGACGCTTTCGCGGTTTCCGCTGGTGCAGGGGGAGCAGATTCGATGGGAGAACTGATCTTCTCTGCTTCCAACTTGCCCCATCCTCGTTGCAAAAAAACGACAATATCGGTACCGGAGAGACAACTTTTCTCTTTCCATTCGCCTTGTTTTCTAGTATACTGATAAATATGCATCTGAAATCACTGGAAATTGTCCGTTTGAGGAAGATTGTCCATTACCGCATATCAATATCATTTGGAGGATTTTAAAATGTCTGAAATCACAGGACGCAACGTCGGCAAAACCTGCCGCACACATTACAGAGGTACTTTTAACGATGGCACACAGTTCGATTCTTCCTACGATCGTGGCGAACCCCTTGAGTTTGTCTGCGGTGCCGGTCAGATGATCAAAGGCTTCGATGCCGCTGTCGCTGATATGGAAGTAGGCGAGATGAAAGAGATTCACCTGATGCCGGAGGAAGCTTACGGCATGCCGGATCCGAACGCCATTCTGGAACTGGAGATCGCTAAACTGCCAGGTTCCGAGGAACTGGAAGTTGGACAGCAGGTATACTTAACCAACCAGATGGGACAGCCGTTCCCGGTCAAGGTTATCGCAAAGAATGAGGTAAATATCACGTTTGATGCCAATCATGAGATGGCTGGTAAGGAGCTTAACTTTAAGATTGAGCTGGTTGAAGTAAAATAACCGTAACACAACTGCCCTTACATTATAACAACACGCGCCGTCAGCGCCCATCCCGGGAGCTGGCGGTATTTTTTTCTTGACAACTTCTCATTTCCCCATATAATTATCTATGATAATTATCACAAGCAACTATTTGATAAGGAGACTTTCTATATGACCATCGAAACAATCAAGCGGATGTTGGACGCCTGTTATCAGGGCAAGCGGATCCGGGATATGCTTCCGCCGCTGCCGAAGGGAGTCACTTCCTCCTATATTCAATATCTGGATGTCATCCAGTCGCTGGAACGAAACGGCATCCACGTGAAAATATCGGACATCAGCGATGCGCTGAACCTGCCGCGCCCCGGCGTGACCCGGACCGTCAAGGAGATGGAGACGGGTGGTTATCTGCAAAAGAAAACCTCGCCGGACGACAGACGCATCACCTACATTTCCATCACCGAAGCGGGCAGGGCACTCTCACAGACGTATGACGCCGAATACTTCAGCGCGCTCGCCCCATCTTTAGATACCATCTCTGAGGAAGATGCCCGCCAGATGGTTCAGACGATGGAGACATTTTATCAGATTATGTGCAAACGGAGGGATTCCCATGAACAATGATAAAGCTGATTTTACACAAGGCAGTATTCTGAAAAAACTGATTGCCTTCATGATTCCGGTACTCGGCGCACTGATTCTGCAGGCGGCATACGGCGCGGTCGATCTGCTGGTGGTTGGACGGTTCGGTTCGACCTCCGGTCTTTCCGCCGTTTCGACGGGCAGCCAGGTCTTAAACCTCGTCACCTTCGTCGTAATTCAGTTCGCTATGGGTATCACCGTTTTGATCGCCCGCTATCTCGGTGAAAAGAAACCGCAGCAGATCGGCGCAGTTGTCGGCGGAGCTTCGATTGTATTTACGATCATTTCCGCCGTTTTATTCGTCGTCATGGTCTTTTTTGCCCGCCCGATCGCCATTCTCATGCAGGCGCCCGAGGAGGCGGTGGATCTGACCGCCAGCTACATCCGCATCTGCGGAGGCGGCATTTTCTTCATCGTCGCCTACAACCTGCTGTCCGCCATCTTCCGCGGGCTCGGTGACAGCCAGTCGCCGCTTCTCTTTGTCCTGGTTGCCTGCATCGTCAATGTGATCGGCGACCTCGCACTGGTAGCTGGTCTTCATATGGACGCCGCCGGCGCCGCCATCGCGACCGTCTCCGCGCAGGCGCTCAGCGTCGTATTTGCTATTCTTCTTTTAATTAAGAAAAAACTGCCATTTACGATCACCCGGCATGATTTCCGGTTCAACACCCAGTGCCCGAAATTTCTTTCCATCGGGCTGCCGCTCGCGCTCCAGGAATTTTTAACCCAGCTTTCCTTCTTAGCCCTGTGCGCGTTCGTCAACCGCCTGGGACTGGAGGCATCCTCCGGTTACGGTGTAGCCTGCAAGATCGTCAATTTCGCCATGCTCGTCCCGAGCGCCCTGATGCAGTCGATGGCTTCCTTCGTCTCCCAAAACGTAGGGGCAGGGAAAGTCAAGCGTGCCAAGCACACCCTTTTTACGGGAATCGGCGTCGGTCTGTGCGTCGGCTGTATCGTCTTTACCCTGGTTCTCCTAAAGGGCGATATCCTGTCCGGCTTCTTCTCGACGGATGCGGCGGTCATCCAGAACAGCTATGATTACCTGAAAGGATTCGCGCTTGAGTCCATCGTGACCGCGGTTCTGTTCAGCATGATCGGATATTTCAACGGAAATAACCAGACACTCTGGGTTATGACACAGGGACTCATCCAGACACTTCTGGTGCGTCTCCCGCTAGCGTATTTCATGAGTATCCAGCCGGACGCCAGCCTGACCAAGATCGGTCTCGCAGCCCCCGTTTCTACGATCGTCGGCATCGTACTAAATATCGGATATTATATCTACTGGACCCGGAAACAGCAGCACCCGCCAGTGGAAGAAATCATATAAAAACATAGGAACTGCTCCGTAACAGGCAGGCACTTTCAGAGCGAAGGTGTCTGCCTGTTATCATTACGGTACTTTCGGTTCCAAAAGTGCCTACCCGTGAATAATTGCGTTGTTCACAAAAACTTCACAGATAATTAGCACTCAACTCTTGACAGTGCTAATTATGTGTGTTATATTACAGCTAGAACAAAGGAAAGGACAAGGAAATGAATGAGTTCCCCTTTTCCTCCCAATGTTTTTACATAGATGATAACTACAAAGACATTTACAGATAACTAAAAGGAGAGATGACTTATGTATATGCCGAGTATTTTTAATAATAGTGTATTTGATAACTTTGATAACTGGATGGATTTTTCCTTCCCGAGCTTTAACCAGAGACTGTATGGCGCTTCCTCTTCCCAGCTGATGAAGACGGATGTCAAGGAAACCGATAAGGATTATGAAGTTTCCATCGACCTGCCGGGATTTAAGAAAGACGAACTTCAGATTGAGCTGAAAGATGGCTATCTGACCGTCAGCGGTTCGAAAGAAGTTACATCGAAAGATATGCCGGAGGAGAATCAGAAAGATGCAACGACCGCAGAAGCAGATGCTTCCAAGAAGGACGCTAAAGCCGAGCAGAAAACCGTTAAATATATCCGCCAGGAACGCTACAGCGGCAATGTAAGCAGAAGCTTCTACGTCGGCGAGAACTTGGAGGAAAAGGATATCCATGCCAAATTTGAAAATGGCACTCTGACCCTGACCTTCCCGAAAGAGCTGGAAAAGAAAGCGGTTGAAGAGAAGCATTTCGTTTCCATCGAAGGTTAATAATCAGATAGGCAGCTGCGGCTCACACATTGTGTTGCCAGCAGCCAGATAGCTTCAGGAGCTGTCGCAGGGATGCGGCAGCTTCTATCATACCCAATCTTTTATCATAACCTAAATAATTGAAACTTAAATCATTGCATCTACGGAGGTGATAATCGATGGCAGAGAAAAGAGACTATTATGACATACTGGGGATAAAGCGGGACGCCAGTGCGGAGACGATCAAAAAGGCATTCCGGAAACTTGCCAAAAAGTATCACCCGGATTCCAATGCCGGTAATCCCCAGGCAGAGCAGATGTTTAAGGATGTCAACGAAGCCTATTCGATCTTAAGTGATCCAGAAAAAAAGAAACTCTACGATCGCTTCGGTCACGCCGCATTTGACCCGAACAGCGCCGCATACGGCGGAGCTGGCGGTGCCGGCGCTTCTGGAAATGGTCCATTTGGCTCCGGCTTTGGCGGTACCGGTCAGGGCGGTTCCTGGCACTATCAGAGCGGTCCGGGCGGTTATGCAGAATACCATTTTACCGGGGATGACATGGACGATATGGGTGACATTTTTGGAGATATGTTTGGCGGCATGTTCCACGGCAAGAGTTCGGGCGGCAGTTCCCGCAGCCGACATTTCACGGGCGGTTCCGGGTTTGGCGGCTCTGGGACTCATTTTACCGGTGGTTCCAGTTTTGGCGGTTCTAGCGCTCATTTTGGCGGCGGGTCTGGCTTTGGCGGCTTCGGCGGCAGTCAGGGCTTTCACAGCGCCGATTTCCGTGAGAAAGGTTCTGACCTCACGTCCGATGTAACCATAAGCTTTGATGAAGCCGTATCCGGCTGCGAGAAGCTCATCACTCTGCAGAACCCACAGACCGGCAAGCGCCAGTCTTTACAGGTTCACATCCCAGCGGGCATCGATACCGGTAAATCTATCCGTCTGAAAGGAAAAGGCATGCCGGGAACGGGCGGCGGCGAGGCGGGCGATCTTCTTTTAAATATCACCGTCACCGCGAAACCGGGATGGGAGCGCAAGGAGATGGATGTTTACTCGACCGTCCGCATTCCGTTTACCACCGCAGTCTTCGGCGGTGAGGCGCTGGTTTCCACCCTGTACGGCAATGTCCTGTGCAAGATCGCAGCCGGGACGCAGTCGGGAACCAAGATTAAATTAAAGGGAAAAGGCATTGTTTCCATGAAGAATCCGTCCATCCATGGCAATCAGTACGTGACGGTTCAGATCGATGTCCCGAACCATCTGACCCCCGAGGCAGAACAGAAACTTCGCGAATTTGAACACGCCTGCGGACTGAACAAAAACAGACAGGGCGGACCCAACGGCAGGAGCGCAGCTTGACGGCTCCTGCCGTTTTTTACTGAACGTCTGTAAAGCCAAAAATATCATAGAATTTTCGCCCTATTATTTTCATATATATGGTTGTGATTTTCATGAATATGATATTTTAATTGTAGGCAATCCACAATTTCATCACTTTTTAATTGTCATGAAATTACCGCAGCTATATATTCAACATTTTTTCACACTTTATACCTATCTTTCTTATCTATTTTATCTGTTTTTACCTCACTTTCATTTCTTTTTTTAGATATTTTGCAATAAATATCTTGTATTTTTCGCTCGTTTTATGTTATAGTAAACACATAATTGCATCGAAAAATATAACGCATTTTATTTCACATTTATGAAAGGAGTTTATACCTTATGAGCAGACTCGTTATACCTACTAACAGCGAGGCTCAGAATGTCGTAGAAGGGCTTTACAAAGATCTGGAACGGCGCATCATCGCCAGCCCGCCAGGTCTTTGTCCTGTCGACCTGACCGCTGCATTTTTAAAAATGTGCCATGCACAGACCTGCGGCAAATGCGTTCCCTGCCGAATCGGTCTCGCGCAGCTCTCCAATCTTCTGGAAGACATCCTGAACGGAAAAGGAACCATGAAGCATTTAACCATGCTGGAGGAAACAGCCCGTGTCATCGAAAGCACGGCTGACTGTGCCATCGGCTATACCGCTGCCCAGATGGTTTTAAAAGGACTGGACGGCTTCAAAGAGGATTTTATGGAACATATCTTACACAACCGCTGCCGCAGTAATCTTGATCAGCCGGTTCCCTGCGTAGCTCTGTGCCCGGCCGGAGTTGATATTCCGGGTTACATCGCCCTGACCGGCGAAGGACGCTATGCCGATGCAGTCCGCCTGATCCGCAAGGACAACCCATTCCCAACCGCCTGTGCGCTGGTATGCGAGCACCCATGCGAGTCCCGCTGCCGCCGCAACATGCTGGATAATTCTATCAATATCCGCGGTATCAAACGTGTAGCTGTGGATATGGCAGGATATGTACCGGCACCGGCCTGTCCAACCTCCACCGGCAAGCGCATCGCGATCATCGGCGGCGGCCCCAGCGGCCTGAGCGCTGCTTATTATCTGCAGCTGATGGGACATCAGACCACTGTATTTGAAAAACGCAAGAAACTCGGCGGCATGCTGCTGTACGGAATTCCAAGCTACCGCCTGCCACGAGAGCGCCTGCAGGATGATATCAATGTTATTCTGGAAACCGGTGTGGAAGTCCGTCTCGAAACTTCGGTCGGAAACGATCCAGGACAGCTGTCTCTGGATGAACTCCGCAAAGAATATGATGCTATCTACATCGCCATCGGTGCTCATAGTGATAAAAAGATTGGTATCGAAGGAGAAGATGCCGACGGTGTTATCTCAGCCGTTGAATTCTTACGTGCCATCGGTGACGGAAAATATCCGGATCTTACCGGCAAGAAGGTCTGCGTCATCGGCGGCGGCAACGTAGCCATGGACGTAGCCCGTTCTTCTGTCCGCCTGGGTGCAGACAAGGTGGCAGTTGCCTACAGACGCCGCAAAGCAGATATGACAGCTCTTCCGGAAGAGGTTGAAAGTGCCATGGCTGAAGGCGTAGAGATCATGGAACTTTACGCACCGGAGCGGATTGAAGCAGACGAGGACGACCAGGTAAAAGCTCTCTGGGTAAGCCAGCAGATGCCGGGAGAAATCCGCGGCGGACGTCCTTCACCGAAGGCTATCGGCACCGACTCTATCCCGGTTGAATGTGATATCGTCATCGCAGCTGTGGGTCAGGGCATCGAAAGCCGTTACTTCGTAGAACAGGGTATCGACGCAAAATGGGGCATCATCCAGGCAACCGGATGGACCTCCATTCAGAATATGCCGGGTATCTTCGCCGGAGGCGACTGTGCAACCGGACCGGCAACCGTGATCCGTGCAATCGCTGCCGGCAAGGTAGCCGCAGCCAACATCGACCAGTATCTCGGCTACAACCACGAGATTACCTGCGATGTGAAGATTCCGGAACCGGATCTCTCCGACCGTACTCCTTGCGGACGTGTCAACCTGACAGAGCGTCCTGCCGGAGAACGCAAATGTGACTTTACACTTACCGAATGCGGCATGAGCCTCAAGGAGGCTGGCCAGGAAGCCAGACGCTGCCTGCGCTGTGATCACTTCGGTTATGGAAACTTCAAAGGAGGGCGGACCACATCATGGTAAATACGAATCTTGTATCCATCAAAATTAATAATATACCACTGCAGGTTCCAGAAGGAACCCGGATTCTGGACGCCTGTCGCGACAACGGTTTTCACGTTCCTTATCTTTGCTATCTGAAAGATATCAATGAGATCGGTGCCTGCCGTGTCTGCGTTGTAGAAGTGAAGGGAATCCACCATCTCGTTACCTCCTGCAACAACCAGGTTCAGGAAGGCATGGAGATTCTCACAAACTCTCCCAGAGTCCGTGAAGCCCGCAAGATCAACGTGGAACTGCTTCTTTCCCAGCATCACACCAACTGTCCCACCTGTGTGCGCAGTTCCAACTGTGAATTAAAACAGGTGGCAAGTGATCTGAACCTGACCGTTGACCGTTATAAAAACGAATATCCGGAAATGATCTGGACTTCTACTTTCCCACTGATCCGTGATGCAGGAAAATGTATCAAATGCATGCGCTGCGTCCAGATCTGCGACAAGATCCAGACCTTAAATATCTGGGATGTGTCCGGAACCGGTTCCCATACAACCGTCGATGTTTCCCACAATCTGGAAATCAAAGAATCCGACTGTTCTCTCTGCGGACAGTGCGTTACCCACTGCCCGACTGCCGCTCTCCAGGAGCGGGATGATGTGGAAGCCATCAATGGTATCCACGGTGAACTGGCAAATGATGACAAGGTAACCGTAGCGGTTGTCGCTCCGGCTGTCCGGGCCGCATGGGGTGAAGAATTTGGTCTTTCCCCGGAATTTGCTACTGACAGACGTTTCGTATCCACCTTAAAATCCGTTGGATTTGACTATGTATTCGATGTTGACTTTGCAGCCGATCTGACCATCATGGAGGAAAGCAACGAGCTTTTAGCCCGTTTACAGCAGCCGGATAAATACAGCTGGCCAATGTTCACCTCCTGCTGCCCTGGCTGGGTCAGCTTTGCAAAGAGCCAGTATCCGGAGCTTCTGCCGCAGCTTTCCACTGCCAAGTCCCCGCAGCAGATGTTCGGTGCTGTCATCAAAACTTATTTTGCACAGAAAAAAGGCATTGCACCGGAAAATATCACCTGTGTTTCCATCATGCCGTGTATGTCCAAGAAGCGCGAACTGACTCTTCCGGGCATGGACAGCGCCGGAACCGGACAGGATATTGATTATGTTCTGACCACCCGTGAGATATGCCGTCTCATCAAGGCCGATCATATCGATGTATCCAGACTTCCGGAGTGCGATTTTGACGATCCTCTCGGTGAAGCAACCGGAGCCGGTGTGATCTTCGGTGCCAGCGGCGGCGTACTGGAAGCAGCGCTTCGTACCGCTTACCACACCGTAACCGGCGAAAATCCGGAGATCGGCGAACAGAGTCCGCTGAAGGTTCTGCGCCAGATCGGTTCCTTTAAGGAACTGGAGATCGATATCAAGGGTGTGAAGCTGCACTGTGCAGCTCTCAGCAGCCTAGGAGAGGCCAGACGCCTCATTCAGGCGATGAAACGCGGCGAATGCCACTATGATTTCGTTGAAGTCATGGCATGTCCAGGCGGATGCATCAACGGCGGCGGCCAGCCGATCCGCCCATCCTTCCAGAATAAGCCGAAGGACTGCGCAGACCGCGACCAGTGCCTGCGCGGCTACGACGCCCGCAGCGCCATCCGGTTCAGCCATGAAAACAAGGCGGTTCAGGCACTGTATGACGAGTATCTTGAAGCTCCGTTATCCGATCGTGCACATCATCTGCTGCATGTGGAGGAATATTAATATATCCAAACGGTCACACAACAAAACCCCAGAGAGTTGCCGCTCTCTGGGGTTTTGTGTCATTCACAGATGACCAATCTAAGGCTAGTTACCAACTACTTACTCTATCTTTTCTTCTAGCCTCTCAGCCTCTCTTCAATCTCCTCCATCTCCGGAATTGCCGAGATTCCGCCGCGGCGTTCGACGCACAGGCTTGCCACTGCGTTGCCGACCCTGCCAAACTGAATCATCTGCGCCCGGGTCAGGTGTTCCGGCGAGGTTTCTTCCTGCAGATAGGAGGCGAGAAAACCTCCCCAGAAGGAATCACCAGCGCCGGTTGTATCGACCGCATGGGAGGAAAAGCCCTCCGCTTTTACGATTCCATTTTCATTGCCGATCAGGGCGCCATCTCTTCCGAGCGTCACTGCCACCAGGTGCACGCCCTGACGGAGCAGATACTGAATCGCTTCCTCCGGGTCCTGATACGGGGTCAGAAGCGAGGTTTCTTCATCCGAAATCTTCATCATATCTACATAGGGAATCAGCGACTGCATCCGAAGCTGTGCGGTCTCCGGATCACTCCAGAGCGCCGCCCGGTAGTTCGGATCGTAGGAAATCACCGCACCGCTGTTTCTAGCAATATTGATCGCCTCATAGGTTGCCGTCCGGGATGGATCATCGGTCAGCGACAGGGAACCGACATGAAATACTCTCGTATTTTCCAGGATCTCCGGATCGATCTCTTTCATGCACAGATTCGTATCTGCCCCCGGCTTTCTCGCAAAGGCAAATTCGCGCTCCCCGTTTTCTTTCAGGCTTACAAATGCAAGCGTGGTAAAATACTTCTCATCCTGAATCAGGTTGTCCGTATTGATACCTGCCCGGATCAGGGTTTCCTTCAGGAAATCACCGTGCATATCCTTACCCACCTTGCCAATAAATGCTGTCTTCCTTCCAAATTTCGCAGCCGCCGCCAGCAGATTGGCCGGCGCACCTCCCGGATTCTGCTCAAACAGACGCATTCCCTGCTGTGAAACGCCTGCTGGAGTAAAATCAATCAGAAGCTCTCCCAGCGCTGTGATGTCTGTTTTTATTCTCATACGAATCATCCTCCGTATTACAAGTTATATCAATGGTGCCGCCATCCAGCCCTCTCACAGGCGGACAGCCACATACGTTCGTCTCTCACAAGGAATTTTACTTCCGAATCGCGATATTTGCAAATTCTACTTTCGCGTCCTGCGCCAGCAGACCGAGCTCGTACTCCGGTTTCCGGAAAATACGATAGGTAAACGCCACCTGCTCGCCCACGAACACCTCAACCATATCATGATCGACCGAAATCTTTACATCAATTGCCTGTCCATCTTTAATCTCAAAGGTCTTCTCAGCCACCCGAACGCCATCCGGTCCCGGTTCGGTTGCCTTCGGAACTGCCTGACAGGACTGCTCCCAGAACGGGTCAACTCCCATCGGCAGGGACAGAAGGGATACTCGCTGCATCGCCACATCAAACTCTAAGAACAGGCAGCCGCTTGCCTCCCAGTCGGATTTCAACAGGATTCCGAAGGAATCATTCGCTTCTTTCGGGATCACCGTGCCGGTAAACAGGAACTTTTCTTCCGGCTGCTCCAGGAAACCATACGCGGTTGTCCCGCATCCATCCAGCTCAACCGTTGTATCTCCATACAGCTTGTATTCTCCCATGACCGGAAGGTATTTCCAGTCAACTTTCTCTTTAAAGCAGTTTACATATTCTTCCGGAAGCTTCACGTCCAGCTGTCCATCTGCCGTTGCAACGACCTCATGCGGAATACAGAACGTGCCGCCCCAGTACCACTCGCCGCGGTCGCTGTTTTCTGCACGGTCATGCGCCCAGGCAAAGTAGAAACGGCGCCCGTTGTCATCCTGCATGGATTTAGCTGCATAGAAGCGGCGTCCGCCGATGCCGTCTTTCTTCGGCTTTTTCCACGGTCCAAACGGAGATTTGGAAGTGCGGTAAATCGTGTTGACAAACTCGGAAAAGCGGGAATAGGAAAGATACCAGGTATCGCCTATCTTGTACATCTCGCTGCATTCCGGACAATTCGTATTGCCTGCCGAATACAACGGACCATAATACTCCCAGTTCACCAGATCCTTCGAGCGGTACAGGACAATACAGCCGCGTCTTGTCACCGGCATATCAAGCCGTCTCGCCGAGATCAGAATCCAGTAGCATTTATCTTCCTCATTATAAAATACATACGGATCACGCCAGTCCAGCTTTTCATATAACTCTATCATCGGCGTGATAACCGGGTTTGCCGCATCCTTCGTCCAGATAATACCATCCTCGCTCGTCGCATGGCAGATCGTCTGCTGATATTCTGCCGTCAGGCAGTAACCCGTATAGAATGCGTGATATTTTCCTTCGCCGTAGATAACCGATCCCGTCCACACGCCGGACGCATCCGGCTCATCGCCCTCGCCCGGATACAGTGCTGTCGGCAGCTCCTCCCAGTGCACCAGATCCTCCGAAACAGAGTGGCTCCAGGTAGTACGCAGTCTCGCCGGATATACCGTGGTTCCTGGCGGGGATGTCAGTGAAAAAATATGATATTTACCTTCATGATAAAACGGAATCGCGTCACCGGTCGAATCCGCAAATGACATTTTTCTGAAAAAGTCCATTCTTCTCTCCTTGCCTTTCTAAATGTGCTCTTGGAATCATTTCTTTTTTCTGAGGAGTGCCAGATTGCCCTTCTGGGAATCCAGTACAACCGCGCAGGCAATGATCAGACCTTTTACAATCAGCTGCCAGTAGGAGCTGACACCGATCAGATTCAGACCATTGGAAATAATACCGATTACCATCGCGCCGAATACTGTACCGCTGATACGTCCGCGTCCGCCTGCCATCGAGGTTCCGCCGAGGACGCAGGCTGCGATCGCATCCATCTCATAGCCACTTCCGACGGACGGCTGTCCGGAATACATTCTCGATGCCAGAACCAGACCCGCAAACGCCGCCAGGGCGCCCGACAATGTAAACACGATGATCTCGACTTTCTTGATCGGAACACCTGAGAGACGCGCCGCCTCACGGTTTCCGCCGATTGCATACACATAGGTACCAAATTTTGTTTTAGAAAGCAGAAAACTAAATACGATAATTAAAATAACCATATAGACAACCGGCAGCGGAATAATGTTAAACAGATAACCCGTTCCGATTGCAATGAAAAACTTATCCGTAATACGGGTGGACTGTCCGCCCGAATATACATACGCGATACCGTTGCAGACATTCATCATTGCCATCGTAATGATAAATGCCGGAACACGGAATTTCGATACAACCATACCATCAATCAGACCAGCCACAACACCAATGATGATGCCAGCCGCAATCGCCACGCCAATCGGAAGTCCCTGATTAACTACAAATCCTACCGTCAGAGTTCCACTCATCGCTACGATCGCGCCAACTGCCAGATCGATGTGTCCGAGAATAATAATCAACGTCATTCCCAGTGCAATGTATGTATTAATGGAAATCTGTCTGAGCACTGAAATGATATTGCTCGGTGTCAAAAATTTATCGGTTGCCAGTGCGACTACCACACATAAGATAACCAGCACTCCAATAATTCCTGTATTTCCGGTAAATACCGAGAGTACCGAATTGCCTGCTGCACTTTTCTTTCCGTTCATCACTCTTCGCCTCCTGCTGCATACTGCATGATTCTCTCCTGATCCAGTTCTTCTCTTCCAAGCATTCCCGTCATTTTTCCCGCCTTGATGACACATACGTTATCGCACATATTGATGATCTCCGGCAGCTCGCTGGATACCATGATAACGGCGATACCCGCCTTCGCCAGCTCATTAATAACGGAATAAATCTCAAACTTCGCATTGACATCGACGCCTCTCGTCGGCTCGTCCAGAATCAGGACATCCGGCTTGATTGCCAGCCATTTTCCAAGGACAATCTTCTGCTGGTTTCCGCCGGAAAGACTTCCCGCTTCCACCAGTTCCACCCGGTCTGCCACTGCTTTGATATGAAGCTTTTCTTTATAATAATCAATCACTTCCTGACATTTCCGGTCGCTGATGGCAATTCCGTTAATATAAGAGTCAATCGATGCCAGCGTGAGGTTAAAACCGACCGTATTGCCAAGGACAAGTCCCTGTTTTTTCCGATCCTCCGGCACCAGTCCGATGCCCGCCTTGATTGCCTGGATCGGTGTCGTGAAGCGGACTTCCTTTCCATTTAAAAGAATGGTTCCGCTCTGGTATTTTCTGGCTCCAAAGATACATTCCATGATCTCGCTTCGTCCGGCTCCGACCAGACCCGCAAATCCCAGGATCTCTCCCTTTCTTACCCGGAAGCTGATATCTGAGAACACACCCTCACAGGTTAAATTCTTCACTTCCAACGCCGTTTCTGCATGTCCCAGATCGTTGTAATCTCTGGCATAGAAGCTCTCTAACTCCCGTCCTACCATCATGGCTACCAGCTCGTTCGCATTCGTCTCCGATGTTTTTTTCGTTCCCACATAGGCGCCATCGCGGATGATGGTAACCCGATCCGAGATCCGGAACAGTTCTTCCATACGGTGGGAAATATATATAATGCTTACCTGTTTTGCTTTTAATCTCTCAATGATTCCAAATAACTGTTCTACCTCGTCATTGGAAAGGGAGGACGTCGGCTCGTCCATGACGATGATCCGTCCGTCGAAGGATACCGCCTTTACAATCTCAACCATCTGCTGCTGGGCGATCGTCAAAGATTCTACCAGCGTATCCGGGTGGATATTGACCCCGAGGTTTGCCAGCATCTCGCCTGCCCGGCGGTTCGTCTCCCGCATATCCACGGTGCCGAATTTCGTCTTGATTTCCCGTCCCAGGAACAGGTTCTGCGCGACCGTCAGATACGGAACCAGGACGATCTCCTGATGTATGATTCCGATTCCTTTCTCCTGGGCGTCCGAAACACCATTTATCTCAACTTCCTGACCATTAATCTTGATTGTTCCGCTGTCCGGTTTATAAATTCCTCCAAGGACCTTGATAAGCGTTGATTTACCCGCTCCATTTTCTCCCAGAAGCGCATGAACCTCGCCCATTTCCAGGGAAAAATTGATCCCTGACAATGCATAGATCCCGGAAAAACTTTTCTTGATATCTATCATTTCCAGAATTGTTTTTCCCATAGAACCCTCCGTTTTTTAGAAATGCGGCAATGAACCCCATCGCCGCATTTTCCATGTTTTATTTTATTTCACGTAACTGTTAAGCTTCCTCGCAGTCCATTACTGCCAGTCGTTCAGAGTCTTCTCTGCCTCTTCTTTCTCTACCAGATGGGAATCCAGATATACTTTCTTCTCATCGATTGCGGTATCGCCGCCTACATATTTCTCAGCTGCGTCAAATGCATATTCTGCAATCTGAAGCGGAACCTGGCATGCAACTGCGGTGAACTCGCCGTCTAAGAGTGCCTGTTTTCCATCCGGGGATGCATCGATACTATATACACCGATCTCGCCGGTCTTGTTTGCTGCCTTGATAGCTGCTGCTGCACCCAGGGCAGACGGGTCATTGATACAGAAGAATGCTTCCAGATCCGGGTTTGCTGTGATGATATCCTCAGCCAGTCCCATCGACTGATCCAGCGCTGCACCGCCATCCTGCTGTGCTACAATCTCAAATTTATCTTTCTGATCGCCAAGGCCCTCAAGGAAACCATTGACACGATCCACGCAGCTTTCATTGGACGGGAAATCCAGAACTGCAATCTTTGCGCCATCCGGATAATCTTTCGTCATCTGCTCGCCCACTAACTGGCCTGCCATATATGCGTTGGTTCCAACGAACTGTGTCACGAACTGTTCGATATCATCATCAATGACCGCGGTATCTACGTTGAAAATCGGAATACCTGCATCTGCAATCTCAGCCAGTCCGGAGGTAATACCTGCGGAGTCAACCGGGATAACAAATACTGCATCGTAACCGCTGTTTGCACAGTCAGATAACTGGCTGAGCTGCTTGTTTAAATCATAATCCGGATCCAGGCAGGTGTAGGAAATGCCATTTTCCTTGCACAGCTCGCTGAGCTTTGCATCAATGGAACTCTGGAAAGTATTGTTTAAAGTATTCGTACAGAATGCAAACGATAAATCGCTGGTCTTTGCCTCAGCCCCCTGCGTATCTGCCGCTGCCTCAGAAGCATCGGCTGCCGCTGTTGTATCGGTACTGCTAGAAGAGCCGCATCCTGCCAGCATTGCTGCCATCATGCAAACTGAAAGACCTGCTGCTGTAAATCTAAGACTTTTTTTCATAAATCTGATCCTCCTCTTACTTCATCATTGTTTAGTGCATTTCAAACGGATTGTTATAGTTTTCTTTTTTACGTAAAAATTTTTCTCTCTGGAAGGAGTCTCCCTGTCTGATATCTAGATATTACTCTATTCCATGCCCTTTCGTCAATACTCTTTTGGCATATTGCACTAATTTCAGCGATATATTCATCCTGTTTTATTGATATTTATGCATTTCTACCGTTCCTTTTAATTTTTTACGTAAATTTCGTTTATCTTATCGTTTTGCCTCTATTTTTGTGCTATAATCAAAAACAGAAATATAAAATTGCGGCAAATCCAAATCCAGCCGCGCAGGAACCGCCGGACTAAATCCGTACCAGCAAGGGGGAGTTTTATGACCATCAAAGAAATCGCCGCAAAGGCAGGCGTCTCCATCGCCACCGTTTCCCATGTTATCAACCATACGCGCTATGTCAGCCCGGAACTGGTGGATAAAATCGAAGCTATTATTGAGGAAAGTGGATATTCTGAAAAAATCAAAAAAAAGGTGCGTAAAATCCGCAGCGGACGCAGTTCACAGATTGTCGCTGTCTTTCCAAATATCAAGAGCGCGCTCTACTGCGATCTGTGCAATCAGCTGCAGTCCTACGCGACCAGCCAGGGCTATCAGTTTTACACCGCCGTCACCAACGACAACCTGGAAGAGGAGAAAAGCATCCTGCAAAACTTAATCTCCAGTGCCAAGACCATCGGCATCTTTCTCTCCCCGGCAAGCAGCAATCCGGCTGCCTATTCATTTCTCTATGAATCCGGTATCCCGTTTGTCTGTGTCGAACGATTCATCGATGACGATGTCACTCCACGGATCCTTTTTGATTACACCAAAGCATTTCACTCCGCTACTTCCTATTTTTTTGAGAGCGGACACGAAAATGTGCTGTTTCTGGTAGAAAAAACAGACAGCCTCGCCAAACAGGACAAGATTGCCGGATATGAGCGGGCGCTTCTCTCCGCCAACCATACCCTGAGCAGTTCCTGCATCGCGGAGATCAATCTGTATCAGTCCAGTGATACCATCAGCCTGAATATTCAGAAAAGCATCACCCGGTATCTCCCCACCGCTATCATCGCCGGTGGAAACCGGCTGACTATGTTTCTTCTCAAGGCGCTGCGGGAGCTGGGAAAAGACTGTCCGCGCGATATTTCCATCATCGGATTTGACGATATGCTCTGGTGCGAGCTGACCGCCCCACCGCTATCCTGCATCCACCGGGACATCGACCAGATGGCAGAACTCGCCTCGCAGGCACTCTTTGACGAGATCAACCACCTCTCCGGCGCGCCTTTGACCCGCTATGCAGATGTAGAGCTGATTTTGCGTGATTCCACCCGGATCATCGACAACGGTCCGCTCGGTGAACACGCCGTCTCCCCGGACAGCATCCGCCTCTCCAAGGAGGAAAAACAGCTTTTGCGAACTGGAAATTACCGCGTCGCCATCTCCTTCCACTACACTGGAACCGCCTGGGCTGCCCTGCATCAGAAAGGCATCCGGGATGAACTGGAACAGTACGGAATCGATATTATTTCCACCATGGACGCCCATTTTGATCCTGCTCTCCAGAATATGCAGCTCGAAAGCATCAAAATGCAGCACCCGGACGCCGTCATCGCCATCCCCACCGACGATGTCCAGACGGGTCCGGCATTTCAGGAATTGTCCAAAATGACGCGGCTGGTCTTTTTAAGCAATGTCCCGCAGAATTTCAGCCGGAACAATTACGTCTCCTGTATCTCCGTCAATGAGCGGGAAAATGGCACCAATACAGGGCGCATGATCGGTGAATATCTGAAAGAAAAACCGCATGCCAAAGTCGGCTTCATCATCCACGGTGCCATGTTTTACGGCACTACTGAGCGTGATAACTGTGCCGAAAAAATATTAAGGGAATCCTATCCCAATATCGAGATCACTGCCAGAAAAGGCTTCATCCAAATCGAAAATGCTTACAAGGTATGCTTTGAAATGATAAGCGAGCACCCGGATATCCAGGCGCTCTATGTGAGCTGGGACCGCCCCGCCCTGCTCGCCATCAAGGCCCTGAAAGCTTTGAACCGGACAGATATTGCTGTCTTTACCACAGATCTGGATTTTGAGATTGCAGAAGAAATGAATCAAGGATTTGTAAAAGGACTCAGCACCCAGAGACCATATGACCAGGGAAAAGCGGCCGCTCTTGCAGTCGCCAAATCCCTGGTCAGTGATAACGTTCCTAAATATATTGGAGTGCAGCCCTATGTAGTTCATGAAAAACAGCTGAAACGTGCCTGGAAGGATATTTTCTTTGAGGCACTGCCGGAGGAGCTGGGGGAGAAGGTAACAGTTCACAGGTAGGAATTTTCTGAACTGAAAATTCCGTACGATACAGTTCCGACAGCAGATTTTGCCGATTTGGAATGCGCAGCATCGGCAAAATCCCGTTGCTGGGCACACGTGTGTGAACAGTAACGGGAGAAGCAGATGGGTCAGTAGCTATTTTCCAAACCCATACACCTCTTCCGGATATGGGCGCATCCCGCTTTCTTTTAAAATCTTGCCAACCACCTCCCCCCATGATATGATAAAGTTATTCGTAACAATTCCGTATCTTCAGAAAGGAGCATCATCGATGGCACCCCTAAAAATCCCTGTTGGTATTTCTGATTTTAAAAAGCTGCGCGAAGACGGCTATTATTATATTGACAAAAGCGGGCTGATCGCTGATCTTCTGACGAATAACTCGGAAGTCACCCTGATTACCCGCCCGCGTCGTTTTGGAAAAACACTGGCGATGAGTATGCTTGCCAATTTTTTTGATATTCGAAAAAAAAGCCAGAATCTTTTTACCGGACTTCAAATCGAATCTCGTCCAGATCTATGCCAGGCATGGATGAATCAATTTCCAACGCTCTTTCTGACCTTTAAGGATGTAGACGGACTGGATTATGCTTCTGCCAGGGATATGCTCCGCTCCCAGATTGCCCGTCTCTGCAATGAACACAGCTATCTGGCAGACAGCCCTTCGGTTAATGAAAATGATCGGAAAGAGTTTATACAGCTTGCCGATATTGTCGATGGAAAACCGACGGATACTATGTTAAAAACCAGCATTCTGCTCTTGATGCGTATGATGCAGGCACATTTCCAGAAGCCCGTCATTCTGCTTCTGGATGAATATGATGTACCGCTTGCCAAAGCCAGCGCAAATGGTTATTATCCCCAGATGCTGGAACTGATGAAATCTCTCATGAGTACAGCACTGAAAGATAACAGTACCCTGCGTTTTGCCACCATTACCGGCTGTCTGAAAATCGCAAAGGAAAGTATCTTTACAGGAACCAACAACTTTGTTTCTGATACAATCTCATCTTCGTCACTGGATGAATATTTTGGATTTACCCAGGTCGATATGAAGAAACTTCTTTCAGATGCCGGCATGATTGAACGAGCATCTCAAATCAAAGACTGGTACGACGGTTATCACTTCGGTGCTTCGGATGTCTATTGTCCATGGGATGTGATGAATTACCTCCTCGACTGCCAGAAAAAGCCACAGGCTAAACCCATCGGCTACTGGAAGAATACCAGTGATAATGCAATCATCCGTTCTTTCATCGACTATGCCGGAAGCAATATCACAATGAAACTGGAGACTCTTTTGTCTGGCGGTTATATTCTCCAGCATGTGGAGGAAAATCTGACATATGATTACCTCCATTCCTCCGAAGATAATCTGTGGAGTATCCTGTATCTCACCGGCTACCTGACACAGGCTCGCATCGATAATCTTCCTGATGGTTTAACTGCCCTGATGATTCCGAATGCCGAAATCCGGGAAATCTTCGAAAGTACCATTCTAAAATGGTTTAACGACAGCGCCCAAACCTGGAATCGGGAACAATTATTTTGTGCTGTATGGCACGGCAACACCGACCTGCTCACACAGGAGATGAATGCCCTGCTGCGTATGACAATCAGCTACCATGATTATAAAGAAGATTTTTATCACGCCTTTTTAGCCGGAATTTTTGCCGGAGCCGGATATGTCGTAGAATCAAACCGTGAACACGGCGAAGGACGAAGCGATGTGATTGTATATGATCTGCACGGTGGACGAATGGCGATTTTTGAGGCGAAATATTCGAAAACATTGAAAAAACTCAGCGATGACTGTGACAATGCCCTGCGCCAGATCGATGAACGCATGTATGCAAAAGAATTTGAGGGAAATTATGATAAAATTTTCTGTTATGGAATTTCTTTCTTCAAGAAACGGTGTATGGTAAAGGGGATAGGTAAATAATGCTGTCATCTGTTTTTATACACAAATAGGGGGGCTGTCGCATTTACAAATACGCTGGTCGATCACCCTATTTTATAGCCAAAAGGAGGTAAACGTGGAATCCTTCTATCGGATGGAAGAAGTGATCATTGCGATCCTTCAGGAGATTGCAGAAGCTTAGTATTTAGCATAACATAGAAAGCCCCGGAATTACAAAACTCCGGGGCTTTTGCTATGAATGTATGAAGTTTTACAGTCTTGAAATGACTGCTTCTACATATTCTTCTGTCGTTGCGGTTCCATGCAGATCTCTTGTCAGGTGCTTGCCCTCTGCCAGCACTTCATCCACAGCCTTGCGGATGCGTCCGGCTGTTTCATTTTCACCTAAGTACTCTAACATCATGCAGGCAGACCACAGGAATGCAGTCGGATTTGCCAGGTGCTTGCCTGCAATATCCGGTGCGCTGCCGTGTACGGCCTCAAACATAGCATAGTCAGAACCGATGTTGCTGGATGGAACCAGGCCCAGCCCGCCGATCAGGCCGCTGCACAGGTCTGAAAGAATATCTCCGTACAGGTTCTGCATTACCATAACATCAAACTGGTTCGGGTTCATAACAAGCTGCATGCAGGTATTGTCGATGATTTTATCATCGCCTTCAATCTCCGGATATTCCTTTGCGATCTCCTTAAAGATGGAAAGGAACATGCCATCGGACATTTTCAAGATATTTGCCTTATGAATACAGGTTACTTTCTTCCGTCCGTTCTTTTTCGCATACTCAAATGCATCGCGGATAATGCGCTCGCTGGCCTGTCTTGTGACAATCTTAATTGCATGAACCGTATCCGGATTTACCTGCTCCTCTACACCAACATAAAGACCTTCTGTATTTTCGCGGAAAATCACGATATCCACATTCTCAAATGGAGTTTTTACTGCCGCGTTGGACTTAACCGGGCGGATATTGGCATACAGGTCATACTGTCCGCGGAGTGTTACATTCAAGGAGCGGAAGCCCTTTCCAACCGGAGTTGTAATCGGGGATTTTAAGAGTACTTTGGTGCGCTCAAAGGAAGCATATGCTTCCTCCGGAATCAGGGCACCATTGCGTTTCCACTCATCCTCACCAACATTGAAAATTTCATATTCCAGCGGAGCATCTGCCGCTTTTAAGATTTTTAATACATTATCAACCAGCTCCGGTCCGATACCATCGCCGCGAAATACTGTAATTTTATGACTCATTTCTTTATCCTCCTTCTTGATTTTCCCAATCGTAACTGTTCAGTACCTTCACAGTCACGCGCAAAAATCCATTAAAAATTTCATCGAAAGCTGCCAGAACAGGCTGACAGCTTTTCGAACAAACAACTTTTCAATTAAATTTCCCTTACAGAACAACTGCTACAATCAGGTTATATACCGCACAGCAGATAACGCTGATAGGTACTGCTACAAAGAGAAGACGGTTGAATAAGTGATTTCGGTCCTCCTCGTTTCCGCAGGAACCAAGAATCAGGCTGCCGCCGGATGAGAACGGGCTGATAGCACTGCTCTGGGCACCAAGAATTGTGCAGGCAAAAAGTGCTGCCGGATTTAATCCGGTGGCTGCTGCAAGTCCCGGAATCAGCGGGAACAGGGCCGGTGCTACAACACCTGTTGTAGAGCTGAAGAAACTCATAAATGCACCTACAAAGCTGAATGCCAGCGGAATCAGGGCTGTCGGAACATTAGAGCCAATCCATGCGGATAATGCATCAATGGTACCGGCCTGAACTGCAACGGCGATAAGCATGCCGGCTCCGGCAATCATGAGGATGGTGTTCCACGGAACACGTGCAATCACTTCCTTCTGCGGTGCCAGGTCAAAGAGCAGTGCAATGATGGTAAAGCAGAATGCCACCAGTCCTACATCAACCTTTCCAGCAATTTTTCCAATCAGTTCATTACCAGGAACTGCCATCTTTAAGAGTGGGAATACCAGGACAATTACCATCATCAGAATCATTAAATGCAGGGTTGTTTTCTGCTTTTTATCAAACGGTTCCGGACGGTTAAAGGTTACGCCCTTTCCGATACCGCGGTTACTCTTGAAGCCAAAGCGGAAAATCGCAATCAGAATCAGGGAAAATACAATTGCAAAGGCGAAAATTTTCATTTCATCTACAAAGGAATTCGTTGCTTCAATGGCCGGTTCAGCTTCATAAGCGGTATCAATCAGACCGCGGAATACGACGCCCAGCGAAGCCGTGGGGAAGTTTCCGCCTGCCAGTGCACCGCAGTTGATCGCCACCGCACCGGTCAGCTTGTCCATCTTTGCTTCCTCACAGATAAGGATGGTAATCGGTGCCAGGAATGCCAGAACGGTAAAGTATGCAGCGCCCATAACAGAAAGCACAACTGCTACAAAAAATAACGCAAAGGGAAGCATACCCGGAAATTTACGACACATATAGAGAAGACTGGCCGACATTTTTTCAAGTGTTCCATTCACAGCTGCAAAGTTATAAAACAGTGATACTGACAGGATGACAAACATGGTGCTGACCGGCCAGAAGCCAATCAGCTCTTTTGTTTTTAATCCCATGCCAAAACAACCAATCAAGTATGCAAAGGCAATACAGAAAAATCCCGTATTGATTTTCGTTTTATATCCCAATATAACGGCAACCGCAATGGATGCCACCAAAACTGCACTTAACATATGATGCGTCCCCCTATTCTTCGATGCCCAACAGTTTTGCCGGAATAGTGTGTGTCATATGGTACACCTGCTCCTCCGAAATTCCATGATCTACCAGATACTGCATATATTCCGCCAGTGCCAGCTCCCAATGCGGGTTTTCTGTCTGGCCACCATCGGTATCAACCATGACATTTTTATAGCCAACTTCTTTGATAAGCTCCAGGTTATCTGCCAGATTGCTCTTGTACTTTCCGCCACCCATGTTCTGTGCATAGCAGCGCTCTAAGATAACGTCATAATCCTTTACCAGACGAAGCTGATCCTCATGGCTCATGCCTACAATCCACCATTCCGGATGCGTTACAACGATGTTTTTTACTCCCATATCCCGGGCAGCTTCCACAACAGTGAAAATCTCCTCCGGTGCAATATGTGCGGTTCCCAGTACAGCGTTGTGGTCACGAATCAGCTCCAACACTGAACGCAGCTCCGGTACAATTTTACCATCTTTCACTACTTCCACACACTGGCTCAGATCCTGATTCATCTTCTGCATATGGTTTTTTGCCGACTGGGTCGGAAGCCATACTACCTTAGCACCCAGACGAAGCGCCACATCGACTGCCTTCGGATTGATGCCGCCGACTACCTTGTTTAAGGTAATGCTGCCAAACATCGTAAAATTGTTCGTTTTCCCGTGTACAATCTCGTTGTGGCGGTTGCACAGATAGGCCCGATCCATCGTGGTTCCCTGATGCGTCTTGATGACGATAGCGCGTGCCCCAACCCGGATAGCTGCCTCCATCAGTTCGAAATCATCATACGCCCGCAGACGCAGATCGGGATTCGTGTGAACGTGCATATCTATAATGCCCTTCATTAAATCCTGCTTCATCTTGCTTATTCCTCCTATTTGTAATCGTCCACAGAGGCTTTTTCAAAGCTGCGTTCCCTCGCCGGATTCCTATTCGATTTTCCAGCCGCTGCTTCAGTCTCTGCCATTGATTTTTGCTTGTTTTTATCTTATACTATTTTTGTTATAGGAGAAAGGCAAGATTTATTATACCAGATATCGAAAATTCCGATATCTCGTGAGGGGGATTCTCATGGATTTAAAAGAACTAGACTATATCGTAACCGTCGCTAACGAGGGGAGCATCTCCCGCGCGGCCGAAAAATTGTTTATGGCGCAGTCAAGCTTAAGTCAGGCAGTCCGCCTATTTGAACAGGATCTGGGAACGCCGATTTTCGTCCGCACAGCCCGCGGAGTCCGTCCAACCTCTGCCGGGGAGGCGTTTATTTTCCATGCCAGACAGATTTTACAGCAGTACCAGGAGGCGCGCAGTGAGGCTTCGGATATTGAAAATTTAAAGGGCGGCACCGTCATCTTCGGCATCAGCACCTACCGGGGGACGTACCTGCTGCCGCCGGTTCTGAAAAAATTCCATGCCCTGTATCCACGGGTTCATGTGGAGATCTGTGAGATGGACAGCATTGATCTGGAAAATAAGATTTTAGAGGGACTTTTAGATCTGGCGCTGATCGCCGCGCCGCCGGTTCGAATCAAACACG
The DNA here is from genome assembly GCF_003481505.1 of Clostridium sp. OM05-5BH. Taxonomy (NCBI): domain Bacteria; kingdom Bacillati; phylum Bacillota; class Clostridia; order Eubacteriales; family Clostridiaceae; genus Clostridium; species Clostridium sp. OM05-5BH. The sequence continues at coordinate 70,482 of NZ_QULJ01000007.1, read as the reverse complement.
GTGTGGATTCCCTGATGCGGGATGAGATCATGATCGCCACTACCGCCGATCACCCGGTCATGAGGTTTGCGAAGCCATGCGAATCGGATCCGGAACAGATGTGGATCGACCTAAAGGACACCGCACCATTTGAATATATTCTGGGCCCGCCCAGCACCGTCCTCGGACGGACTGCCCGCCGATCCTTGCGCGAGGCGGGTGTGGAACCTCTGGGACTCGACACCTACCTCTCCGCCTCTTTTGCTGCGGCGATGGCGCGGGAGGGGGTCGGACTCGCGTTTACCTACCGTTCCTGCCGCATCATGCGGGATGAGTTCCGCTATCTGCGGATCGGGAAAGATGGTATTTTCCTCGATCTGGCGCTCGCCTGGCCCGCCGGAAAATACCGCTCGCGGGCGGCGATGGCGCTCGCGAAGCTGTTTCAGGAGATGGCGCCGGAGCTGCTGCGGAGGTAATTTTCTTAAAAAGCTTTTTTCAATCTATCAAAACAGCCGCCCCGCGATTCATTTCATCGTTCGCGGAGCGGCTGCTCTTTTAACTATATTTACTCAAAGCAAACCCGTTCTGCCCCTTCAATCTGAAGAGCGGTCTGGTAGAATTTCGTCAGTGCGCGGATTGCGTACTCAACGTCCTTCACACCTGCCGTTTCGTAGCAGGAATGCATCGCAAGCTGCGGCAGACCGATATCGACGGCATGGACGCTGACCTGCGTGTTGGAAAGGTTTCCAAGGGTGGAACCGCCTAAAATATCACTGCGGTTTGCAAACACCTGAACCGGAACACCTGCCTCATTGCAGACATTCGTAAATACCGCACGGCTGAATGCGTCCGTGGTGTATTTCTGGTTCGCACTCTCCTTGATGACGATACCCTTGTTCATCCAGGAGCAGTTGACCGCATCCGTCTTCTCCCCGTGGTTCGGGTGAACGGCGTGTGCGTTGTCACAGCTTACGAGGAAAGAACCGGCAACTGCCTGATAGTAGTCCTCCGGCGTCTTGCCAAGCGCACCGTTGATGCGGTGCAGGACATCCTGTAAGAAGGTGGACATCGCACCCTGCTTCGTATTGGAACCAACCTCCTCATTGTCGAAGCAGCAGTATACGCTGACATCATGCTCATTCTTCGCCGCCAGAAATGCTTTCAGGGAAACGTAAGCGCACTGTAAGTCGTCCAGTTTCGGACTGGAAATGAACTCGTCCGCATACCCCCAGATCGTACCCGGCTGACGGTTTACAAGGAAGAGATCCTTTCCTAAAATATCCTCCGCTGCCACACCAAGCTCTTTCGCAATCATCGCGTCAAACGCGCCTTTTTTCAGCTCACCAGCGGAGAACAGCGGGCATAAATCAACCTGACGGTTGTATTTGTATCCATTGTTCACCTCACGGTTGAAATGAATCGCTACATTCGGAATGATGAGCAGATCTTTATCGATGTACAGAAGTCTCGCGCTCACGCCCTGACCGTCTTTTACCAGTACACGGCCTGCCACCGTCAGAGGGCGGTCAAACCAGGTGCTGTCGATCATGCCGCCGTATGCTTCTACATCGAGACGCAGATACTCGCCCGGACCATTTAACTCCGGTACATTCTTGATCTTGTAAGTCGGTGAATCACTGTGGGAGGCGCACATCTGGAAATGGTAATCGCCCAGTTCCTTTCCGACGCGGAACGCAATGATACTGGAATGGTTGCGGATCGTGTAATACGTTCCGCCCTGCTTCACGTCCCAGCAAGTTCTCTCCGGCAGATAGGTAAAACCTGCCTCATCCAGCATTCCCTTGATCGTCTCAATCGAATGAAACATACTCGGGCTGTTCTCAATAAAAGTCAATAATTCCTTCGCAGCATTCATCATGCAGACTTCCCTTCTCTCTTCTTAATCGCCGGTAAAATCAGTCCCAGTGCTACCAGAACGACTGGTGTGATGACATTCAGCATGGTTGTGTACAGATCACCCTGTTTGTACATACCTAATAAGCAGCAGGCTGCGGTCAGGATAAAGCACCATGCGCCAAAGCCCAGTGCCACTCCGTTGTTCTTCACAAAACGATACTCGCGCTCAAACTTATCTGAATGTTTGCGAAGCATGAAGTACGCAAAGAATACCCACAGATAACGCATCGGCATGGTAACCGAATTAAGCTGTGTCAGCTGGCGCAGAACCGTATCCGCATTCGGAACCAGAACCTGAGCCAGAATGATGGAACCGGACAGGATGACTACCATCCAGATACCATTGACGTAAGCGCCAAATTTGTTTTTCTTTAAGAGCTTGGTCGGGATGAACTGACGCGCATCCTCGTTGTCAAGCAGCATACGAAGCGGTGCATCGATGCTGACTACCAGCGTCGAGAACTGACCGATCGCGTTGCAGGCTGCATAAATGATCATAATCAGGTTTCCAACGCCGTAATACTCACCCAGTTTCTGGAATGCCCAGTACTGTCCATTCGCATTGTAAGAGTCAAAATTAGCCTCAACCAAGGATACATCGAACATCATACCCATCGCGATTGTACCGAAGATCGCGCAGACGATTACCATGATCGCTGCAAAAATCATACTCTTCGGGAATCCCTTGGACGGATCCTCTACCTTGTTTACATATGGGGAGATCTTCTCACAGCCGCCGACTGCAAATACAAGGATGGACAAGCTGCTGAAATACTTCCAATCAAAATGCGGAATCAGGTTTTTCAAGCTGAAATCCACCGACAGGTAACCACCGTTCGGATTGATGACCGGTGCAGCAAACATCAGCAGAATGTACAGGATACTCATGACAAACATACTGGTTCCCGCCAGGGTAGCCAGTTTCTTTAACGGGTTTAAGCCGCGGCTTGCAACCCAGCAGAAGAACAGCAGTACCGCAAAGGTAACTAACTGAACCGCTTTCGTGTTAAAGGACGCATACTTCTCTGCGTTCTGGAAAATCATCCAACTCAGCGCTTTCAGACCGCCGGATCCCTTCGATGCGATGTAGGTGACATGGCAAGCCCAGTAGGTCCAACCTGCGTAGTATGCAGCCTTCGCGCCGGTTGTCTCATGAATCCAGGAGCTGACACCGCCGCCCGAATTCTTAAATGCGGAACCAAGCTCTCCGACCATCAGTGCGTACGGTACAAAGTACAGTGCGAACATCAGAATCCAGGAGAAGATAACCTGTGTTCCATTGAAGTATACGAAACCATTTAAAACGTTTCCAAATCCCCAGAGGGTGGAGAAACACATAAAGGAAAGCATATACCACTTGATTTTGTTTTGTTGTGATTTGTTCATATCTTATTTTCTCTCCTTACTGAAAGTATCTTTTTTATTCTCTCATATGCTGCGTTAATTGTCAAAAGTATTTTTTTATTAACCCAGTATTTTCCAGTCCGAATCGGTAGTATTCTGTAGTTTGTGGCTATTTTTTGTTAAATCCATACAATATGCACCTATTTTTTCCCAAAAAAAAGCGGCGATTCGAAAGAAAACGCCGCTTTTTGCCTCTTGTTTTATAAATATTTTATTATATCATTTTCGATATACACAGCTCCTCCAGCGCCACGTTAACCCCCGCGCAGAGGAAGTGCCAGAGACTTAACTTCTGTCCCTACTTCATGTAACCTTTCAGCGCCCACTCATACGTCTCGATCGCCTGCTGCAGGTTCATGTTAGCTGTCTCTTTGTCGATCTGTTTCTCCAGGAAGGAAACTTCCTCGCTCTTGTACTCCAGCTGGGTCGCCATGCCAAGCTCCAGCTTCTTCTGCATCGCATTCATCGTCTGCGTCTCTGCTGCCAGGGACGCATCGGCAAGCTGCAGGGCTGTCTGCTTCTGCATGATGTCGTTGTAGAGTGTCTGCATACCGGAGCGGATCGTCTGTTCCTGGTTCTTGATGGTGCGGTCCATGTTTTTCTTATCGGCTGAACCTTCTGCCATATTGGCATAACCGCGCTTGTTGGACTGTAAGGACAGGTTCTGCTCGAGTGCCGTCTGCGTGTCCGCCGCCAGGTTCATCGCCGCGATCCGGGTGAGATCCGCCTGCGGCAGATCCTGGATATCCGGTTCCGCGTCATAGGACCATCCGGTCTGGACGCAGAGCTGCTGATGCTGGGCCTGAAGTCCCGCTTTTGTCTGGGTCAGCGTGGACTGGAGCGACTGCAGCGACTTCTGTGCATTTAACACATCAATCTGGGTCGCCTGACCTAGCTGCTGGCGCTTCTGGGTCAGCTGCATGGAAAGTTCCTGCAATTCCACTGATTTCTCCATCAACGGAATTGTCTTTTTGACCTGATTATAAGCAGCAAACGCCGACTGCACCTGCGCGACAACCGCATCCTGGCTGTTGATATAGTCCAGACGGTCCATCTCGCTGTCGCGGTAAGAAGCATCGGCAGACTGCTGGGTTTTTAACGCATTCTGCTCCACCATGACGGACGCTGACATCAGGCTTGCGTAAGCACTCGCCATGCCCGGCACCGCCAGAAAATCCTCAATCTGATCCGCCTGATCCCGCAGGTTATCCGCGCTGTCGTACAGATCATTCGCCTGATTGTACTGCTTATCCTGCACTTCCTTCGCATTCTTCGTATCGCGCCCTGCCTGATAGATCGTCTGGTTGTTTAGATACGTCGGGTTGTACTCCTGTACCAGATACGGCAGTTCGCTGTATTCCATCACATTGTCCTGAAGCTTCGCCCATGTATCTGCGTCATAAGCGAACTGCGGGCTGGCTGCCAGCGCCGCAAATGGTCCCTGCAATGCCAGAACAGCTGCTGCCGCTGCGGTCAGAAGCGCCGTTTTCCTTCTTCTATGTTTCATTTCCGGTTCCTACTTCCTTTCTGTTACCACCATGTTATCCTACGGCACTTTCTGTTCCAAAAGTGCCTACCCGTGAATAGCAACCTGTTCACACCTTAAGTAAACTGCCATTCCTGACGGATTAATTCGTCACAATCAGACCTTTCACAGCCCACTCATAATTTTCCACCGCTTTGGTATATTCCAGCTCGGCGGTCTTATACGATGCCACGCTGCTGAGCCAGGAACACTCAAGCCCCAAATAATTGGCTCTTGAGAGCATTCCCAGTGCGTTCTGGCGCTTTGCCGCCTCGTAGCTCTGCGCTGCCGCCTGATATCCAGCCGTCGCACTGTCATACGCCTGTTTCTTTGATACCACCGCCGCATAGAGGTTCTGAACCGTGATCGTCACCGAATCCTCGGTATAGGCGACGTTTCGCTTCTTGACTGTGCGGTTGGAAGACCCTTCCGCTTTCGCTGCACGCACAGACATCAAATCATAATTTGCGCTGACTGCCGCCTGTGTATCGGCTGCCAGATCCATCGCCGCAAGGCGGGACGCATCCGGAACCGGCACATCCGCAAAGGTTACCGGCGCATCCGCGTCAAATCCAAGTAGCATTAAAATATTCTGTTTGAGCTGCAATGCCCCGTTTTCTGCCTGTTGGGCGCTGGAATTGGCCTGCTGCAGCGCCTTCTGCGCCGTCAGAACCTCCTGCGCGGAAGCACGGCCGAGCGCCTGCATCTTCTGTGCGGCATCCGCATTTACCTGGCACATCTCCACATTCTTTTTCGCTGTCTCCACCTGCGGGAGCAGTTCCTCATACTGGATGAGCAGGTTCTGCACCGCCTTGACTAACTTATTCTTCGTCTGGCGCAGGGTCCGGGCGTAGGTGCCGGAAAGCTCCTTGTTCGTAAGCTTTGCCCCCTGTTTGCGCAACTCTCTCGCTGCCGCCTTGTAGCCCTCAAACAGCTCTCTCGTCTCCGCATCCATATCGTCGGACTTCAGGTCCATCGCATCTTCCATGAGGGCGCTTGCCTCAGCCGCCAGGGCAGTTCCCGCCGACTGGCTGGTCGCCTGGCTGTAGAGCTGGGAACGCAGGTTTAAATACGTGCTGTTGTAGCCCTCGATCCGCCATGCGATCTCACCGTACTCCAGCGTCCCGTCCTCAAGCTGCTCTTTGGTGTACGGGGAAGTCTCCTCCTCCATCTCGGTATTGCCGCCCGTCAGCACCGGACCGGTCGCATCGTCACCGATCCGCGCATCTGAGCCGATCCCCGGTGTTTTAGCCGCATATGCCGGCATCGTCATAGCTGTGCTGACTAACGCCGCCTGTAAAAGAATGGCAAACAGTTTCTTCCTGTTTTTCTTCATCTTACTCATCTTCATTTCCTTTCGGCGCTCTGCGCGCCCGCTCCCGATTCTATCCCAGCGCCCCGTTTCAGGATACCGAGTGTCAGGACAAACCGTTCCCGGATACGGTTTTCCGGGACTCCGTCGTGAAAGCTCTTGATCTCCATCGCGATCGACATCATCGCCATGCGGAAAAAGCTCATATATTCCTCCCAGCCCATCTTCCGCAGGGATTTTCCCACGCACGACTCATAGGCGGCGCGTTCCAGCTTCTGTCCACGCACGGCGCGTGGACTGTCCAGATCGGAGCTGAATATATCAAAGAGCAGCGCCTCACGGCTGCTGCACTCCATGATGTTGCGGATGAAATCGGTGCGTCTCTCATCGCGGCACAGGGCAAGCGAACCGTTTAAAAACTGCCCTAACATCTCCCAGATGTCCCCCTGCGCCTCTTCAAGGCAGCGCACGCCGCACTCATAAAATTCATTGATAAAACTCTCACACAGATATCCTAAAACATCCCATTTACTGTCAAAATACGTATAAAAACTGCCCCGGGAGATCCCGGCATCTTCTATCATACGGTTGAGCGATGCTTTTTCTATCGTTGTCCGCGTATATTCAGCCATACACGCGTCCCGGATTTTCTTCTGTTTTTCCTCCGGCAACCGCTTAAATCGTTCCGACGGCATCTTCTTCTCCCCCTTTTTCTATCAGTACAGGCAGCTTCCCCGCCCCGGGTCCGCCGCCTGACAGATTCACTGCTTAACCTGCTTTTCCTTAGTCGCAGTCCAGTTTCTCATACTCTTCTTCTTTGCCTTTTCCCATGTTATAAACCACCCGGTAGAAGGATGGAAGCAGTACCAGCGTCAGGATCGTCGCCGCAACCAGACCGCCGACGTTTACAAGCGCTAAGCCCTGCATCATCTTGCCCGCCTTACCAAATGCCAGACAGTTCGGGATCATCGCAATGATGGTCGTCAGTGTCGTCATGCAGATTGGGCGTACACGGATCGCACCTGCCTCTACCAGCGCCTCGTCTAACGGCATCTCCATCCGTAGCTGGTTGACCGTATCCACATACAAAATACCGTTGTTTACAACCGTACCGACCAGCATCAGGAAACCAAGCATGGAGTTCATACTGATCGGGCAGTCCGCCAGAAACAGGAATCCAAAGGAACCGATCAAACTGAACGGGATCGTTGCCATAACCATCAGGGAGAATTTCGGGGACTCAAACTGGATCGCCATGACAATGAAAATCAGAAAGATCGCTGTGACAAGCGCCATTCCCAACGCGGAAAGCTCCTCGCCCATCGACTCATCCAGGCTATTGGTCGCCATCTCAACGCCGTACGGGAATTCCCAGTTCTGCACGAAGCTCTTGACATCTTTTTCAGCCGTCTTCTTATAATCTGCCTGTGCCTGCATCGTGATCGATACCTGGTACTGTTTCTCTTTTCGTGAAATCTCCTGTGGGCTATCCTGGTAGTAGATCTCTGCCAGATCCTCCAGCGGAAGCGTATTACCCGTCGCCGTCGTGATCATCATGCCCTGCAGTTTCGCGATGGAATCGTAGCGATCCGGCGCAAATTCTACCTTCACGTCCTGATCATTGCCGTTGACGGAGATCGTCGCCGCTTTCACACCGCTTAAATTACTGTATACCATCGAACCGATGCTGGCCGGGGTCAGTCCCTCTGCCTCTGCCTTAACCGGATCCACATTTACCTTGATAACCGGCGCCGCATTCTCAACAGAAGAATGTACCTGCATAACATCCTCGCGCTTGCGAAGCTCAGTTACCAGATCATCCGCTGCCTTCTTTAGGGTGTCGTAATCGGTACTCTGCAGATCCACCTCAATTGAATCACCGCTGCTCATGCTGCTGCTCATACTGCTGCTGCCCTGTTCCAAGGTAATGGTCGCATCAACGTAGTTCTGTGTCGCATATCTCCACTTCTCGATAACCTCGTCCGTGGAAAGTTTTCTCTTATCTTTTAAGTAGGCATTCAGCGTCACATCACTTCCGGAAGTCATGCTGACACCACTGTTTCCATATGTCATCAGGTAATGATCCACATCCTCGTCTGTCTCTACCATATTTTCCAGATCGAGCACAGTGTCACGGATCGCCGATACCGAATAACCCGGTTTCGTCTTGATCGTCATCGTGACGATACCTTCATCGATCGAAGACATCAGCTCCAGGTTCAGTCTGGACGCCATGAGGATGGACAGGACAACCAGCACTGCAGTCGTTCCGAATACAAGCGCATAGCGCTTGATGACATGCGGCATATGCTTGCGATACCAGCCCTGGATGCCTTTGATTATACGTCCTGCCGGCGCATGATCCTTCTCAACCGGATGCCAGAACATATAGCAGAGCGGCACGATGATGACTGCTGAGAATAAGGAAGCCGTCATACAGAAAATGATCGTGTACCCGAGCTGTGTAAAGAGCTGTCCAGACATACCATTTAACATCAGAAGCGGAATAAATACAACACAGGTTGTCAGCGTACCGCCGGTGATCGAGCCGATCATCGTGCGCGTACCTTCCAGCGCCGCATCATAGAAATCCAGTTTTTCCTTTGCCCGGAAACATCCGTCGAGGACGTTGATCGAGTTATCAACCATCATACCTACACCGAGAACGAGCGACGTCAGGGAAATAATATTCATTGAGAATCCCATCGCCGCCATACAAATGATCGCCAATACAACGGAGATCGGAATGGACGTACCTACGATGACCGACGCACGCAAATCGCCATAGAATAAGAACAGAATGATCATGGACAGGATGATCGCCAGGATCAGGGTCTGGATTACGCTGCTTAAAGACTGTTTCAGCGTGTCACTGGCATCATCTACCACGGTGATTTTAAGACCCGGATACTGCTTTTCAATTTCCTGCACCTTCTTGGTTACCTGGTTGGAAACCTCGATCGCGGTGGAACTCTGCTGTTTTTTGATTCCCAGGGAGATAACATCTTCGCCATTGTAACGTCCGATCGAGCTTGCATCCTCCAGCGCCTCATAGACATTTGCGATATCAGAAAGATGGATCGTCTCACCGTTTGCCAGCGGAAGTACGACATTTTTCAGACTTTCCGTGCTCTTAAATTCGTTGCCGACACTGACGTCGAGATCCTGTTTTCCAACCCGGACATCGCCCGCCGGGATCGTGAAATCGGCGGCACCGACTAACTGTGCAACCGTATTCATATTCAGGTGGTACTGTGCCAGTTTTTCCGGAATCAGTTCCACGCGGGTGTAGCTATCCTGACCGCCGGCAATCGAAACCTCGCCGACCGAGCTTAATTTCTCAAACTCAGGAACAATTTTGTCATCTACATATGTATAAAGGTTCTGATCAGCGTCGCCGCTGACTGCCAGCGTAACCGTCGCCATCGAGTTGATATCCAGCTCCATGATATTCGGATCGTTGGCATCGTCCGGCAGATCGCTCTGAATGCCATCTATCGCCTTTTTCAGGTTAATGTATGCGGTATCCATGTTGGTACCGTACTCATACTGGACAATGACGATCGATACATTTTCACGGGAAATGGACTGTACCTTATCGACCGAGTCCAATGATGTGATCGCATCTTCTTCTTTCTTGGTAACCAGATCGGTTACGTCCTCCGGGCTGGCTCCCGGATACACCGTAGCGATGATTAACATCGGCATCTCCATCTCTGGCGTCAGTTCCAGCTTCATGCCCATGACGGACTGAAGGCCGAAGTACGCGATGGTAATCAGACAGAGAATGATGGTAACCGGACGCCGCAGTGCGAGTTTTGTCAGTCGAATCATTCTTTGTCACCTGCCTCTGTCGTCTCCGCTGCTGTCTCATTGTTTCCGTCTGTCTGCGCGCCATCGGTATCCTGTGCTAACAGGACTTCTCCCTGATCCACCAGCTCGTTGCTCCAGCTCACGATGACCTGGCTGTCACTCGTCAGACCCGATTTTACTTCCATATTTTCATCGTCATAGATACCTGCTTCGATCTCGGTCTTCTCCGCTTTTCCATCCTCATAGAGGTATACAAACGGGGCACCGTTGTCATAGCTGACTGCATCGACCGGAACGGTCAGCACCTGGCTGACATGATCCATGATAACCGTCATTTTTACGCGAGAACCATTCGTAAGACCTGCTGCATCCGGCACCATCGCACGCGCGTCATAAAGGCCGCTGCTCTCGTTGACCATAGATCCGATTTCGGTTACAGTACCGGTGTAATCCGCACCATTTTTCTCCAGCGTCACGCTGTCGCCCAACTCCATCGTCTGGTGGATCTTCTCGGTGATGCCGAATTTAACCTGTAACTGGCTGGCACCGGAGATCGTGCAGATCTCGCCTGCCGGAGATACATGATCATGCGGCTCGACGCTCCGGGACTCGATCACACCGTCGATCGGCGCCGTCACGGTCGTGTATTTCACCTGCAGATCGTACTGGTTCTTCGCAGATTCATAGGAAATCTTCGCATTCTGTGCGCTGTTTTGTGCCTGCTCCATCGCCTCCTGGGAGACAAAACCATCAGCAAAGAGCGCCTGGGTACGGCTTAAATTGCTGTCCGCATTCTTTAAGGCAACGGAAGCCGCATCCACCTGTAGCTTTAACGCTGTCAACGCGTCGGAATCGATCTTGCACAGCGCCTGCCCTGCCTGGACCGTATCGCCCGCCTGGAAGTAAACCTCCAGCACCTCGCCGCTCATCTTCGGCATGACGCTCGCGCGGGACTGCGGCTCTACCAGTCCGGTCAGATCCGTGTACAAGCTGATGTCCTGACGAACCGGATTTTCTACTCTTACGGTTGGACGGGATTCATATTCCACCGCCGTATTCTTATGACCGCATCGGGACAAAACGACAGCGCCAACAACTACAATCGCAGCCAGCGCCAGAATCTTTCCTCTTTTTTTCATAATTTCCTCCATCTATGCTTGTTCTTGGTATAAATTTTTCTCAGTCTATATTTTACTCATCTCGTATATACTTTGCCACTCCCAAGTTTGGACAGGTGTGTACACAAATTTGTCAAAATGTATCCATCTATGTTCATCTTTTTTTCATGGCACCCAAATTTTCCTGCCGCTGACCGTTTTTTGGGGTACATGACAGCAAAAACGCAGGAAAAACCAACCAAATACCGCTGATTCCTCCTGCGTTTCCTTGTTCCATTTTCTAATTGACAATAATTCGTAACTGTTCAGTACCTTCACAGTCACGCGCAGACCTACTGAACAGTTACAATAATTCTCAAAACTGCCGGAAACCTGCTTTCCTAACGGACCTGCATAGGGTCGCACCCGGTGCATTTGCGGATCACGCTCATGAACGTGGCGACGCGCTCCTTCACATCCGCCTCATCCTTAAACGGCGCGTCAAACGCAACTCCCATAACCGAGAAAATGATGATCTGCACCGCCATCGCCGCCTCCGGCATCGTCAGGTTCTTAAACATACCAATCCGCTCCAGATGGTTATAAAAATACTGGTACACCTTTTCTCCCATCTGACGGCGCAGGGCCATGAACTGTACCGACTCGGACAATGCCCGGATATGCTTCTGATTTTCCATGATATACATATACAGCTGTGTCAGCGCCTTCTCCGGATCTGTCTGGCTCATCGTCTCTTCCATGACGCGCTTCATCTCACGTTCCATCCGGTATTCCATCAAATCATATATATCTTTAAAATAATAATAAAATGTTTTTCTTGTGATCCGGCTCCGCTCAACCAGCGCCGTGACCGTGATCTTCTCGAGCGGTCTCTCCGACTCCAGCTCGATATAAGCCTCTACAATCCGTTCCTTCGTATTTCCCTGCTGCATACTCTTTTCCTCCGGCAAACCGTTGTTGTTTAAGTATAGTTTATAATTCAACAAACTGCAAGTATTGCCTGAAATTTCCATCTTCCTCCTATGAATCCGCGTTACTGTTCACGGATAGGCACTTTTGGAACCGAAAGTGCCGTAAGAAAACGTGCTTACTTGTCAACAACAGCCGATACGACCGGCCCGTTTTCGTGTTTCACACGCCCTTCCACCTGCGGCAGTTTCTGCGAGTATACAACCACCCGGTCGCCTTCCAGTATCTGCGTACCGCCGTCTGGAATGATGATCTGGCTGCCCCGCTTTATCATCACAATGATCGTATTCTTATAGAAGCGCGCCTCCGCGATCTTCTTACCGCACCAGCGGTGATCTGGTGTCATCAGAATCTCTTTTAAAAGGATTCCCTGGCTGTCCGTAAAGCCCTCTGCACCCAAGACGACGGTATCCCCTTCCTGAATTACAGTCTGCCCTTTGGGCACAATCGTCTGCGCGCCGCGCCGGATCACTGTGATTAACATACCCGGAAGCATCTCAATCTCACAGATTTTACGGTTTTTCCACGGATGATTGTCCCCGATCGGAAGCTGCACGAACTGAATCTGCATATCGCCCGTATAGTCCGAGAACGTCCGCATGACATCGGTCGAGTTGTCGATCATGTCACATTTTTCTGCCACCTTCGGAAGCAGCGAACCCTGAAAAATGATGGAAAATAAAACAACGCAGAACACAATGTGGAATATATCATATTTCATATATCCCTCACTGAGCGTCGCCATGATCGCAAATACGATTGACGCCGCACCGCGCAGACCCGCCCAGGAAATAACCAGATACTGCCCGATCGGCGGTTTCGACGGCGCGAGCAGCAAGCCAACCGCCACCGGACGAGCCACAAATGTTAAAAACAATGCGATTGCGATCGCCGGAAGCACGATCGACGGCATCTGCGAGGGAAACGCCAGAAGTCCCAGTAGGAAAAACAGAAGCATCTGCATCATGCCGGTAAACGCATCAAAGAAGCCAACCAGCGCTTTCTGGTTCTTCAGCTCCTGATTTCCGAGGATAATACCGGTCAGATACACGCTTAAGTAGCCATTTCCGCCAATCTGGGATGCAAGCGCGTAGGAAATGATTGCCGCCGCAAAGACAAAGATCGTGTCAAATCCCTCGCCATAAAAGGCATACCGCTTTAAAAGCCATGTCACCAACCACGCGACCGCCGCGCCGGTCAAAAGCCCAAATGCGAGCTGGCGGATCAAAAGCAGAACCGCCGAACCTCCGCTCACACTCCCCGTCATCGCAGACAGCAGAATCACCGTCATCATGTACGCAAACGGGTCGTTGCTTCCGCTCTCTAACTCCAGCATGGATGCCGTGCCGTATTTGAGGTTCAGCTTGCGCGAACGCAGGATCGAGAACACGGATGCCGCATCGGTCGATCCAAGGACTGCGCCGAGAAGCATTCCTTCCATCAGTGCCATCTTAAGCACCAGATGACAGAACAGCCCGGTCAAAAGCGCCGTCAGCACTACACCCGCCGAGGATAACAAAATCGACCGCCCCGCGACCGGCTTCGCCTCACTCCAGCGCGTGCCGAACCCGCCGTAAAACATGATAAAAATCAGTGCCACCGAGCAGACCTGTTCCGCCAGTGCAAAATTGCCGAATGGAATCTTAAAAATACCGTCCGATCCAAACAGCATTCCCAGCATAATAAAAATAAACAACGTCGGCACCCCCAGCCGCCCCGAAAGACGGCTTCCCGCGATGCAGACAAGAATAATAATCGCTACGACCAGAAGCGCAAATGAAGTTGAAATATGTATCATTCCTTTCTATGTTTAGTAGGTATCATAAATGTGGTGTTTTTATAATGATACAATATCTCTACGCCTCTTTCGTGTTAAGATTCCATTAAAAAGAAGAAATCTTACAGCGACAGATCTCCCTTCGCCCGCGCCCTCCGGTCGCGGATCGACTGGATCACCGGCACCAGGAACATCGCGACGATACCGCCCGCAAATCCATTGTTATAGAGGTTCATGCCCCCATACACGATCCCGACATTGAGCGCCACCGACGCGTGCAGAAAACCGGCTAACACGCCGCATAAAATTCCAAACTCTCCGGCGATCGGCGCCAGCGTCGTGGAAAAGAGCAGCGCCAGAAGTGCCGACGGATTCGTGATATCCCACGCCCGGACGGTACTCGCAATGCAGACGCCCGCCATGATCGGGAAAATATTCCGCAAATGTTTTCCAGTCGCACTGAATCCAACGATGGTAAAGATTCCGCCGATCGTCGGTCCATTTAGGTTTCCGCCGACTGCCAGCACAAAGAAGGTCGCAAACAGACCATTGAGTCCCATATTGAGAAGCGTCACCGCACCGCCCAATTCCAGCAGGTAATCGGTACCGCCGATTCCCGTTGTCGCAAGGAGTTTTTCATACCCTAAAAGCGTATCTTTTCCGCGCCACAGCACTGCCACCACCGACATGCCTGCAAACAAAACAAATAGCAGCCCTAAAAGCATCGCATCATTGCCGGAGGACCAGATAAGACGCGCCTCCGTCTCAATTCCAAAGGACTTAAACGTGGAGACCAGGACCGTCGCAATGATGCCAGAGGCAAATCCCACATTATAAAGGGAATATCCCTTATGGGCATAGTGGGAATGCGTCGAGAGCGGCGGAAGCACGAATCCGATACAGATTCCCACCAGAATCGTCACACAGAAGCGCTGCCAGAGCGGCAGTTCCACCACGTGCATCAGCTGTGTGATGATCGGAGACAGGCTTGTTCCGTAGATGCCGACATAAATATAGTTGGATAAGTGCATTTTATGATATTTTGCATAGAGAAATACACCCAGAAAAATCGCCCAGATATTCATCAGATTTTTTCCGAACAAAGAGAATCCAAACATCAGACAGCAGGATGTGATCGTATGCCCGTCCATCTCCATCCCAAGACTATAGACAAAGTAGATGCTGATAAGCGCCATCATCCCGGCATTGACAAACGCGGCTCCCATGCCGCCGACCGCAATATAATCGGTGATCAGGAAATCCGGTTCCCTTATGATTTCATAGATACCAGTCACAATGGAGTCAAACGGCTGTATAATCAGCCCCACTGAAATGAAATAGATCGGAATCAGTGCCAGAAGAAAGAATTTCATCTCTCTGGACAGAGATTTCACTGTAGTCATATACGCACACCTTTCAAAAAAGGGATGCAAAAAAGATTCCGCATCTTTGCACCCCCGACTGTTAACATTCTATAAAAATGGTTACTATTCTATTGTATTGGATTTTCAACTGTTTTGCAACTGATTTTTTCTCACTGTAACCCGTTATGAAACCCGTCCGGCAGAACCGGCTGCCCCCATTCTCATGTGAAATTGTTACTCTTCCTCCGGCGCACTTCCCAGCACATAACCGCGCTCTTCCAATATTTCGCGTAGCTCATCAACCACCGCCCCCAGCTCTTTACCTTCCTCGTCGATCGTGATGTCCGCGTATTTCTCAAAATACGAGATCCTCTCATGGTAGAGATCCAGAAGTGTCATGCCGTCTTTCAGCGCTACGCCGCGGTCCTTGACATCGCCGACGCGTTTTACCAGCTCGTCATAGGTAATTTTCAGATAGACAACCAGTCCGATGGATTTTAAATGTTCCATCGCTTCCTTTCCGTAGATCACGCTGCCACCCGGTGCGATGACCGCCTGCTCGGCTTCCACCCCCGCGTTGACGCGGTTCTCCACATCGAGAAATCCGTCCAGTCCCTGTTCTTCGATGATCTCGCGCAGACGCTTACCTTCCTGTTCCTGAATCAGCAGATCCACATCTATAAAGGAATAGCCCAGTCTCTTTGCTAAAAGCACTCCGACCGTGCTCTTTCCTGCGGACGGCATACCAATCAAGGTTACATTATTTTTCATCTTTGGCACCTCTTCTTTTTCTTTACACTCCATCCAAATGTTCCAAGAAGCTCTGAAAGCCCATAATAGCCGCCATGCGAATACACAATCGGTTCCGCCTTTGCAAGCTCCAGGCTGCCGCGCTCGTTGAGCCACTGCTCGTCCACGCTGACACCCGTTACCTCTGCCAGAAACATATGATGTGACCCCAGTTCCTTGACTTCGGTCACCCGGCACTCGATCGCGACCGGGCTTTCGGCGATCACCGGCGCCTTCACCGTCTGCGCCGGAACCGGTGTGAGCCCTGTCTCCTTCCATTTATCCACATTCCTGCCGGAGCGGACGCCGCAGTAATCGGTCGCATACGCCATCGACTCCGTCGCCAGGTTGATGACAAACTCACCGCTCTCCCGCAGCATATGGTAAGAATAGCGCTCCGGGCGCACCGAAATGTACGCCATCGGCGGGTTCGTACAGATCGTGCCCGTCCAGGCAATCGTGATGATGTTGCTGTTTCCTTCGCAGTCCGCCACTGTGACCAGCACCGCCGGAACCGGATAAATCATATTGCCCGGCTTCCACTGGGCGCGCGGTCCCGGAGTGTTCCGGGTCTCCATCCGTTTTTTCAACTGTCCTTCCGGGTTCTGCCTTGCTCCTCCCCGGCGACGCTCTTCTGGCTTTCCAGCCGCTCTCTTCTGTGCCATCCCTATATCCTCTTAATCGTTGTCCGGGAGAAGTTTGATCCGGACCATGATCTGTTTCACCATGCTTCCTTCCGGCAGGCTCATATCATCGATATGCGTCTGTGCCGGCAGATCGCCCTCTTCCTCCAGCTCCAGGCTGATCCAGTTGTACGCTGCCTCCCGCGCATTTTCCACCGCATCCTCCAGATCCGGACCTTCCGCCTCGCAGCACTCCAAATCCGGGAAATATGCATCATACCCTTTTCCATCTTTCTTAGGCGTAAAAACCGCCGGATATACAAATGTCATGGTATCCTTCCTTTCCGTCCGACCTTCCTGCCCTACACGAACTATCACTGGATTTTCCGTATGAAACAATCCCGTCCGCGCACTGTCACCTGATTTACTGCTCCAGTGTCACTGTCAGTGCCGGAATCAGCTGTTTCTTTCTGGAAACAACGCCCGGCAGTGTTGCCGTCTGCTTCAGCTCTTCATTTGCATCACCTACGTGGAACGCATCTGCCACAACCTGTGCCGCCCCCTGTCCAACACAGAGAAGTTCGGTCGTCTCCGTCAGGATATTCGTCAGCATGAAGAAGAGCATATCCAGACCTTCGTCCTCACGCGCCTTCTCCATAAACGGCAGCATACGGTTCTTCAGCTTTCCAAGCTCCTCTGCATTCAGGGAGTTGATCTGACCGACGCCGAAGTTTGTCTTTCCAGCTGAGAATTTCTTGAAATCCAGATACAGAATCTCTGCATCGCTCTTGCCCTTTAACTCGCTGCCTGCCTCAAACATCTGGTTTGCGAACTCATCCAGCTTGATGCCTGCCATCTCAGCCAGAGAAACCGCTGCCGCCCGATCCATCGGTGTGCAGGTCGGAGAACGGAACAGAAGCGTATCGGAGATGATCGCACTGCAGAGCAGACCTGCGATGGTCTTGTCGATCTCCAGCCCCTGTTCGCGGTACATCTGGAAGATGATTGTTGCCGTACAGCCGAGCGGCTGGTTACGGAAGAAGACCGGTCCGACTGTCTCCACAGTACCCAGACGATGGTGGTCAATCAGTTCCAGGATATTGGCATTCTCGATGCCGTCTACCGCCTGGCCGCGCTCATTGTGATCGACCAGAATCACGTTCTTGCCGCGCGCACCCAGTAAGTTACGGCGGGAAATCAGGCCTTTGTATTTGCCTTCTTTATCGAGTACCGGGAAATGACGGAAACGCTTGCTTGCCATCACATCCTTAATATCATCGATGAAATCATCTGTATCGAAGGTGATCAGCTTCTCGGTCTTCATGAAATAGCTGATCGGCATACTCTGGTTAATGAGACGGGCTGCCGTGTAGGTATCATACGGAGTTGTGATGACGGTACAGCCGCGCTCCTGTGCCAGTTTTTTGATCGTCATGGAAACGCCAGCGCCCTCACACACGATGATACAGCTTGCACCCATCTCGATCGCGCACAGCTGCGACTCATAGCGGTTGCCGAGGATAACCAGGTCGTTCTCTTCAATATAATATTCCATCATATCCGGATTAGCTGCCGCAATCAGGACTTTTCCTTTATCAAAGTACGCTTTCTCATCGCCAACAAAAATCGCGCCCTCCAGGGTCTCGATGATATTTGCATACTGGGTGCATGCCTTGGAAAGAATGCTGCTGTCGTATACATTCATATAAGAACGGGTGATATCGCCGACTGTGATCAGACCTTCCAGTATATTCTTATCGGTAACAGCCGGAAGTGTTACCAGACCGTCCTCCTGCATCAGGTTCCATGCTTTTCTCAGGGAAATATTCTTGGAAACACCTGGAGTCTCGCGGATCTCAATATCCTTGACCTGCGTTTTGACGGATTTAATCAGTTTCGGCACATCTACCTTAAAGTAATCCAGTACGAAGGTTGTCTCCGGGTTCAGTTCTCCGGCACGGCACGGTACATATTCGCCACCCGTCTGAAGTGTTTTGAAATTCGCATAGCCGATTGCAGAACAAATCGAATCCGTATCCGGGTTTTTATGTCCAATTACAATCGTTTTCTTTGCTTTTTCTGCTGCCATTTTTTCCTCCTGATTCGCACCGTGCGCTGCAAATTCTGCCATTTTTCTTTCTATCCTCTGTTTTGATAGAGAAACCTCTGATTCATGAAACTTTTTTGTACAAAATCGCCAATTTTCATAATCTGTTTACACGGTGTTCATATTTTATTCATATCTTATTTTTATACTAAAAGCATAAAAGATTTCACTTTTCAAATTTGTTTTATAGTGATTTTGCACATAGATTTTTCATAATTGCCCCGGATGCTTGACCGCTCCGGGGTCTCCTCTTGTCTACAGCATCTTTCGGCATATCTGAACGTTTTTCTATCCCTATTTCCTTCAAACGTCCAGACCATTTACCCTGCACTCTGTCACTCAAAACAAGGCGCCTAATCTAAGATCAGTCTTGCCGCCCCATAGATACCTGCATCATTTCCCAATGTTGCCAGGCGAACCTCGCCCTTATTCTCAGAGATCGGGGTCAATTCGCGGTAATAGCGGTCAATCCAATCCGTTAAAAAAGTCCCCGCCTTGGATACACCGCCTCCGATGACGAAAATCTCCGGATCCACGGTCATCGAAATGGTCGCCAGCGCCCATCCGAGATAATAGCACACGGTGTCCATAACCTCCAGCGCCAGTGCATCCCCGGCTTTTGCCGCATCCAGCACATTTTTTGCGGTGATCGCATCACCGTAGGCACGCATCACCGATGCATCCGGCTTTGCTGCCATCTTCCGTCTCGCCTCCCTGGCGATACCGGTCGCGGACGCTACCTGTTCCAGACAGCCGTGTCCGCCGCAGTTGCAGGTTTCTTTCTCGCCCTCGCGGATATGGATATGACCGATCTCGCCGCCCAGTCCGTGGCGTCCTGCAACGATCTTCTGATCGTGTACCACGCCGCCGCCGACACCGGTTCCCAGCGTCACCATCACGATATCATGGCAGCCCTTGCCGCCGCCCTGCCACATCTCGCCGAGCGCCGCCACATTAGCATCATTACCGGAGCGGACCGGCATTCCATCTAATAACTCACTCAAAATCTTCTGCGGGTTCAGATCGCGCCATCCTAAGTTGACGCAGACCTCCACATAGCCGTCCGGCTGCACCGGCCCCGGAAATCCCATGCCTGCGCCGATCACGGCATCCATCGGGATTCCCCGCTCGTTCAATTTCTTCCTGATCGAAGCGGCTACATCCGGAAGAATGTACGCCCCATTCTCTTCCTTGCGGCTCGGAACCTCCCACTTATAAACAAGCGTTCCGTCCGTCTCAAAAATACCAATCTTAACCGTCGTTCCGCCGACGTCTATCCCAATACATTTTTTTTCCATGTCTGGATCCCTTCCCTTACGGCTGCACTGGCAGCCTTTCTTCTATGCCCTCATCTTTTTTCTGCGCTGGCTCTTATTATACGCAATGCATCCCCGTTTTGCAAGGTTTGGAAAGCAAAATACACCTGCCTGCCGGAGAAAGGCGCATTTCTGCTTAAGCAGTACCGCATTCTTTTCTGCCGACAGACAGGTGCCTGTCTTTTATCTTATTTTTCTTTCAAAATCAGCATTATTTCAGGCTCTTAGCCACCTCTACCACATGCTCAACGGTAAAGCCGAACTTCTTGAACAGAAGCCCTGCCGGTGCGCTGGCGCCGAAACTTTCCATCGCGATGATCTTGCCGTCTAAACCGGTGTACTTGTCCCAGCCGAAGCTTCCAAGCGCCTCTACTGCTACACGGCGGCGTACTTCTCTCGGAAGTACGGACTCCTTGTACTCCTCGCTCTGCTCCTCGAACAGATCCATACACGGCATGGAGACAACGCGGACTTTCTGACCTTCTGCTGCCAGAGTCTCTTTTGCATGAACCGCCAGAGCCACCTCGGAACCGCTGGCAATCAGAATTAACTCCGGTGTGCCCTCGCAGTCGTCGATGATGTAGCCACCCTTTAATGCCTCACGGCTGCTGCCTGCCATCGGCTCCAGATTCTGTCTGGTCAGCACCAGTGCGGTCGGTGTGTGCTCGGAAGTAACAGCACTGTACCAAGCTGCCTCTGTCTCGGTCGCATCACACGGGCGGAATACATGGAAGTTCGGCATCGCACGCAGCGCTGCCATCTGCTCGATCGGCTCATGGGTCGGTCCATCCTCGCCAACGCCGATGCTGTCATGCGTAAATACATAGGTCAGCGGCACGCCCATCAGTGCAGACAGTCTTGCCATCGGTTTGCAGTAATCACTGAATACAAAGAAGGTCGATACATACGCACGCAGACCGCCGTGCAGCATGATGCCATTTCCGATCGCTGCCATCGCAAGTTCGCGGACACCGAAGTGCAGGTTACGTCCAGCTCTGTCCTCCTTGGAGAAGTCGCCCGCATCCTTCATGTTGGTCTTGTTGGACGGTGCTAGGTCAGCAGAACCGCCAAACAGGTTCGGCAGAACATCCTTGATGTAGTTGATCAGGCGTCCGGAGATCGCACGGCTTGCTTCCGGTTTCTCCTGTTTTGCCCAGAATCCGGCGTCATCTTTCAGCGCCTCGCCCGCCTTTGCATTGTGATACTGGTTCCAAAGCGCTTCCATCTCCGGATATTCCTCGCAGTAAGCGGCAAACATCACGTTCCATGCAGCTTCTACCTCTGCCTTCTGCTCTGCGATCTCGGAGTAGTTTTTGTATACCTCTTCCGGTACGAAGAACGGCTCTTCGCTCGGCCAGTTTAAGTTCTTTCTGAGTGCTTCCACATTCTCCACGCCCAGCGGCTCGCCGTGTGCGCTCGCCTTGCCCTGTTTTGCCGGGCAGCCGAAGCCGATCTGCGTCTTGATGGTGATAAAGGACGGATGCTCGGTATCTGCCTTTGCAGCCTCGATCGCCTTGCCGATCGCGTCGATATCATTGCCATCTTCTACCGTGATCGTCTGGAAACCAAATGCCTGCATACGCTCCTGTACATTCTCACGGAATGCGATGTCGGTGCTTCCCTCGATGGAGATGCGGTTGGAATCATAGAGAACAATCAGCTTGGAAAGTCCCAGGGTACCTGCCAGAGAGAATGCCTCAGAGGAAATGCCTTCCATCATACATCCGTCGCCGCCCAATACATAGGTGTAATGGTCAACTACCGGATAATTTTCTTTGTTGAATACGCTTTCCAGATGTGCCTCAGCCATCGCCATGCCGACTGCCATACCCATACCTGCGCCCAGCGGACCGGTCGTTGCCTCAACGCCAACGGTATGACCATATTCCGGATGTCCCGGAGTCTTGGAATCTAACTGGCGGAAGTTCATCAGATCTTCTTTGGAAAGATTTCCGTAGCCAAACAGATGCAGCAGAGAGTACAGCAGCATGGAACCATGACCGCCGGATAAGATGAAACGGTCTCTGTTCTCCCACTTCGGGTTGGCTGGGTTATGGTTCATATGATGTGCCCACAGTTCATAAGCCGCTGCTGCACATCCCAGCGGAAGTCCCGGATGACCGGAATTTGCCTTCTGGATTGCGTCTGCGGATAAAATCCGGATCGCGTTTACGGATAATGTGTCAATCTGATTCATAAGTAACCTCCTGCTATGTATCTTAATTTTAAAAACTAAACGTGTGTTATTTGAGGCGGATCTCGCGCATCCGGTCGCCGCCGCTGATAATCAGTGAATTGAACGCGCGGCCGCGTGTTACCTGCGCCACAGAGAAATCAAACTCCCCGGCAAACCGCTCCTTGCCGGACAGACTGTAGACCCGACAGGAATTTTCGTTATTTAGGATGACGAAATCGCCCTGTATATTTATGTTACGCCACGAATACGAGAAATCTGCCGTACCCATAGCGGTTCCATCGGATTTAAACATGCTCAAACGGCTCTCACTTCCGCCCTCGGTGTTGTCCGAGATGACCGCCACATAGTCCTTCGACCATGCCACGCCGCGGACTTCCCCGTCGATCTCCGCCTGGCGCACCAGCGCCGGGCTTGTTACATTTTCCAAAGAGAAAAATGCCACCTGATCATCCGCAAATGCACACGCGTGATCCTCGTCGAGAAACC
Source organism: Clostridium sp. OM05-5BH (assembly GCF_003481505.1). Taxonomy (NCBI): domain Bacteria; kingdom Bacillati; phylum Bacillota; class Clostridia; order Eubacteriales; family Clostridiaceae; genus Clostridium; species Clostridium sp. OM05-5BH. The sequence continues at coordinate 47,786 of NZ_QULJ01000007.1, read as the reverse complement.
GGACGCGCGGACAGATGCTGTCTCCCAGCTCATCAAAACCTCCGACCAGACGGTCTGGATAATTCTTTCCATATTCGGAGAAATTGTAAAATACAATCCGGTTTTTGAGTGCCCCGTCCTGCAGATACAGGTCGGAAAGCATGACCTGCGTACCATCCGGCGATAAGGAAACGTCCATCAGGTAACCATTTCCCGACATAACCGTCTTGATCGCCCAGTCAAGCTCGCTGCCGTCTTTCTTGAAAAAGGTCACATACGAAGCATTGCTGTCCTCCACCAGCGCCGCCACGATGCCGTATGCCGATACGCTGACGCGCAGGATCGGCAGAAGCGTCGTCGCCTGTCCCTGGCTTCCGGTCTTGTCCACAATATAAATATCATTGCCCTGCTGGTCCCCGATCACGGCATAATCGCCGTTGACATAGCAGATCGGTGATTTCAGCTCATAACTCATCGACCAGACCGCCTTGCCGGACTTGTCCAGATAGGAAGCTCCGTCCTTCGTGTATTTCAGGACATTTTCCCCAAACGGGACAAATTCCGTCGTGCTGCTCTCACTCGCCGCAATCTCTTTTTCCCACGCCACCGTATAGTCCGTGTAGGCATGGTTATCTTTATAATACATAAAACCAGCCGCCAAAAGCGCCGCGATTAACACCGCCGTCAACACCCTGCGGAGACGTTTCCGTCTGGAATGGCGCTCGGCTTTCTCCGCCACCTCTTCCTCATTTTCCCCGTGGCTTATGCCCCGGCGGGGAAACATGTCCTGCGTGGCGGTGTCGATCACACGCCCTCTCAGCTGCTTTTTCTTCTGTTCCCGTTCAATCGGGTTCATCTCACTCATTTTTTTATCTCCTGTAGCTGGACTGCCATCTTGATTATACACTATTTTAGATGGTTTGGCATTATCTTTTTGCTATTCTCCGGACACATCCGGCAGCACCAGCGTCTGCCCTGCGATAATGCGGTTTTCATCGGTCAGATGGTTGACCGCAAGGATATCGTCCAGATGACGGATATTGCCATAAAGCTTAAAACAGATCCCATAGAGCGTCTCCCCGTCCCCGACCGTGTACGTGCCGCCGGGCTTCAAGTTTGTGACCGGATAGTCCTGTCCCGCCGTCGAATTGCCGCCCGGATTCGGCAGGTCGCGCTGTGCCTCCGGCTCCGGCAAAATGTACGGGGCTTTCGTCTCCGCCATTTTTCCGTCCTCTTCGCTCTGCCCGCCGGAAGCCTGTCCATTCTGTCTGCCTGCTATGGCAGTGCCCTCTGTATCTCCATCCGCCGCGCTCTCAAGTGTCCATTTATGCGCCTGTCCTCCGTTTTCCGCTGTTGTTCCGTCTGCATCCACATCGCCGCTCTCAAGCGGCGTCACACTGCCGCGGAGCTGTTCCACCGTGACCGCCTCTTTCCCGTCCGCAGTGCCCCGCACACCATCCGGGAGGACGGATACCAGCACACTCTCCATCTCGCGCATTTTCTGGTAATTGCCGAAAAGCACCACGCCGCCGGCAAGCACCGCGACCGAAAGCACGCCGCACAGCGTCCCCAGCGCCCGGATCGTCCCGTAACGCGACGCCGCCTCCTGCTGCCGCTCTTCCATCCGGTTACGGAAATCGCGGATCACCCGATCGCCGGTGCCTGTCTCCACCCGGCGGGCGTCCTTCCGCAGAATCATATAGTCCTGCATCATCTGGTTTTTCTCGTAGTATATATGATATCCTTTCAAACGGTAAAATCCGTCCTCCGACATCACATAGTATGCCGCCTCACCGTCCACACCGCTGTTTATGTACATAAGCTGGTTTTTCCCACCGAAATACTGCTTGTGCAGCCGCCAGTAGGTCAGGGGACTTAACATACACCCCGGCGCGCCGCAGATAAACCACCCCTGCACGGTCTTTTTCGGAAATGTCTCCTCCATCCGCTGGTATGCCTTTTTCCATGCCGCCTCCGAAAAGACAATCTTCTCCCCGGACGGCACAACCTCCTCCATCTCCAGCGCCCCGTCCACAAAGAGGCACGGAACCTCCTGCTGTGGATCCGAATTTCCGAGCAGCAGCCCGACCCGGAGTCCCGGTCCGCCGGATGGATATACCTGTTTCAAATACGTGTTTACATAATCCTCCACATACAACCGGACCACCTCATCCCGCTCGCCGATCTGCCGGATATTTTTCGGCAGTTCTGCGCGGGAACCAGAATATTCTCCCATATGTTCACCCCGCTATGATAGATTCTCCTGAAACCGGGTCTGTACTTGCTTCCATGATTTGATTGCTGCACCGTGCAGCATTTTCAGTGCTGAAAATACCTGCTCAAATACAGTAACATGATTTTCCGTAATTTCAGGAGTATGATGAATTTCTTTCCGCCTATCATAACGCCGATTGCATGCAAAATTTGTCAAACGGAGGCAGCATCCAGGCAAAAATTTTCGACAAGCCCGATCCCCGCGCTGATGCAGTCTGCCAGCTGCATGACGAGTGCCAGGCGGATACTCTGCAGCATCATCGGATCGTAATGGCTGCAGCCCGCCACGATCCCGGTGATAAAGAGATCTCCGACCGCGTGAAGCTCCTTGCAGACGCCAAGCCCCGGCTTTAAAGCCCCACGCCCCAGCGTGACATAGCCGACGTGGCTTTCATCGCCAACCGAGGCATCGACCGCCACCACCAGCGCATCCGGGTACCCATTTTTTAAAACCTGCACGTAATGTTCCAGGTTCATCGCGTGCACGGGGCGATCAAGTGTTCCAAATACCAGCGTACCGCGCCGCCGTTCCTGTTTAAGTTTATATCCGATCAACGGTCCCAGACTGTCTCCGGTCGAGCGATCCGTGCCGATGCAGAGGAAAACCAGTTTCTTTTTATGCCTTCGGGTCATTTCTTCCTGAATCAGCCCACTTAACTGCCCTGCCAGCTCTCCCACCGCGTCCCGGCGGGCTGAATTGTAGTAATATATCTCCGGACTGCCACCGAACCGGCTGCGTCCCCGTCTGTTCATCTCCCACACCGTCCTGTTTTCTCCCTGCCTGTTGGACAGGGGTTGTTTTACCTTTATTATAGGCGGGGTGGCAGGAAATTATGCGAAAATTGAAGGCTATATACACGGACGAAAAAAGATGTGACAGAAGGCAGCTTTACAGCGCCCGGTGTCACATCTTTTTTCTGGTTGTTCCTATATCTAATTATTTATTTTTATGAAATAATTTCCACAGTTTACTTTCCGCCGCGTTCGCGGTACTCTGCGATGACCTCGCTTAAATTAACGGCTGTGCTGTTATCCAGAATATGTTTTAGCGCGTCCAACTTTTCTGGATTCAGAAATTCCTTGCCTAAGTAGCACTCGTAGGTATCTGTGATAAAGATTCTCTTTTCCTTGATTACCGTCTCGGTATAGTGCAGGCGGCTCTCGACCTCCTGATGGCCTTCTTTGAGTTGTTCGAGCTTTGCACGGCTGTTGCTGGTGATCTCATCGGTCAGGATGGTTTTTGTCACATTTTCGAAGGTGTTTAATGCGTCCTTTTTCTTCTTCGCCGTCTCCTCCAGATCCTGCTCCATCTGGGAGATCTCATCGTCGTATTTTTCCAGATCGTAGAGCGCTTCACTGCGATCCCGGCGGATCGAGGAGGTGATCACCGCGATCTTGCGGTTGTTCGCCGCGATCAGACTGCGGATCGAACGTCCTTCCTGCAGCGCCGCCAGATGGCGATCCTTCGTCCAGTTTCCAATCAGGATATACAGTCCGCCAAAAACAACCACATCCACGCCGTAGATCATCGCCAGGTATAAAGTCTTCTGTTCTGGAAGCAGCTTGTAGATGCCGCACGGGATCAACAGGAAACAGATCGCAAAGGTAATCAACACCGTCAGAAATTCTTTGAATCCCCTCGGGAAATACAGCGCATAGTACAGTGGGCTTTTGCAGACAAATGGAACACGATCCGACTGGAACAGCGTCCGCATCCGCACGGAAAGCTCTCGGTTGTGCGCGTGAAGCTCCTGCGTTTCTTCCTTAATCCGCTCCTTGATGCCCTGGTTTTTCGCCTTTTCGCGGCGTGTCCGCGTGCGTTTCAGCTTATCCTGCAGCTTCCCAAGCTCATCGTCATAGCTTTTTTCAATCTCATCCCGGCGCCTTTTCACGGTCGAATTCACGGCATCCGCCACCGCTTTCCGCTCCGTCTCCAGCACGCGCAGACGCTTTTTCTCTTCCTGAGCAAGCGTCTCCTCCTGTTTTTCAAACTCCGCCAGCTCCACCACTGCCTGTCTGGCGTCTTCCAGAAATGTTTTCACATCCGTTATCGCCTGTGCCATCTCGCCCCTCCCGGTCTTTGTCTTTTTGTAACGGCTGCCTGCCCTTTATTCTTCCAGCACCTGTATCTCCAGATAATCGAAATCGATGCTCTCGATAAAGTTGTCCTGGGTAAAACGCGCCTTATCGTGACGTTTGAACTCCTCGATCGTCTTATCCAGCCAGACCGGATGCCCCAGATCAAAGGCATAGCAAATCTGGTCGATCGCGTCAAACACCATCGCCGTTCTCGACATTGTATAATCACCGTTGCTGATCACAATATCCCTAAGCATCCGGTTTTCCTTCATCATTTTTCCCCAAAGACGAAACATCCTGCCGTTCCTTTCCCGCTGTCAAATTTCATTTTTACCGTGTCCGGATGTTCTCTCCGGACATCTTTTCTCACAATCTTATGTCCAGTATATCAGCTTTTTTAAGAGTTGACAAGGCGGGGCTTTTCGGCAAAATTCACTGCCACTGTGTCATCGTGCAGCACTTCCCATTTTCAAAAGAAACTGCAGATCTTCCTCAATCCCCCGCACATTTCCAGAAACGTCCATCGCATACTCCATGACCCACTCGGCATCCGGCGTCGCCTGCTTTGCCAGTTTTAAAAAGCAGTCAAAATCAAGTGTTCCCTCATGAATCCTCTGATGGCTGTCGTGGACACCGTCGTTGTTGTGGAGATGGTACGCCACAATCTGGTCCGCCAGCGCGTTTACGACCCGCTTAAGCGACCAGCCGTTCGCCCAGGCGTGCCCGATGTCGATGAGCACCGCATACTGTTCCCGGCGGCACAGATCGATAAATTCCTGCTCATCGAAGAGACGGTTTCCGCGCTCCAGAACTCCGGCATTCTCCACGACCACCTGGGTTCCCGCCTCCTCACACAGCTGTTTCACGGTGTGATAATTTTCACAGGAAACACGGCCGCGGTCTTCCTTCTCGCCCGGTATGATGCGGCAGTTGTTGTGATGATAAACGAGATATTTGCTTGAAAGCTCTTTCGCATACGAAAGCGTCTTTTCAAGCAGCTCCATCGTGCGCGCATACTCTACAGTCCCCTCCGCTGCCGAATGCTCTGCCTGATAATATGGACCATGGAAGCTGACCGGGACTTCCTTTAAGAGCGGCATGGCGTCCCGCAGGTTCTTCTCAAAGCATTCCTCATGAAACATCGGAAACACCTCGACTCCCACCTGTCCAGGAAACCGTTTGAGATACGGAAGAACCTGACCGAACTCGCTGCCTTTATACATATTAGTGCTGATAAGAATTTTTCTCATGATTGCATGTCTCCTCTTCAAAATATACGTTCATAATCTTGTTTTGAAAACACTTTTTTCGCTCTATTATCTCTATTCTTACTGGGCGATCGCCTTTTCCAATTTCGGCACCGCCAGCTTTTCCTGTGCGCGGATCACCATCTCCGGGTAACCGAGCGATTTCTCCGTCCCGCGGTCAAACAGATGCAGCTTTTCCGTCTCCACATGGATGTATACCTTCTCACCCGGCTGTGGAATCTCGCCCTCGCGGATGGCAATCAGCTCGTTCTTGTCTCCCTCGACCTGAATATAAACACCGTACCGGTTTCCGTAATCCTCCACGTAACGGACCATGCCCTCGATCAACCGCTCCTGCGGGGTGCGGCTCATCATCACGTGTTCCGGGCGGACACCGGCGTACAGCAGTCCCGACGGGCACTGCGCGGCGATCCGCTGCCAGATACCCGGAAGTTCTACCTTCTGTTTCCCGATGACAAGCGCCCCGTTATGATATTCCGCCTCCACGATATTCATGGACGGCGAACCGATAAACTTCGCACAGAACACGCTTGCCGGACGATTGTACACGTGTGACGGGGTATCGAGCATTTCCATCTTGCCCCGGTACATGAGCGCGATCCGATCGCCAACCGTCATCGCCTCGATCTGGTCGTGCGTAACGTAGACTAACGTCGGGTGGTACATTTCATGGATTTTTACCAGTTCTTTTCTCGCACGCATCCTAAGCTGTGCATCCAGGTTTGACAGCGGCTCGTCCAGAAGGAAATAGTCGGCGCGCTTTACCACGGCTCTCGCCAATGCCACTCTCTGGCGCTGTCCGCCGGAAAGCTCCTTCGGCTTCCGATCCTCCAGCCCTTCCAGTTCCAGCATTTTGAGGACTTCTTTTAAGCGCGCATCGATCTCATTCTCATCCATCTTGTGCGCTTTTAAACCATATATGATATTATTCTTGACGCTCATATGCGGAAACAGCGCATAGTTTTGAAACACCATCGAGACACCGCGCTCGCCGCACGGCACATCGTTTACCACCTGGTCGCGCATCCACAGGTTTCCGGCGGTCACATTTTCCAGTCCCGCAATCATGCGAAGTGTCGTCGATTTTCCACAGCCGGACGGACCTAATAAAATCAGGCGTTCGCCCTCCTTTACCTCCATGCAGAGGTCCTCCACGACCACATTTTTGCCATACGCTTTTTTAACATTTTCAAATACAATATTTTTCATTGAATTAATCTATCCCTTTCTTATGTCCGACGCAATCTCCCGTTATCCCTTCAATCCAGACGCCGCAAATGTATTGATGATATAGCGCTGGAAAATGATATACAGTACCAGCGGAATCAGCATCGTGAGCACCGACACCGCCATCGCGATCGTAAATTCCGTACCGCCCTCGGCGCTGATGTACATCTGCAATGCCAGCGACAGCGTATAATTTTCCTTGGATTTTAAGATCAGCACCGGCCACACATATTCATTCCACGAATTGATAAAGAAAATAATGCCGGTGGAAATAATGGACGGACGCACCAGCGGAATCACAATGTCGCGCATGATTTTCATGTGCCGGATATTTTCCATCCGTGCCGCCTCAATGAGTGCCAGCGGGATTCCACGCATTGCCTGGCGCAGCAGGAAAATTCCCAGCACATCCGCCAGCTGCGGCAGTGCGACGCCCCAGATGCGATCGCGCAGACCGATCTTAGAGATCAGAAGATAATTTGGAATCATCGTGACCGTAAACGGGATGAACAGCGTGCTTAACATAATAAAATACAAAAATCCTTTTCCCTTAAACCGGAAATAGACGAACGCATACGCCGCCAGAAGTCCCGTAATTGTCTTAAAAATCGTGACCGTCGATGCGATCAGAAACGTATTCAGCGTGATTTTCACAAACGGCAGTTTGTCAAATACATGCCGGTAATTTTCCAGCGTCGGATGCAGCGGAATCACCTGAAAAACCGTGTTGAACGCCTCCTGCATCGTCTTGAAAGAGTTGGAAATTGCAAATACGATCGGCATCAGAAGGAGGAAAACGACCACCACCAGAAACAGATGCCAGCCGATCTGTCTGTCTTTAGTTTTCATAGTAAACCCCCTTTTCTACAAACCGGAATTCCAGCACCAAAAGAATGATAAAGAGTGCCATCGTCATGACCGATACCGCCGAGGAAGTTCCTGTTTTATAGAGTGTAAACGCCTCATGGTACGACATATAAATCAGGTTCGAACTGGCATAGTTCGGTCCTCCCTGTGTGACGACCTTGATCGGCGTGAACACATACTGGAGTCCCTGCACGATCGTCGTAATAAACACATAGATTCCAGTTGCAGAACTCATCGGCACGACGATATCCTTAAAAATCTTCCACATCGGCACATTTTCCAGACGCGCCGCCTCGATGACCTCCATTGAGACACCGGAGACACCCGCCAGAATGTTGATGAAATTGTAGCCAAACGTCTTCCAGGTCGTGATAATGCAGAGTACCGCGATGACCCAGCCCTCCGTTTTCGACCAAAACGGCAGTTTCAGCCCAAACCAGCCTGCCACAATCGCGACTGGACCCGAAATCGGATTCAGAATCCATGTATACAGAATCGAGCCGACGACCAGCGAAATCACACTCGGCAGGAAAAAGACCGCCTTGTAAAAACTCTGTCCCTTTTTGATGACGCACGAAAGAATGAATGATAAAATGTACGGCATCACAAAGTTAAACACCAGAAGAATCACGATGTACCAGAATGTATTGCCAAAGATTTTCCATGTATTCGGATCCTTCAAAACGGAAATATAATTCCCCAGTCCCACAAACTTCTTGACCGGCTTTACCATGTTCCACTCAAAAAAGCTCAAATACAGCGTGTAAAAAAGCGGATAAAACATAAATACCGCAAACATGACGAACGACGGCAGCAAAAAAACATATCCAAGCGCTGCCTGTTTTTTGTCCTCCCGATTCAAACTATTTCCTCCATTCCAATGCATTTTATGAAGGGGCTGCCGCCAAACAGCTCTTTCGCGCTCCGGCCGCTTCCTGCGTCTTATCTGCACGCAGTCCATTCTGCCAAAACACGTTCTGCTATTCCGCAACAACCCCATTCTCATTTCTGTCCTAAATTTTGTAATGATTTTTCTGCCACCCGAAAGCCGTTCCAAGCGTCAGGCTGCCTGTCCCTACTGTGCATCCAGCAGCTGGTTGATCGCATCCTGTGTGCTCGTCATACCATCTTTCGCAGATACCTGACCGCCCAGAATCTGGTCTCTCATATCCAGAAGAAGCTGCTCTGCCTCAAGGCCTGCATCGCCCGGGAATGCGGTCCATGATACAACGCCGTCCATCTGCTCAATCGCTGCATTCATCATTGTGTTCTCAGCCAGAAAATCTTTCAATCCATTTTCTGCCTCTGCCACATCTTTTCTCGGCGGTACATAACCGGTTCCCTCGGTCCATGCTGCCATTGATTCTACGCTGTAAAGATACTTTTCAAACTCCCATGCCGCCTGAATCTGCTCGTCGCTCTGCGCGGTGATGGCTAAGAAACAGCCGCCTGCCGGAACCTTGCGCTCCTTGTCGTTCCACAGCGGGGATTTCACGGTTGCTACGTCAAACTGTGCCCCCTTCTGTACGGAAGCGCGTCTCGCAATGGTGGTGTAAAGCATCGCGCAGTTGCCGTCGATAAAGCTCTGGCAGCCCTCTTCCCATGAAACATGAAGGGCAGAACCATCTTTTACCATATCCTGCATCATCTGCATTGCCGCAATGCCGTCCTCGGTTGCAAAGCTTGCTTTTTTCTTGCCGGATGCATCCGCAGTCAACATATCCGCTCCCGCGCTCTCAACCAATGCCTGCTGCGCCCAGAAGTCTGCCGGTTCCTGCATATAGAAACCATATTTTCCTGTCTTCTCTTTGACTGCCTCGGCAAATTCCTGTACTTCCTGCCAGGTCTCCGGTCCATCTTCGGAAAGGCCCGCTTCTTTTAAGAGATCTTTATTGATGTAGAGAACCGGGCTGCTTAAGGAGTACGGGATTCCGACCTGCTCGCCGTTGCTGTTGACCGCCAGGTCTAAGACATTTGGAAGGAAATTGTCGGTTAAGAAATTTGCATCCTCGCTGTCGAATTTATCAATCGCATCCTGCGGCGCCACATAGTCAAAGTTATTGGAGAAATAATCCAGAAATGCCCAGCCAATCTGAACAAGCGCCGGTGTATTTCCGGTCGCCGCTTCCGCCTGCAGATTCTGCATCAGACCTTTGTACATATCCGGGTTGTATTTCGCTACTACCTCGATGTGATCATTTTCCTCATTAAATTTCTTTACCAGATCGTCTACGACCAGACCTCCCTGGGTTTCTGCGTTACAGTGCCAGTATTCAATCACCGTTTTATCGCCGGATGCCGCCTTCTCTGCCCCGCTCTCTCCGGACGCGCTCTGTGTGTCGCTGCTTCCTGTCGCCGAGCAGGATGCCTGGCTGCATCCTGCCATCAATGTCATCGTGCCTGCCATCGCAAGCGCCATCAGACGTCTCATACTTACCTTCATTCGTTCTCCTCCTGCTGCGGTGTCCCATCTCCCAGTCTGTCTTACCTTGGAACCAGCCATCTATGTCAAAATCGTGATCGGGAGTCCTTTGCCGCGCTTCTCTTCTGTCAAATCACTTGTGCTGTGTCCAGATTCTATCTTAAAGATGGTTTGTAAAATGCAGGAGGTGATTTATGTAAAAATTATCTATAATTTTTGAAAATTGTTTTTTCGAGGTTCTGCGGCATAAAAGAATGTGCCTTTTTGTGTAATGGGGAATTCCAAGGAATTTCCTATTACACAAAAAAACGCCTCTATCAGTTTTTGCTGATAAAAGCGTTTTTTATTCTATGTTCCGTTTTCTATGTTTATATCCGGGCTGCAGTTTCCTTCATGGAACATGCCGGAGAGAATGCCGCAGAACGCATACTTTTTTATATGTCCGCCCCCTACAGTCTCTTAAGCAGCGCCTCTCTCGCTTCCTCATAGCCCGGTTTGCCAAGCAGTGCAAACATATTTTTCTTATAGCTCTCTACGCCCGGCTGGTTGAATGGATTGACACCCAGAAGGTATCCGCTGACGCCGCAGGCAAATTCAAAGAAATAGAAGAGCTGTCCCAAGCTGTATGCATCCATCGCCGGGATCGTCACTTTCAGGTTCGGCACACTGCCGTCGGTATGTGCCAGAATCGTGCCGTTCATCGCACTCTTGTTGACGAAATCCACGCTCTTGCCAGCCAGATAGTTCATACCGTCCGTGTCAACATCTTCTTTCTTCAAAATGATCTCCGCCGGAGATTCAGCCACTTCCAGAACTGTCTCAAACATGATTCTCGCGCCATCCTGGATGAACTGACCCATCGAATGAAGATCGGTCGTTAAATCAACCGCTGCCGGGAAAATACCTTTCTGATCCTTGCCCTCGCTCTCGCCGTAGAGCTGTTTCCACCACTCCGATACATAGTGCAGGCTCGGCTCATAGTTTGCCACAATCTCGACCTGTTTGCCCTTCCGGAGCAGAATGTTGCGGACCGCCGCATATAACAGAGCAGAATTCTTCTCAAACGGAGTCTCCAGTGCATTCTTTCTCGCGTCTGCCGCGCCCTGCATCAACGCATCTATATCCGCGCCGCTGACCGCGATCGGAAGCAGACCGACTGCCGTCAGGACGGAGAAACGACCGCCAACATCATCCGGAACCACGAAGGACTCGTAGCCCTCTTCATTTGCCAGATTCTTGAGTGCGCCCCGCGCCCGGTCTGTCGTCGCGTAGATTCGCTTGTTTGCCTCTTCTTTACCATATTTCTCAATCAGCATCTCCTTAAATACACGGAATGCGATCGCCGGCTCCGTTGTCGTACCGGACTTGGAAATAATATTGATAGAGAAATCTTTTCCATCGACCAAATCCATCAGATCATGGATGTATTTGCTGCTAATGCTGTTGCCAACAAAGTAAATCTCCGGTGTTTTTCTTTTTTCTTTCGGAAGATTATTGTAAAAACTATGGGACAGGAACTCGATCGCCGCTCTTGCGCCCAGATACGAACCGCCGATACCGATTACCAGCAGGACATCGGAATCCTTCTGAATCTTCTCCGCAGCTTTTTTGATGCGTCCGAACTCTTCCTTATCATAGTCCACCGGAAGGTCGATCCATCCAAGAAAATCATTGCCCGCGCCGGTCTTTTCTACCAGCGTCTCTCTTGCCGCCTGCACGCCCGCCTTGATACCGGCGATCTCTTCCTCATGAATAAATGCAGCTGCTTTTGAATAATCAAAGATCACATCTTTTCCCATATGTTTCCTCTCCTTTGCATTTCAGCCGTCCGCAGGCGGCGTGATTACTTTGTCAAAAACTTAACTTATCTTTATTATAGCAATCTGGACACCCATGTGCAACCGATTTTCAGTTGGAATCATTATTTACAATCCCGATAAATACTCCCTCATAATATCCCCCAGAACCTGCGCCTCCTCGCGGCTCAAACCTTTCATCCAGTCACCCGCATTTGCCTCGCCATTTCGTGTTTTCCGCGTATCCCGGCTTGCTGCAATCTGGTCGAGGCTCTGCTTCAAATACTCCATTTCCTTGTCGCCGGGACGCTCCTTCGCTTCCTGCCTGGGACCCGTATTGTTTCCCGTTTCATTTCCTGATACCATCCGGCGATCCGTAAGATGCCCATCTGTCTCATGCTTGTCCCGTTCCTCCGATTCGCACGGTGCAGTGCGAACTGCCCGCATCAGATTCTGTGCCCGTGCATCCCGCTCACGGAACGGATTCACTCTCATCGCTGTCCGCGATTTTCCTTTTTCAAACTCCGTTTCTCCCAGATCCCGATTATTCGTTTCTGCGTCATCCCGACTGCTCACACCACGCTCTGCCCGCAAAGCACTCTGCAGCCGTTTCGGCATTTCCCGCACATTCGAATCCGCGCCAGCAATTCCGCCGGATACTCCAGAAGCTCCTGACATTTCCTGTCCGCGCGTCTCCTTCTCACGTGCCGCCCGAAGGAACACCGAATTATCCACATACTCCAAAAGCGCCGTTTCCAGCCGCTGCTGTTTCTGGTCAATCTGGAAACAGCTCTCGATAAATGCCAGAAACAGACCGCTCATGACAGCTGCCGACGCATACAGCACAATATAGCTCGCATCCAGCTCATACCAGTACGCCAGAAATGCCTCCGCTGCTCCGGTCAGAAGCCCTAAAAGCACCATTTCCATTGACACGCCGTTCCACGCATCCAGCGAAATATGTAAAAATGAAAATCCGTCAATCTGCTTGTCCAGATATGCCTGCGTGTTCACGATGTTCTGTCCCAAGCGGCAGGTATTTTCCAACCGCTGCTTCAGATTTTGAAGATTCTTGTTCCGGGTCATCGCCATGTTGTCAGTTTCTTTTAATAATCTTTTGTAGAGGCTCCGTGTAATCAACTTGCTGACAAATCCGATCATTCCGATCGCCGCAAGAACGGACAGCGCTTTTCCAGTTTGTAAAAATTCCAGCATAAAAAAGCTCCCCTTTCTCTACTTCCGGATCACTTCCGGATGGCTTGCCACAGGTCAGGTTTAGGCGCTTCGCAGTTTGTCTCTTGCAATTTGCTTTTTACAATCTGCTTTTTGCATTCTGCTTTTCACATTCTGTTTTTTGCGCCTGTCAAATCCCGCCTGCATCGTGGCTTTATTATATCCGCCGAAAGAGTCTTTGTGAAGATGAGAAAGGGGAAAATCGTTCGTCAAATTCTGCCTTAATTCGATTTTTATAGGTATTAATAATGCGTATCATGCAAAATTTCTGGTTGTTAAAAATTCCGTCTGTGAATCATATTTATGACTCATTATGCCTCATACCGGGATGCCATTTCAAGCAGTAGGTTTACCGAATGCTTGATCGCCTGCGCCTCAAATGCCGCATAGTCCATACCTGCGCTGTCATCCGCCTTATCTGAAATGGCACGGATAATCAGGAACGGGATTCCGTTTAAATATGCCGCCTGTGCGATCGCTGCGCCCTCCATCTCGGTACAGCTTGCGCTAAACTGCTCGATCAGCCACTCCTTTTTTGCCTTATCCGAGATAAACTGGTCGCCGCTTACCACGCGTCCCGGAAATGCCTGAATCTCCGGATTGACCTTCTGGTTGCACTCAATCGCCAGCTCGCGCAGCTTCTCATCCGCCTCAAATGCAAAGGTATCTACACGCGGAATCTGTCCGATCCGGTATCCAAATCCGCTCGCATCCATATCATGCTGCACCGCATCCGTCGATACAACGATATCGCCAATGTTGATCTCTGCACGCAGGGAACCGGCGATACCTGTGTTCACAATCGCACTGATATGGAACCGATCCGCCAGAATCTGACTGCACATACCTGCATTTACCTTGCCGATACCAGAGCGAACCACAACTGCGTCCTTTCCGCCCAGTTTGCCCTGATAAAAATCCATACCGGCTACACTTGTCACGGTAACATCCGTCATTTTCTCCTTGATCTGAGCCACCTCTTCATCCATCGCTCCGATGATTCCTAACATCTGTTTGCCCTCCTGTTTTTCTGTTCTTTATTCTTCTGCCTTTCTTTTATAGATTTATAGAAAAAGAAATTCTTACTATTTGATCTTCTGCGCTTATACCCCTGCATCTCTTTCCTCAAATCCATTGGCTGACTCGGCTCTACAGTCAGTGTGTGCCTGCACCATCATTTTTCATTTGAAAATCGTTCATTTACTTTATAATAGCGCAGCCGCATCGTTACCATGTATACCTTGTACAAACAATAACACCGTATCTTTTCATGAGTATACTGGATTTTTGTTATCTTGACAACACCTTTACTGGCAGACTATAATCATTTTACTGCGGTGGATTCCCGCCACAGCAGATTAAAACACATACCATTTTGAGGAGGTTTTACCATGACATACAAGACAAAGGGAGTCTGTTCCCGTGAGATTAATTTTGAAGTAGAAGATAATAAAGTAAAGAATGTGCAGTTCGTCGGCGGCTGCTCCGGCAACACACAGGGCGTTGCCCGCCTGATCGATGGCATGGATATTGACGAGGCAATCTCCCGCATCGAAGGCATCCAGTGCGGCTTCCGCCCAACTTCCTGCCCGGATCAGCTGGCACAGGCGTTGAAGGAGTATAAGGCGAACGTGAAATAAGTATCCTTTGGTAGATTCTTTCTGACCCGCCGACATAGTGAAAAACCATTTTAAAACCCCACCTGAAAACATCTGGAATTTTGAATCAGAAATTCCTGGATGGTTGCAGGTGGGGGTATTTATGTGATCGCTTTTTTCATACTATTTCGTGTTGCAAATATAAATTTAGTAACACTGTCCCCGTTTTAATTAGTCGCCGTATTCAGTGATATTAATCCCTCCTGTTTTTGTCATAAACGACTGTCCCTTTCCATTTGCCTCGACATAATGAATTCCTACCACTCGATATTTATAACCTGTTTTCTGATTCTTCACAGTAAATTCATTTGTCATTCCCGATAAATCCTCTGTCGGAAAATCTTCCTTTTTGGCATCATATGTATATCTAGAAACCTCCACCCATTTACCATCTTCTTCTCGCTGCAATATTGCAATATTTTTTATCTTATCACATTCTACATGAGCTAATGTTTCGATAATAATTCCAATATCTCCCTTTCCCAAATTACTAATACGAGTTGTTGCCGTATCAATAATGCTTCCCCTCGGTTCTATTCCTACTGCTGTTCCTTCTGCAGAATTTTCATCCAATACTACTGTTGTATTATAATCTGCTGTTTCAACAGAAAAGCCATTAACATTTTTTATATCTGCTGCCTGAACTTGCATTGCTGCCATTACCATCATAAATCCAGCACAAACTAATGAATAAAATTTTTTTCTCATAAATCCTCCTCTAAATAAAGATTTTTAATCATTCTACAAAATTCCTTTTGTGGCATTACCCCAGAAATTTGATAATAGGCATCTTCTTTTTTGTAATAAGAACTATATTCTATTTTCCCATTTTCAACATTGGCTCTGTCTATATTAATATAGTCTCTTAAAAGTTCATTATATATTCTTTTTCCTTTTTTCCTATCTGAAACAATGCTCATTGAATTTCCAACATCTCCTGTTTGTTGTACCAGTTTTACCTTATATTCTCCATACTTAAAATATATTACTGCCCTTGTTTCTCCTATATCTGCCTTTACATATTCTAAATTTTTAGGTATATAAGCCAATTTCATTACTTCAATTTTCGTTTTTCGAGCTATCTCTATATATGCTTTATCTAATTCATCCTCCCCAGAAATAGCCTCAACATTATTTAAGACAATCTCATTCCGTACACTGTCCTTCTCCCGCACCACATACCGATACTCCCTCTTCGCCCCAGCCGAAATTCCCATCGCCACAACCATCACTGCGATAGCGGCGGCTGCTACAGAGACTTTCACAATCGTTTTCAGCCGGCGTGGTTTGCGAGCTTCTTCGTGCAGTTTGACAATGTTCTCGCTGGATGATTCTTTTTCACTTTCCGGGCTTGTTCCCACCTCCGCTTCTAACTTTGCCATCAACCTCTCAAAGCCGTCTTCTGGTTCTGGAGGTATGTCGCTGTCTTTTACTTCCGTCTGTGCAAGGATAAAATCCTTCAACAGCTGATCTTCGCTGACTCCAAACGCTTCCTGCAGCAGGCGTTCTGCATCTTCTCCAGTTTTTTTTCCGCGCCGGCTTCTGCTCACTTTTTATCCCTCCTCTCTGTCCTCGTCCTAACTTTTAGGTTGACTTTTCTTTTTTTCCGTTTACTATACTAAATGTAACCCTTTGCGGGTATGATAAAGCATAAAAACAGTTGTTTTCAGGTTATGGTTGTCCCCTCACACCGTAACCAGCGGCTGATGTGTGGAGGAAACTACTATGAAAAAAATCATTCTGACCGGCGGTGGTACTGCAGGTCATGTTACACCGAATCTCGCCCTGCTTCCGGCACTGCGCGAGGAAGACTTTGAGATTCACTATATTGGTTCTTATAACGGCATTGAGCGCCGCCTGATCGAGGCAGCCAGCATCCCTTACGATGGAATCTCATCGGGAAAACTGCGCCGTTATTTTGACCTTAAGAATTTTTCAGATCCGCTTCGCGTTCTGAAAGGATACTTTGAGGCTCGCAAGCTTATGAAAAAATACAAACCGGATATCGTCTTTTCCAAAGGCGGTTTTGTCGCTGTTCCGGTCGTTCTGGCTGCCAAGCATTATAAAGTGCCTGTCATCATCCATGAATCCGATATGACCCCAGGACTGGCAAATAAAATCTGTATTCCAGCCGCTTCTAAGGTATGCTGCAACTTTCCGGAAACACTTAAATATCTTCCGGAAGATAAGGCGGTTCTGACCGGTTCCCCGATCCGTGAAGAGCTTCTGCACGGGGATCGTCTGGCGGGACTCCAGTACGCCCATCTTTCTGCCGATCGCCCAGTAATTCTGATCATCGGCGGAAGTCTCGGCTCCGTCACGGTCAATCAGGCTGTCCGCGGCATTCTTCCGCAGCTTCTGAAAACCTATCAGGTAATACATATCTGCGGAAAAGGCAATCTGGATGAGTCTCTCATCGGCACCGAAGGATATGTTCAGTATGAGTATGTGGATAAACCACTCCGCCATCTCTTTGCAGCGGCAGATCTGATCATCTCCCGCGCGGGCGCAAATTCCATCTGCGAAATTCTGGCACTCCGCAAACCGAACATTTTGATCCCTCTGTCGGCTGCTGCCAGCCGCGGCGACCAGATCTTAAATGCCAACTCCTTTGCAAAACAGGGATTCAGCACCGTTCTGGAAGAAGAAGTTTTAACCGCAGATACTCTCAGCCAGGCAATCGAAGAGACCTATAAAAATCGCCAGCAGTTCATTGATAAAATGTCTGAAAGTCACTTAAACAATGCTGTCAAAACCATCATGGGGCTGATTCATGGTTGCATACGCAGTTAGTAGCATTGCTACGTTTGTATAGTACAAGACTAAAACACTGAATATGTAAGCTTATCATCACATCGGACAGATTCGAAACGGCTCTGCTTCGATGTGATTTTTAAATATCAAACAGCTTTGCCCTCAACACGCGCTTCTGCAGTTCTGCTTTTGCCCTGTAAAGACGTGTACAGCATACCGTTGATTTGATTTTCAAAACCGCACAGGCTTCTTCCGCCGTCAATCCCTCCAGAACACGGAGAATCAAAACATCCCGCCAGTCCTTCTTCATAGATTTGACAATCTTCCATACGTTCCAATAGATATCCCTATCGATAACCTCCTGATCCAGAAGCTGAATTCCTATCTCCCCTTCCAAAAGAAGGTTCATAATCTCTTCTTCCGCATCCGGATCTTCCAGATGCAGCATCTCGCGGCGCCGCATCTGCCTCCGGTTATCGATCCACTTGCTCCGTAAAATGCGGATCAGTAAAACCAACTTCACTTTATGATCCAGATCTAACGAATAGCGCTTGTAATATTCAATGAAAGCTTCATGCACCATATCCTCAATGTCATCGTACCCTACTCCAATTCTATACGCATATTTCTTCAGCGGTACCAGGTACTCTCTGTAAAGCGCTTCAAAAAGCGCCATTTTTTCATTCTCATGGTGCATATCCAAACTCCTATCGCGTCAGTTCTTCGCGGATGGAGCTGCTAATTTCTGCCAGCTCTTCCGGCGTTGCTTTTCCTGGCGCCCATGTCACCATATCCGGTCCATTTTCATATCTCGGAATAATATGTACATGGAAATGAAAAACAGTCTGTCCTGCGGATATGCCATTGTTCTGAACCACATTGAAACCCGTGCAGCCCAGTGCTTTCTTCATCGCCGCACCAATCTTTCCAGCTAATGGAAGAGCTTTTGCCGCAATCGCCGGATCCAGCTCACATAAATCTTTGAAATGCTGCTTCGGCAGAATCAGCGCATGTCCCTTCGATGCCGGTCCCAAATCCAGAATCACACGAAAATCTTCATCTTCATAAACCGTTGAGGATGGAATCTCTCCGCCAGCGATCTTACAAAAAATACATTCTTTGTCTGTCATGTCGGTCTCTCCTTCTCTCTATGCTTCTCCATTCCCTGGAAAAGCGGTATTTTCTTTTGTCACTTGGCTTGAAACTTCCATGTCAAGTGCCTTTATTATAGCATATCCCCATGGCTTGTTCTATGTAAATTTGCAGAAACGCGAAATTGATGTACTTGCAAAATAATTCACATCAATTTCGTGTTTTTGGTTATTATTTCATATTTTCAGACAATTTATCGGTGTTCCCAAAATTTATATCCGACATCCGCCAAATAAATGGAATCCCCATTCCCCAAACTGACTGTTTCATTTGCCTGAAGCGGATAGCCATTGACCGATGTTCCATTGGTTGAATTGAGATCTGTCAGAATGTATACGCCCTCCTTCTGATCGATCCGCGCATGAAGACGGCTGACGGTCGGACGGTCAATACATGCGTCCGACAGCCCCGGATGTTTTCCAAGTGTAAATGGAATATAGGAAATCTGAATCACTGTTCCTCCGGCTTCCACCGGCTCTAAGCGCACCGTTCCTTCCCCATTCTTTGAGGCAGACAGAAGCGTAGTCCCCGCTTCTCTCGCCCGCTCTATCTGTGCTTCTTCTTCTCTTCGAAGTTCCTGCCGATAAGCTTCTTCACTCTCCGGATAGACCTGCCAGCGGTTTTCAGGCGTTGTCTGCTGCCAGTCTTGATATGATAGAGTCCCTTCTATCCCAGACCGTTCTTTCTTTTTCTGGATCACTTTCCTCTCACCATTCCGCACACGACTACTCTTTCCACCTCGTCCAGCTTCATTCGCCTGATCCACTTCCGTGCTTTCCTCTCTATCCTCTCCCTGACCTCGATTTTTCTTCCTGCCACCATATACCTGCCATTTTCTGCGGGCTGCCAACATCTCCCTCAAAAACACGATTCCCCCGATGCCGCCGCTGATTGCATACAGCCATACATCCATTTCTCCCGTCACGTACCAATACACAATGCCAGCTGCCACCGCGCTTCCAAGTACCTTTATCCACCTGTTCTGCCATTGTCCCTTTTGTTTTCCACCTGCCCTTTCAGACTTTTCCCCCACTTCATCTGAATTTTCTACCGACTCCAGGTTCTTTTTCGTCGTTTTCTCCTGATACAACGCTTCCTGCCTATATTTCCAATCCTTCCTGGCTGGCGTTTGAGTGTCAAAAGCCATTTTCCCAGATCCAGATTCCAACGTATCCCTCCGATTTTGCTCCGCTTCAAGCCACTCCTGCCGATCCGCCCACACTCCCGCCGTCTCAGGATCCCCCTCATCCTCGTTTCGTTTTTCTGCCGAAAAGATCCGATCTTCCCCCGAAAGCTGGCGCAGCAGATCTGCCGTTCCGTAATTCTCCCGAAGACTAATCTGGTACAGATTATAAGCTAATACAACAGCCTCCCGATCCTGATGATCCGCACGTTCCAGAAGATACCCCAGCAGTTTTGAGAGCGCCTGCGGCGCCTCTTCCCGATGCCCCGGAACCAGACATAATTCCACAGTAAAATGATCGGGTTCCAGATACAGATATTCCGGATCCAGCAAAAGCTGTTCCTCTTTTAACAGGTACTCTTCCACCCGCTTCAGAACCGCCAGCACACCAAGCAGAATCGACCGGAGTTCTTGTCCCGACAAGGTCCGCTTTTCCAACACCCGTCTAAGTGGCTGTCTCGACGTTATCTCATAATAATATTCTCTCGCCTCCTCCGTCTGGCGGACCCGGAACTTCAAAAGCCCTTCGATGGCATTCGCCGACAGCATCTGTACCGCATAGCCCGTTTCTTCCTCCGGCGCTTCGATTATCATATAATTATGATTCATTTCCCGGCTGTACCGAATCTCCATCCCGTATCCTCCATCACTCTGCATTTTTCAACACTGTCAGCAAACGGATCGCCCGCTCCGGCTCCTGTCCGCGCAGGGATATCTCCGTCTCTGTACTGCTCTTTACCCTTCCGTCCAAGTCTCCCCCATCTTCCCGGATCGTCAAAACTGCATCTCCGCACCGGAAGAATCCATGCAGGCGCTGTCCAGCTCTGCTGCTTATCTCCCCCACAGTCATTCCATCTCCCCGCAACGTTTTTTCCTCCCGATACAGGCACCATTCCATCGCCTCCTGCAGGACAAAACGCCCCGTAATCCTGCCATGCACCTCAAACACTCCATTTAACAGTGCCGCGATAAAAAAGAATGCAACCGCCATCACAAACGAGGCTTCCACCGTATAACTGGCAGAAACCTCCCGCTTCATCCAAGAGATGCTATCAGCATCCAAATCCACACCGGAAGCACACACGGCAGAAATGGCAACTTCTTTTTCCGCATTTTCTCCCATAGACCATTCCCCTTTCCGCCAAGCAGTGCCGTAAGCATCCAGACACCTCCTGCCAGACTGCTCACAAATACAGCTCCCATCAAAAGTTCAAGCGTCCGCCATCCCCCCAGATAGCACCCAGTGATCAGAAAAAAGCAGCCATCTCCCAGTCCGACCGCACCTTTCGTCTGCCGCTCCATCCAGAACAAAAAAATCCCCGGCAGCATTCCCAAAAGCCATACCGTTATCTGCAACACACTTTTTTTCCAATCCCATCCATCTTTTATAACCGACAGCACACACCGTATCATCGTAAGCGCCATTCCTGCCGTTCCAAATCCATATAGCCAGCTTACGCGTATCCGTTTTCTATGAAAATCCTGCCAGGAAAAGACCATCAGAAAAAGTGAAAAAACAACCGCACAGAGGAAACATACTGCACTTTCCAAATCCATCCGCGTAAATCCCATGAAACTTATCTCTGCACTGTTTTCCATCACTCCGCCCTCTCACCCCTCCTTGATTCTTTCCGCCATCCGCACCTATCCACTTCCACAGTATGAACACACCCCCATATATTCCACCTCTGATCGCCGCACCTTCTGCACATAATATGCCAATGACGAACAGTCCTGCTTTCCATGGTAAACCTCGCCGG
This sequence comes from Clostridium sp. OM05-5BH, assembly GCF_003481505.1. NCBI lineage: Bacteria > Bacillati > Bacillota > Clostridia > Eubacteriales > Clostridiaceae > Clostridium > Clostridium sp. OM05-5BH. The sequence goes on along the minus strand of NZ_QULJ01000007.1, from coordinate 26,134 downwards.
ACGGAAGAATATACACCAGACCTCCCGCCGACACCGTCTTTCCACAGTATCTGCAAGCCTTATAACGGCATCCCCCGCTGTTTCTAAGCACCCCCGAAATTACATCTGCATACGCAGCCGCGGTGATCTGATTCGATATATAATGGCACGAAGGTGAGAGATGGTAGCGCGTACTGTCCCGCCCCACATAGACCCATTTTTCCTCCGGTTCTGAAGCGTTTTTCTCTGAGAAATACCCGCCTTCCGCCCCAATCCATCCCCGCTTCCGGCTCCGGGAAGTAAGCGTCACATGGTCAAGCGCAAATACCGAGAACGGCAGCCGCACCTGATAGGAGGCGCGCAGGTCAATCCATTCTCCATCTTCCGATACGCGGCTGGCACCACACTGGATATTGGACACTTTGTTCCCGCCCGCTGTCTGAATCTTCTCCTTTAAATATCCCTGCAGGATAAGCCCGGACGGAAGTTCTGACCAGCCCCCCGTTCCCTTTTCTTCTGCCTCTGCCGCTTTTCCCGCCTCCATTTCTGCCGGATGCACCGTATGGGATGTCCGATACACCTGCCATCCCAGTTCCCGCCCCGTCACTTCCAGCACCGTCTGCACCTTTCTCTGAGTATCCAGTATTTCCATCGGAACTGACAGGAGAATCACCGTAAACATAAACAATGTCAGACTAAGCGCCGCCTCAATCGTCAGGCTCGCACACAGGGAAGCAGAGGACAATGCCCTTTTCCAGGGTCGTTTTGTTACTTGGGCTCTATGCCGCCGAAGGACGGGTATCCCGACCGCACAGATACTTTCATTTATTCGTTTTGTTAGGTTAGTTGTCATCATCTTTTTTACTGGCTTTCTTTATGTACTTGGAGAGGCACATTCACTTGCATCATCTCCTGAAAAAGGACACTGTCCTCCACTCCCCTGTAATTGTGTTTAATATTCCTTCTGGGACGTTCTACGAAGCGGTATCAACGTTCCCTGTGCCGCATAGGACACACTTACCCCATACTGGCACTGATCCATCCGAAATCCCGGCTCTTTTTCTGAAATGCAGTTCTGAATCATATCCATCATCCGGTAACAGAAACGGCTCTTTCCCTGTATCAGGAAAAAGAGTTTCAGCCAGTCCTGGTAGTCCAGCCCTCTGTCGTCTGTCCCGTTTTTCAATGAAGGATCCGTCCCCGTTTCCAGAAAGATGGACGCGCCCTTTTCCGTCAGAGCAGAAAGCGAAATCTGCCACTCCCCCGGCTGTTTGAAAAAAGGAATTTTTCCGCCCGCCAGCAGAACCTTCACATCTGCCACCGACTCTGCAAACGCCCAGACTGTCATGATAAAGAAGGATGCCGCCGCCGTGATCGGTGTGATTCCCGCCAGCCCCGTGATTGCCAGCGCCAATGCTTCCGCCTCCGACCGTTTTTCAGAATCCGCATATAAAGCTGCCAGATTCACCGCCTCGCGCACAGCCAGAAGTTCATTGACGGTGCGTTTTAAATTTTCCCGCTCCGACGCATTTCCCTGTAAGAGATATTCCTGCTCATAATGGACACTTCCCGTCTTTTCCTGCCCGAACCGGGTAAAAAAATGCGCCGCATACGCATCTAAAAGAGCCCGTTCAAGCCCCGCCGTCCAGACATCCCCAGCTGTCCCCCGCTTTCCGCTCTCTCCGCCTGCATACAATGCCGACGGAAATGCCGCGGTCGAAATCCAGTTTTCTGAAATCACAGTTCCCGCCGGCACACAAAGACTCAGCAGATCCGTCCCCGACAGGCGGCTGACTGCTTCCAGCACATTCATTTTTTTCTTGTCTCGGACTGCCGGAACCCGGAAACGTCCATCCTTCTGAAAACCCGCTGTGATCGTCAGAACCGGCGCCCACAGCGCTTCCTCGTCCAGCTCATCGTCCTCATCGTCAGGCTCCCAATCATCGATATAATCCTGTATCTCCTTTCCTTTCCGGACTGCTTCTGCAACCACCTCTTCATTTCCGTGAGCCGTCTCTTCTGTCTTTTTTACCTCCTGGCGGCGCGCTCCATCCGCATCCAAATACGAACGATACCCCCGCATCTCCTCCTGTACCATGCCCCAGGAGCCTTCTTCCAGATCCGGCTGGGCTTCCTGCGCCTCCTGCTCCGATCCCTGCAGTTCTTTCGCAAGCCGGTCCGCCTGTTTTTCATACGCCGCAACCAGCCCCGGAATCTGCTTTAATTCTTTCTCTAAGCTTTCCGCCGATTGAAAGAACGAGCTTCCATCCGCCTGGCGAACCGCTGCCTCCATCTCCTCCAGATGTTTCTCCTGTTTTTGCAGGCAGGCTCCGATCGCCTCGATCGACTCTTCCAGACGCAGCACTTTTCTGCCATTTTCCTGATATCCTTCCGCAATCCCATGAACCGCCCTTGCTTCCGTCATCCGTTTTTCCATCTCAGGCAGTTCAGACTCCTCACTTTCCAGCGTCCAGACACCCACTTTCATATAATCGGTAACTTCCTTCGCAAAGAAATCCCCATTATGCCCGGTGATCGCATCCATCGCTTCGATCTGTACCTTGCCGCCGCTGACCGGATAAAAGGGCGCTGCCGCCAGATATGTTTCCATCTGCGGCTCCATCTCCGCCGCCAGGCGCTCTTTATCCGCACATTCCAGCACAAAAATCCGGTATTTATCCCAAATCTCCCGGTGATAACAGCTCATCAGCGAATCCAGGGAGGAATTGAGCGCCATCTGCATATACCAGCCGCTTCCGGCTGCCCGGGCGGACTCAAACAGCCCGCCCATCAGCGCACAGATACAGGTCAGAATCAAACTTAGGAAAACTGTGATCCCCCCGCAAACGTCCATTTCTGCTTCAACGTGCCGTTCTGCCCGGATCAATATACCTCCTTCGACTTGCTGTTGATCTGTTTAAAGATATTTGTAAGAAGCGTATTAATCTGCTTTTTAAAGACAATGACCAGACCTATCAGCACCACCAGAATCAGCACTAATTCAATGACCCCCACGCCATCCTCGTCCATCAGAAACGATTTTACTTCTCTTACCAGATACGCTTTATCCATATACTTTTTCTCCTTTCTCCCCATTTTTCAGATCCCAAACGCCAGAAACGCCGGGACTGAAACCATCACCATAATAATCATCAACATCAGAAACAATGGAAGCATCAGCTTTGTGGACGCCTCTTCCCCCCGGCGTCTTGCCAGTGCTTTCTCTTCTTCAAACGCCGACTCCATCTCTGTCTCCAGCGCCTTTCGAAGTCCTTCTGCCCCATTTCTGACATTCTGCTCCAAAAGCCCGGAAAGCTTCCGGTACGGTCTCAGACGGCAGCCCGCACCAAATTCCGCATATGCCTGCAGTTCCGGGACACCGCGCTGCATCCGGTGATATGCCGCTGCCATTTCCCGGTATGCCGCCCGCTCCGTCTGTGTTCCCGCCCGGCATGCCGCCTCGTATTCCAGCACAATCCGTTCCCATGCCCGGCGGACCGGAAGCCCCGCCCCGGAAAATACGGTCAGCTTTGACACAATCTCCGGGTAGTCTTCCATCAGCTCCCGCTTTTTCTTCTTTTTCGCCTCACTCTCCTTCTGTTTTTCATAAAGAGGAAGCAGAATTGCCGCCGCAATCCCCAGCACCGGAAACAGCAGATATTCCCTGTCTCCGCGCACCCGGTAAGATAAATTCTTCCCCTCATACATCTTTGGCAGAACCAGCTGCCCTTCCGTTCTCTGCGCCTCATCCATCTGCTTTAACAGCCGCTTAAAACCTGCCTCTTTTTCCTGCTGCTTCGTCCGAAGCGGCGGATATAGCGTGACCGGAAACCGGTACTCCCGGCTGAATACCCCCGCCTGCAGGGATGCGGTCAGTTCTGTCTGAATCCCCTTCTCCGGGCATTCTTCATTTAAAACAGTCCCATCCGTCTGAATCCATTCCGCATCCTCCGGTGTCCAGCGGACCCGGATGCCCTCTTCTTCCAGCCAGCCGACGAGATGTAGATCTTCCCTTACCTCCTGCAGGGACAGATTGTTTCCCCGAATTAAATCCGCCAGTTTACCTCCCGCCTCCAGCAATGCTTTTTTTGCATCCTCTTCCGCATATTCCCGCTCTCCGAGCGAAATCTCCACCGGAATCTCCTTCTCGCACAGTCCGCGCACCCACACTTCCTGCTGCCGTTCTCCTTCTCCATATGCATAGCGGTTCAGCCGGTTCCCATCTTCCAGCGCCCCATCCCGTTTTTCCACCAGATATCCCGCAACTGCCAGAATTATCCCCAAAAGAATGCATAAAACCTGCTTTTTCCCCATTTTTCCCATGCTGTTTCACACCTCAATCTGAAGAATTTTCCCCGATACCCTCCATGCCAGCAGATAGACCACCAGACACCCGGTCATCACCACCCGCCCCACCGCTGTCTCATACATCTGTGAGAAAAAGCCCGGCGATGACAAATCCACGTAGAGCACGATCAGGTACGGCATCAGGTTCATAATTCTCTGTTCAAACTGCTTTTCTGCCGTCATCGTGAGAATTTCCTCCCGCACCTGAATGCGATCTGAAATCACGTGAACGACATGGTGAACCACGCTTGCCAGCTCGCCCCGGCTCCGTTTGGATACAGTAAAAATAACAGAGAAATTTTCCACCTCATCCAGACCGCTCCTCTTCGCAAAGGAAGAAAGCAGCGCCTCCACGGTCCGGTTCATTTTAAGCTGGCTTGCCAGATATGAAAACTCACGGGTAATCATCCCTTCTTTTCCGTATTGTTCTTCCAGATCGCGCACACTCGCAATAAACGCATTTTCCACCGAATAGCCTGCAGCCAGCGCCGAAGCCACGATCTGAATCGCTTCCTTAAACTGGAGCCGCAGCTCCTCTTTTCTCCGGCGGCAGAGCTCCCGCCTCTTAAAAAACGGCCGCAGCATCCCCGCCGGAAGCATCAGAACGAACGCCAGAAATGAACGGTAGAATACATATGCCGTCACGGCGCACACCGCTGTTCCCTCCAGAAGGTAACGTATCCACTCCTGCCCCGTCAGGTGGTAAACCCGGTAATCAGAAAGCACTTCCTCCCGCGAATCTGCGCTGCCCTTCAAATCTGCCAACCTGGACAAGTGCTCCTTCCACCTGTCCGGAAGCAGTCTCCCCGCTTTCCTGAAACTGATAGATGGGAGAAAGGCGGATTTCCCCATTTTCATAGCCTATCACCTCCGTGATCTCCAGCACCTTCCGGCTCCGGTCCCGCATCCGCCCGACATGGACCATCAGATCGAGTGCTGAACCGATCTGGCTCCGGACCGCCGCAAGCGGCAGCTCTGCTGCCATCAGAACCATTGTCTCCAGTCTTGAGAGCATATCTTTGGCGCTGTTTGCATGTCCAGTTGAGAGCGAGCCATCGTGTCCCGTATTCATCGCCTGCAGCATTTCCAGCGCCTCGCCGCCCCGGACCTCCCCAACGATGATGCGGTCCGGACGCATTCGGAGACTCGCCCGGATCAGATCGCGCATGGAAATCTCCTGCGAACCATCCCGGTTCTCTACCCTTGTTTCCAGGCTGACAAGATTCGTTACATGGCGGATTTGAAGCTCTGCCGAATCCTCGATCGTGATGATGCGTTCCTCCTGTGGAATATAGCCGGACATGGCGTTTAAGATCGTCGTTTTTCCCGATCCGGTTCCGCCGCTGATGAAGATATTGAGCCCCTGCTCGACCGCTTTCTGCAAAAATGCCGCTGCCTCCCGGCTGATACTTTTTAACTCAATCAGACGTTCCATCGTGATCGGTTCCGGGAACTTCCGGATCGTTAAAATCGGACCATTTAACGCCACCGGTGCCAGCACCACGTGAACACGCGAACCATCTTCCAGTCTCGCATCCGCAATCGGAGACGCCAGATTGACCGTCCGGTTGACACGGCTTACAATCTGCTGAATCAGATCCTCTAGTTGCCCTACCGAATCAAAGTGCTTTTCTAATTCTTCCACACGCCCCTGCCGCTCGACAAAAATGTGCTCCGCGCCATTTACCATGATCTCCGTGATCGTCGGATCATCGACCAGCTCCTGCAAAATATCCAGCCGTCTGAATGAATCAAACAGCTCTTTTCTCAAAGAAAGCCGCTCTTTTAACGGCAGATACGCCCCTTCTGCTGCTTCCAGAATCGCCATGTCGATCAGGTCGCGCAGTTCCTCATCCTCCACCTGCATACGGCTCTCCATCTGCTCCATCAGACGCTGCCTCAAAACCATTTTCTGCTCCTGCATACTTCCCCCTGCCAGTTGTTTCTCTCACAACCGTTTACTCTTTAGAATGACTGGCAAAATCCCGCTCAATTTATCCCTGTCAAAAGACTTTGCCCCTTCTAATTTAATCCACAATGAAGATTATCCGCCCACACTGCTTCCCCGCAGCAGCTGTCGTACATAATCACCCAGTTCTCCCCATAAGAGCTGGTCAATATAATCGCCCCGTCCAAAACTGCCGTGATACGGAAGCTTCAGGCGTTTAATACGTTCCCTTAGCATGCCATTTCCTGTCTGTGAAAAATACTGCTCCAGCTCCTTAAGCTTTGCCAAAGACACCGGATCTTCCCGGATCGGCATATAGATTACCCGGCACAGCTTCATTACCGAAAGCGCCGTCCTGCGCCCGCTTCCTATATCCACTACCAGCGTATCATACGCACTCTCCCCGGCAATTGCCCGTATAAGCCCCGCGATCGCCTCCTCTCCTGCCTGATCCAGATCCTCCGGATAGCGCACCGGAGGAATATAGTCCAACTCCCCCATCGTGTGGACAACGCTGCTTAAACGAAGCGAATTATAGCTTCCACCGTTGTAAAAATACAACAGATCCGACAAATCACTCTTGTATTCTTCTTTCATCAAAACCGACAGACCGGAAAAGTCCTCCAGGTTCAGATACAGCACCCGCTCCTCCTGTGCCAGAAGTTTTCCTATTGTCAGGGCAAACGAGGTCTTTAAACACCGTCCAACCGGCGAATACACTCCCAAAACCTTCGCCAGCCCCCGTCCGGACACCTCCGGCAGATCCCCCGGGCTTTCCCCATACCAGGTCATCACGTCGCGCACAATCGCATCACTGGACTGGTATTTGTAGACACAGGGAACTGACGGACTAACCGGCTTTCCCCCATTATCCGATAAAAGAATGACCTTTTCCGCCCGGATAGACTCCTTTTCTTCCGCCGGAACATGCTCGCCCAACAACAGAAGCTTTACCGGATGTTCCGCCGCAAATGCCCGCAGCCGCTCGATCGAGCTGAACGCCACCACCTCAAACGGTATTTTTTCCTTCTGGTTAACTACCTCTGCAAACCGCGCCGCATAGACTGGATCCACGTCATACACAGCCAGAATATGCTTCATCGCACCGCCACCTCCCTAATCACAAGCCATTTTCCTTACAGATACCGAATCAGCTCCGCCCCAATCACTCCCAAAAACAGGCACGGTGCCAGACAAAAAGATGCCTCTTTTCCATCCCGCGCTTCCAGATAGTACGGCTCGACGCTTCCCCCAAGCGCAGACCGGTACAAATAAAACACAAGATATGTAAGCCGCTGCCTGGCAATCCCACGCCAAACCAATAAAACAACTGACCATGCCCCAGCTGCCATCAGCCCGCATAAAAGGATCCGCCCTCCCTGCTGCACCCCCGCAGCACCAAACAGAACCGCTGCCATCTTGATATCTCCCGCACCTATCATGCGAAACAGATACAGCGGAAACAGGACACATAGTAAAATCCCGATACGGACCAGGTATCCGCACATTTCACAGATGCCTGACATAAGCGCCGCCCCAGTTCCCGGCAGCCACCTGCTCCATCCGGCTGTATATCCTATTTTCATCCCCAGACCAGACCGAATTAAAAGAAACAGCAGCCCGCCAGCCAGAATCATACCATTGGAAATACGGCGTTTTTTCAAATCCCAAAGCGCACAGCCGCCGGTAAACAACAGCAGCAGTAAGGTCAATCCATCCCCTCCTTCTCTTTCGCATACATGAAACGGACAGTTCCTGTACAGTATGTCCCGTTTTCAAAACACCTGCCGAAAACAATAGCTGCCAGTCCTGCGCCAGTTTTCACCGCCACCATTTTCCATTCCTTTCCTGTATGCACTTGAACCACTTCTGAAAAATCATCGAACATTTCTCTGAACTTAACTTTTAGAATCTTAATAATAGATCAACGGGAAATCCGGATTCCCGTGACAGATGGAAGAACCCATCCATGAATGTTCCTCCATTATGAACAGTTTTTGTTCAAAAGTCAATCCCAAAACACCCAAAATAAGCGCCAAAAATATTTCAGAAACTTTGTGCATCTGACCCCGTTATTTTAGCTAGACAATTTCGTTATTTGAAAATAATTGCCAAAATATCTCTTTATTTTTTATCTATAAATACCCATTCCAGCATTTTCCTTTTCATTGACTGACGAAACAAAAAATGGTAAAATATTATTAGTTTAAATTTTTAAACCATTCGAGAAGGAGGAAGCGCGATGAAAAAAGGAACAGAACTTAAACAGCATTTTCATACCTGTATGCCTCTTTTTATCGCACTGGGTGATGAAATACGGCTGACGATCATCGAAGCACTGACGGACGAAGCCCTCACGGGACGCACAAAAAACACCCCTATGAACACAAATCAGCCTGATAAAAACGATGACCGTCCAATCAGCCTGCCCACCCAGCCCCGTCCGCACGGCTTAAATGTCCGGGAAATCACCGAACGGACCAGCCTGTCGCGCCCGGCAGTTTCCCACCATTTGAAGATCTTAAAGACAGCCGGGCTGATCGACGTCCACCGGGAGGGAACCTGCAATTATTATTACCTCTCGATCGAAGACAGCACCCGGAAATTGATGCAGCTCGGACATCTGCTGGAATCCATGCTTTCCATGAACGCCTGAACCAGGATGCATATCTTTCCATTTTCTGAATATACTGATCGTTGTACCAATTTATAGGATTCAGAAAGAGAGCATCAAACCATGAAGCACAACCGCACCCACTGCTCCGGGAGCACCAGCACGGACATTTTTTCCGCCCACCCTGACCCGGAGCTGCTGACAGAACTGCGACAGACCATGAGCACGATCAACACCGTTTTCAACCATTTTGAAGAGGTCGTCGATCCGACTCTGATTGACTGCTATATCTACGAACTGAAAGCCGCACACCTCCGGTATCAGTTCCTTTTACGACATATTAAACAACAGGAAAATACCATTTAACCGACACAAGGAGGACCTTTCTCATGACAGCCTGGTACGACAAAGCTATCTTTTACCATATGTATCCTCTGGGAATGACCGGAGCACCGTTTGCCAATCCCTATCCTGTCTCCGATGGGACAGCGGATGGCACCAGGGACGTTTCCTCCGATTCCCGCATGGACGAACTGATGCAGTGGATTCCCTATTTAGAGAGCCTGCATATTTCCGCGATTTACATCGGACCGCTGTTTGAATCATCCACGCACGGCTATGATACCCGCGATTTCCGGCTCATCGACCGGCGGCTGGGAACCAACGTTTCGTTCCGATCTTTCGTGGACTGCTGCCATGAGCATGGCATCCGCGTCGTCGTGGACGGCGTGTTCAACCACACCGGTCGCGAATTTTTCGCCTTCCGCGACCTGCAGGCGCACCGTGACCAGTCCCCTTACGCCGGATGGTACAGGAACGTCAATTTCGGCTGGGGCAGCCCGCTGGGCGATTCCTTCGGCTATGAATCCTGGCACGGCATCTGGGAGCTTCCCTGCTTAAACCACCGAAACCCGGAAGTGCGGAACTATCTGCTTGACACTGTCCGTTTCTGGGTGCAGGAATTTGACATCGACGGTATCCGCCTCGACTGCGCGGGCGATCTTTCCTTTGAATTTATGCAGGAACTGCGCCGGCTGGCAAATGAAATCAAGCCGGAATTCTGGCTGATGGGCGAAGTCATCCACGGCGAATACGCCCGCTGGGTCAATCCGCAGATGCTTCATTCCGTCACCAACTACGAGATGCACAAAAGTATCTATTCCGCGCACAACGACCACAATTATTTCGAACTGGCACACAATGTCCGCCGCCTCGAAGCGGTGGGGCGGGATCTCTACACCTTTGTGGACAACCACGACGAAGACCGGATCGCAAGCAAACTGTTAAATCCGGCACATCTTGCGCCGCTTTACACGCTGCTGTTCACTCTTCCGGGCATTCCGTCCATCTATTATGGAAGTGAATGGGGCATTCAGGGACGCCGCGGACACAACTCTGATACGGAACTCCGTCCGAGAATCCTGCCGCCGAGACCGCTTGCAGAAGAAATGCAGACCAGCGACGGACAAAACACCGGCATCCGCACAGATGGCAACTGCCAGAGCTTTTCGAGCGCCACAGGCCCAAACATACACGCAGGCGCAAACACCTGCTGCCAGACCACTTCAAGCACCACAGGCTCAAACACAGATACCAGCGCAGGCACCGTGACACCGCTTACACTTCTGATCCAGAAACTCGCCGCCATCCACGCCGCCGAACCGGCGCTTCACGGTGGGCGTTATCAGGAACTTCTGCTGACAAACCGGCAGTACGCATTTGCCAGACACGGTGACCACCAGGCGATCCTTACCGCTGCCAACAACGATGACAACGCCGCTTATTTACAAGTTCCACTTCCATTCCACACGACAGCGGAACAAGCTACGGATCTGATTACCGGAAAATCGTTTTTGATCGATAAGAATACAAACAAAATTCAGATAGAATTAGAGGGTAACAGCGCTGTTATTCTCGGAATCACGGAGGGGTAACCTTATGAAAAAAGCAGCTTCCACTACTAAACGAACCACATCGAAAAAACCAAAGACAGAAGGACTCGGCGTGATCGGCGAGCTTGACCGGTATCTCTTCGGAGAAGGCCGCCACTACCAGCTCTACCACAAGCTGGGCGCACACCCTTATACATATCGCGGACAGGACGGCTACTATTTCGCGGTCTGGGCGCCGCACGCAGCCGCCGTCAGCCTGGTCGGCGACTTCAACGCCTGGAATCCGGATGCAACCCCGATGAAGCCGGTCGCAGACAGCGGCATTTACGAGCTCTTCGTACCGGGACTTGGCGTGGGACAGCTCTACAAATTCGCCATCACCACGCACACAGGAACGATTTTATTTAAGGCAGATCCATATGCATTTTCGGCAGAATACCGTCCTGGAACCGCTTCCGTGACCGCCGATATCCGCGGCTTCAAATGGAACGATTCCAAATGGATGGAATCGCGCGCGGGCACCGATCCGGTCAAGGCGCCAATCTCTATCTACGAGGTTCACTTAGGATCCTGGAAAAAGAAAAACCGCCCGGAAAAGGACGGTTATTACACTTACATGGAAGCCGCGCATGAGCTGGCTGACTATGTCCTGGAAATGGGCTACACCCATGTAGAGCTCATGGGAATCGCCGAACATCCGTATGACGGCTCCTGGGGATATCAGGTAACCGGCTATTTTGCCCCGACCTCCCGCTACGGAACCCCGACGGAATTTATGTATTTCGTCAATTACTTACATAAAAAAGGCATCGGTGTCATCCTAGACTGGGTTCCGGCGCATTTTCCGAAGGATGCACATGGACTTGCCGATTTCGACGGACAGGCGCTCTATGAGTATGCCGACCCGCGCAAAGGCGAGCACCCGGACTGGGGTACCAAGGTCTTTGATTATGCCAAAAACGAGGTATCCAATTTTCTGATCGCCAACGCGCTCTACTGGCTCGATGAATACCACATCGACGGTCTGCGCGTGGACGCCGTCGCTTCCATGCTTTACTTAGACTATGGGCGCCAGGACGGACAGTGGGTACCAAATAAATATGGCGACAACAAAAACCTCGAAGCCATCGAGTTTTTCAAACATTTAAACAGCGTGATCCGCGGCCGGAAGGACGGCGCCATCATCATTGCCGAGGAATCCACCGCCTGGCCGAACGTTACCAAGAGCCCGGAGGAGGACGGTCTTGGATTTACCTTCAAATGGAATATGGGCTGGATGCATGACTTCCTCGAATACATGAAGCTCGACCCGTATTTCCGTAAATTTAACCACAACAAAATGACCTTCGGCATCACCTACTGCACCAGCGAAAACTTCATTCTGGTGCTCTCGCACGACGAGGTCGTCCACCTCAAATGCTCGATGATCAACAAAATGCCGGGCGAATACGAGGATAAATTTGCCAACCTGAAAGTCGGCTACACTTTCATGCTCGGACATCCGGGCAAGAAACTTCTCTTCATGGGACAGGATTTCGGTCAGTTCCATGAATGGGATGAAAAAGTCTCCCTCGACTGGTACCTTACGAAAGAGCCGTTCCATGCCGACCTCCAGAATTATGTGAAAGGACTTTTGACGCTCTACCACAAATATCCGGCGCTCTACCGCCTGGACGAGGAGTATGACGGCTTCCAGTGGATCAACGCCAACGACGGAGACCGCAGTATTTTCAGCTTTATCCGCCGCGATGAAACACAGAAAAAGAATCTTCTCTTCATCTGCAACTTCACCCCGGTAGACCGCGACGATTACCGCGTCGGTGTTCCGAAACGCGGCACCTACACGCTGCTGCTTGACCAGGAACACGGCTACTACAAGCGCGGCGATAAGATCAGCCATTACCGCTCCATCAAGAGCGAATGTGACGGACAGCCATACTCCTTCGCGTACCCGCTTCCGGCGTATGGAACTGCGGTGTTCCGGTTCTCATAAAATAATGTTCCTATGAATTCAAAAAAACTGCCGCAGACAGACTGTTTATATGGGGGGATACAGTCTGCCTGCGGCAGGTTTTATTTATACGGGTTCTGATTCGTGACCCAATCAATTTTATCCGCGGATCGCCGCTTCCAGCTGCTTCAGCGCTTTCTCCACCGTCGCCCGCGGGCATGCGATATTGATCCGCTCGAAGCCCTCGCCGTCCGGTCCGAACATCGCGCCGCTGTCCAGCCACAGATGTGCCTTGTCCACGATCAGATGTTCCAGCTCTTTTTCATTCAAATGAAGCGCCTTAAAATCCAGCCACAGAAGGTAGGTTCCCTCCGGCTCGATCAGACGGATTTCCGGCAGATGCTCTTCCAGATACGCCTTCACAAACTTCCGGTTCTCCTCCAGATACGCTTTTAGCTGTGCAAGCCACTCCGCTCCCTCTTCATACGCCGCCTGGCATGCTACCAGTCCCATCAGACCGACCTGGCTGTAGCCTGCCGCCGCGATCTCCTTTAAGAGTTTCTTCCGAAGCTCTGGGTTTGGCACAAAGATATTGGAAATCTGCAGTCCCGCCAGATTGAACGTCTTGGATGGTGCCGTGCAGATCAGGCAGTTCTGCTCAAACTCTGCACCCAGCTTCGCAAATACTGTGTGCGGATGTCCCTCGCGGGTAAAATCACTGTGGATCTCATCGCTGACCACGAGCACACCGTGACGCAGGCAAATCTCGCCAACCCGGCGCAGTTCTTCCTCGCTCCAGACACGTCCGACCGGGTTGTGCGGACTGCAAAGCAGGAACAATTTTACCTTATTTTCGACGATCTTCGTTTCCAGGTCGTCAAAATCCATCGTGTAATAGCCATCCGTGATTTTCAGCGGGCTGTTGACAATCTTACGCCCATTGTCCGTAATTACTTCCGAAAACGGATAGTACACCGGCTGCTGAAGCAGTACGCCGTCACCTTCCTTTGTATACGCCCGGACAGCCGCCGCCAGCGCGAATACAACGCCCGGTGTCTTCACCAGCCACTCCGGTTTCGTCTCCCAGCCAAAGCGCTCCCGGTACCAGTTCTGGACTGCCGCAAAATAGCCCTCTTTTCCATCACTGTAGCCGAAAATACCATGTTTTACTGTCTCTTCCAGCCGCTCTAAAATCGCCGGAGCCGTCTGAAAATCCATATCAGCCACCCAAAGCGGTAAAATATCCGCTGGTTTTCCTCGCTCGATGGCAAAATCATATTTTAAACAGTTGGTACCATGCCGGTCCACCACTTTGTCAAAATCGTATTTCATGCATTTTCCTCCCAATCCATCGTTCCTGTCAATGAACGGTTTTCACTCTGGCATCCTGTCATCCATGCCCATATCCCACTGCCCATGCAAAACCGATACCAGACATATCTATCCTCTTTTGTAACTGTTCAGTCCCTTCACAGTCACGCGCAAAAATCCATTAAAAATTGCCTACGGCAATGGGATTTTTGCCTGCTGGCCCATGTTTTCGTACGGTCAGCGCAGTAAATGCGCAGACCTACTGAACAGTTACCCTCTTTTTACGCTAACGCCTGCTCCAGATCCGCAATCAGATCATCCACATTTTCAATACCGACAGACAGACGTAAAAATGTCTCCGTAATTCCAAGGCGCTCCCGGATCTCAACCGGCACATCGCCGTGTGTCTGCAGCATCGGATAGGTAATCAGAGACTCCACGCCGCCCAGACTCTCCGCATAAGAGATAAGCTTCACACGCTCCAGCACCTTTCTCGCCGTCTCCTCCGTATCTGTACGGAACGAAATCATGCTGCCAGCGCCACGGCTCTGTTTTTGGTTGATCTCATAACCCGGATGTTCCGGAAGTCCTACATAGTAGACATCCGTTACCTTTTTCTGCTCTTTCAGCCAGTCTGCGATCTTCATCGCATTCTCCTGCTGCCGTTCCACACGCACTGACAGAGTCTTGATGCCGCGCAGGACTAAGAAAGAATCAAACGGAGAAAGTCCGCTTCCGATCGTCTTGAACAGATACCGGATCTGCTCTGCCAGCGCCTTGATCGGCGTACATAAAAATCCAGCCAGCGTATCATTGTGACCGCCTAAAAACTTCGTGCCGCTGTGGACAACCAGATCCGCGCCCTGCGCGATCGGATTCTGCAGATACGGGGACAGGAAGGTATTGTCCACGATCAGAAGCAGTCCGTGCTTCGTCGCCAGACGGCTCATTTCCGCCAGATCGGTCACCTGCATCGTCGGGTTGCTCGGTGTCTCGATGTAGAGTGCCTTCGTCTGATCCGTGATCGCCTTCTCAACCGCCTCCACATCGGCTGTATTTATATAGGAAAATGAAAAACCGCGCTTCTTTTCCAGTGCCTCAAAAATACGGACGGAACCGCCATACAGATCCTCGGTACATACAAAATGGCTGCCACTGTCAAACAGCTCCATCATCAGCGAGATCGCCGCCATACCGGATGTGCAGGCAACGGTATCAACCGCTCCTTCCAGCGCCGAAACAGTCTTTTCCAGCTCGTCTCTGGTCGGGTTGCTCTCACGCGTATAATTATGACCGGTTGATTCCCCAATACCCGGGTGGGCAAAAGTCGCCGTCTGGTAAATCGGCACTGAAACAGCGCCAAAAGAATGGTTTTTAGAAGTTTCCGGATCTCCGCAAATACAAGTTGTCTCTATCTGATAAGCCACGATGTCATCCTCCTGTGTCTATTTGCTATATCAGCAAATTCGTTTTTTATATAATTTTCTTATTTCATATTGTTTTAATTGGTTTATCAGTGATTGTAATGCGGAATTCCTACTTTGTCAATAGGAATTCCATGCAGTCCGCCATTTTACCGGGCGTTTTCCTTTCTCAGCGCAAAAACCTATCAAGGTACATTTTTTGTTTTTTCACAGACCGTACCTTCCAAACAATTCAAGTCGAACGTCCGTGAGACTTGGCGCGTGATTCTGGTCAGCGAAGCTGACATATTCTTTACAGAATCACTGCGCATCCTCGCGGAGCGTTTATCTCAGTCGGGGAATGGACTCCCCCTGAGACAAATTTGCTATTACTCACCACCGGAAGAGGTGGGAGTCTTCTCGACTGAGATAAAAAAACGGTCAGAATCAATGACATCTTCCCACATTTCAGAAATATATCATCCATTCTGACCGCTTTAAATGGCTACAGTTCTCGCTCCCCTTACCAGTAGGTTTCACTTTTCATCAACCACACACTAATTTCTACCAATTACCCTCTTAATTTTCCTTTACAGACTTCCTCTAGAAAATACCGGTGCACTGTCACATCCTCATTCAATTCCGGATGAAATGCCGTCGCAAACTGGTTTCCCTGTCTGGCTGCGACTATCTTTTCGTCCACTGTCGCCAGCACCTTAACATTTTTCTGAACCGAAGCGATGTACGGCGCGCGGATAAAAGTCATCGGAATCGTCCCCAGACCGGCAAATTCAGCCTCCGTGTAAAAACTTCCGAGCTGACGCCCGTAGGCATTCCGCACCGCCGACACATCCATCGTCGCAAAGCACGGCGTTCCGCCCTCGATCTCCTTGGCCAGAAGCAGAAGCCCCGCGCACGTTCCATACACCGGAAGCCCTGCCGCAATCTTTGCCCGAAGCGGCTCATAAAGCCCCAGCTCATCCAGGAGCTTACGCATCGCGGTACTCTCGCCGCCCGGCAGAATCAGTCCGTCCATCGGCCGCTCCAGATCCGGAAGCTGCCGGATCTCAAACGCCTCTGCGCCCAGTCTCCGTACCATGGCAATGTGTTCGGCAAACGCGCCCTGCACCGCCAGCACGCCTATCTGTTTTTTCTCCATCTTACTGTCCCCGCTCTGCCATCAAAATCGCAATCTCATTCTCATTGATACCAACCATCGCCTCGCCCAGATCCTCAGAAATCGCAGCAAGTAATTTTGCATCCTTGTAATTCGTTACTGCCTGCACGATCGCCGACGCACGTTTCTCCGGATTGCCTGACTTGAAGATACCAGATCCAACAAAGACTCCCTCTGCGCCCAGCTGCATCATCAGAGCCGCATCCGCCGGGGTGGCCACGCCGCCTGCCGCGAAATTGACAACCGGGAGACGTCCATTGTCATGTACATAGCGGAGCAGATGAACCGGAACTTTTAACTGTTTTGCTGCCTCGTAAAGCTCATCCTCACGCAGGTTCTGAACCCGGCGGATCTCCGAATTCATCGCACGCATATGGCGGACTGCCTGTACGACATCGCCCGTTCCCGGCTCGCCCTTGGTACGGATCATCGAAGCACCTTCCTCGATCCGGCGCAGCGCCTCTCCCAGGTCTCTCGCACCGCAGACAAACGGAACCTTGAACTGTGTCTTGTCAATATGGTACACATCATCCGCCGGAGATAATACCTCGCTCTCATCGATATAATCAATCTCGATCGCTTCCAGAATCTGCGCCTCCACAAAATGACCGATCCGGCACTTCGCCATAACCGGAATCGAAACTGCCTCCTGAATGCCGCGAATCATCTTCGGGTCACTCATACGGGACACACCGCCCGCTGCCCGGATATCCGCCGGAATCCGCTCCAGCGCCATAACCGCACACGCGCCTGCCGCCTCCGCGATCTTCGCCTGCTCCGGGGTTGTGACATCCATGATAACGCCGCCCTTTAACATCTGTGCCAGCTGTTTATTCAGTTCATAACGATTCTCTGCCATTTTTATTCCTCCCGTGGTTGAATATGATTTTTCTTTGTAAGCCAAGCGTCCTTACGATCCTTGCAATCAATACCCGAATCCACTGAATCATTCACAGGCAAGCGCCTCTTCTGCCTTTCTATTCTGCCTTGCGAAAAACAATTCACTGACATTCTGTATTTTTACATTCATTTCCGCATCAACTTAGTAGGAATTATAGCAAAAACTGTACTGATTAAAATATACACTTTTAAATATTTTAACCAGTACAGTTTGTTCTTTTCTCAAATCTTATTCTATTTTTCTTTTATCTGCACAAACCGGAGCGCCCCGGCATTCCACCAACGCCACTCCACTTACCCATTTTTCAGCTTTCCGTTTGTGTCTACGCCTCTTCCGCCTCCAGCAGCGCCTGGTACACATCCCGCTTCGAAACCCCGCGGTCCTTCGCCACCAGCTTCATCGCTTCCTTGCGGCTGTTTCCCTGTGATTCATAATGTTCCATATGCTCTTCCAGGGACATCTGCTGCCAGCGCGCCTGATCCTCCGCCTCGATCTCCTGGACGGATTTGCCCTCGATGACGATCACGCACTCGCCCTTCGGCTCATTTTCCGTATAATACGCCACCGCCTGCGAAAGCGTCGTCCGAAACGCCGTCTCGTATTTCTTCGTCAGCTCCCGGCAGATAGACGCCTTTCTATCCCCCAGCGCCTCGTAAAGCTCCGTGAGCGTCCGCAGAAGGTGGTGCGG
The DNA here is from genome assembly GCF_003481505.1 of Clostridium sp. OM05-5BH. Lineage (NCBI taxonomy): Bacteria > Bacillati > Bacillota > Clostridia > Eubacteriales > Clostridiaceae > Clostridium > Clostridium sp. OM05-5BH. Next base: position 7,923 of record NZ_QULJ01000007.1, on the reverse strand, counting down.
CGCCTCGTAAAGCACAATCGTGCGCGTCTCATTCTGAAGCTCTGCAAGCACCCGCTGGTGCTCCTTCTTGTCCGTCGGAAGAAATGCCTCAAAACAGAACCGTCTCGTCGGAAGTCCCGAAATAATCAGCGCCGTAACACACGCCACCGCTCCTGGAAGCGCGGTTACTTTAATTCCCGCCTCGCAGCACTGGCGCACCAGCTCCTCGCCCGGATCCGAAATACCCGGCGTCCCGGCGTCCGTGATGCAGGCAATATTCATGCCCGATTTCAGCTTCTCCACCAGCACACGCGCCTTCTCGACCTTATTGTACTCATGGTAGCTCGTCATCGGTGTATGAATATCAAAATGATTCAGAAGCTTAATACTGTGCCGCGTGTCCTCCGCCGCAATCAGATCCACCTGCTTTAACGTCTCCAGCACCCGGAATGTAATGTCATCCAGGTTGCCGATCGGCGTGGCACACAAATATAATGTTCCTTCCATCGTTCTCCTATTCCATTAATACCCGTAAATATCATAAATCTCATCCGTATACACGCCCGGCTCTTTGTACACAATGATCGGCTTTTCCACTGTCATCAGCGCGCCGCCGCCGCGCACCGCCTCGATGAGAACCATATTTGCCTCTTTATCTGCAAACGGATGGACAAATTTCATCCGCTTCGGCTCCAATTTCTGACTTTTCATCGCCATCAGAATCTCAATGAGCCGTCTCGGACGGTGCACCATATAGAGTCGTCCGCCGGGACGAAGTGCCGAAGCCGCCGCGCGCACGACATCCTCCAGATTGCAGAGAACCTCATGGCGGGCAATCGCCTTGGGAAGATCGGGATTTTTCAGCCCGTGGCTGTCGTTCATGTACGGCGGGTTCGTCGTTACCACATCAAAGGATGCCTTCTCAAACAGCGTCGGAACCTCCTTGATATCACCCTGCACGATCGAAACCTTCTCTTCCAGCCTGTTGAGCGCCACACTCCGGGATGCTATCTCCGCCATCTCCGCCTGGATCTCCAGACCTGTAAAATGGCTTCCTTCCGTCTTTGCCTCCAGAAGAATCGGGATAATACCAGTTCCCGTTCCCAGATCAAGCGCTTTCTCGCCCGGCTTCACCGATGCAAACCCGGACAAAAGCACCGCGTCCATGCCAAAACAGAACCCGTTCGTCTTCTGGATGATCCGGTATCCGTTCCGCTGCAGTTCATCGATCCGCTCGCCCTCTTTAATTATCATCCAGCTTCGACTTTCCTTCCTTTTTCTCCAGTGCCTCCAGCGCTTTCAGCTCCGCATCGTTGACATTTCCCCTGTCACGGCGGCGCTTCGGCTTAAACTTGAGCTGATCCACACGGTAATCACGGATCTCCTTCTCATCCCGTCCTACCGTCACAACCACCTTTACCTGCTGGCGCAGGACGCTGACGCTGTGAACCTCGCCTTTCAGCCCGTCATCCGTTGTGACGTAATCGCCGACACTCGGCAGATGGCTGTTCAGATCCTCATACGTCTCTTCCTCGTATTTCAGGCAGCACATCAGACGACCGCACACACCCGAAATCTTCGTCGGATTTAAGGACAGGTTCTGCTCTTTTGCCATCTTAATTGAAACCGGAATAAACTCCGATAAATATGAATGACAACAGAGCGGACGACCACAGATACCGACGCCACCCAAAATCTTCGTCTCATCCCGGACGCCAATCTGGCGCAGCTCGATCCGCGTCTTAAAGACCGCCGCCAGATCCTTGACAAGCTCACGGAAATCGATTCTTCCATCCGCCGTAAAATAAAACAGCAGCTTATTGTTATCAAAGGTGTATTCTGCATCGATCAGCTTCATCTGCAATTCATGCTTGCGGATCTTTTCCTGACAGATCTGGAATGCCTCATGCTCTTTTTCTTTATTCTTCCGTTCCAGCTCCTCGTCATTCTTCGTCGCCATACGAATGACCGATTTCAGCGGCTGGATCACCTTCTTCTCATCCACCTCGCGGACGCCAAGAACCACCTCTCCGAACTCGATTCCGCGGGCGGTCTCCACGATCACATGGTCGCCCATCTTGATTTCCATCTGCGCCGGATCGAAGTAATATACCTTTCCGGCCTTGCGGAACCGGACTCCGATTACCTTTATCATAAATTTAATTCTCCTTCATCGTCAAAAGCATCAGCTCCAGCGCCAAATCGGTGTTGACGTTAGCATTCAGCCGGACTTTTGCCTTTTCAATCGCACTCAATATCTCTTCCAGCCCCTCATAGGAACTCTTCTGGCAGCAACTGCTGACCGCCGAATACTCATCCTTAAAGATCAGCGAATTCATGTCCTTTGTGACCTTAAACATCAGAATATCCCTGTACCAGAGCTGCATGAAATCCAGGCACTCATACAGATCCAGATTGTCCTCCTGCAGCTTGCGGATATAATCCAGAAGCATCGGAATATCCATGTCCTTGATATTTTTAAGCAGCGTCAGCACCTCTCGGTACAAAAGTGCAAACTCCTCCGAAGAGGCGAGATGAATCGCTTTTCCTAAATTTCCTCTCGCAAACGCCGCATAAATATCCGCCTGGCCATCCGAAACGCCCATTTTCTCCGTCAGGTAATCGCTTACCACCGAATCCTTGAGCGGACGAAGTTTCAACTGGATACAGCGGGACAGGATCGTCGGCAGAAATACCTCCGGGTTCGTCGTGATAAGCACCAGCACCGCATAGGCCGGCGGCTCCTCAATCGTCTTTAAAAGAGCGTTCTGCGCCTGCACCGTCATTTTCTCCGCCTCATCGACCAGATATATCTTATATGGACTGCTATACGGACGGATCGAAACCGTATCATTGATCTGAATCCGGACATCATCGACACCAATGCTCGCAGGTTTCTCATGTGTCACCCAGATCACATCCGGATGATTGCCCGACAAAAACTGCTTACAGGAATGGCATTCCATGCATGGCTCCGTCCCATGTTTCTCGCACAAAAGCGTCATGGCAAATGCCTTCGCGATCGTCTTGCGTCCCATTCCTTCCTCGCCCGACAATATGTAGGCATGTGAAACTCTCTGATACCCGATCGCCTTCTGAAGGTGCTCTTTTATCTTCTCATGTCCAATAATATCGTGAAAACCTGCCATCTTGATGCTCCTTTCAGGGCTGGACTCTGGATTTTAATTCTAAAATCGTTTCAATCGTATGGATCGGTTGGGATCCCTTCTATCATGCCCTTCTTTTATTATTTGTAAATCTCTATCATCTTAGTATAACACAAGATTTAACCTCTGCCTAGTACGATGAAATTCCGAATTTGTTACTGTTCACGCATACGTGCCCAGTAACGGAATTTGCCGTGGCTTCGCATTTAAATACGGCAAATTCCTGCTGCCTCCACGTTTTCTTACGGCACTTTCGGTTCCAAAAGTGCCAATCCCTGAGCCCGAATTTCCCTTACCAACGTATCCACACACGCTTCCAGCTCGCGGTTTTCAAACCGGTTTTCCGCCCGGATCCCACATTTTTCCATATTTTCGGCACTGAAATCTGCCTCATCCGCCAGGAAACGGCGGCACAGCTCCGCATACTTTGGCTCTGTCTGCTGCCGTTCCCGGTCAAGCGCACGCTGAAGGCGTTCACCGTCCTCCACCTCAATGTAAAGCGGCACCAGCACATCCGCACCGAAATAATTCCGCGTCCCCTCATACGATTCCAGCGTCCCGATCATGAAATAATCATGCGATCCCAGATCGATCTGCCCATCGTCCACCGTTGCATAACTCCACGGTCCATAAACAGTCTGGTAGGTTCTCTTTTCAATGATCTTTCCCTGTTTCTCCAAATCCGCAAGCCTTTTTCCGGTCACAAAATAATACTCCACACCGTCCCGCTCGCCTGCCCGGATCGGTCTGGTCGTATACGGCACCACCGTCCGGATCTGCGGCAGCCGCTCTCTCAATATCTTATAGATCGTGTCCTTCCCGGACGCGCTCTTTCCCATCACGTAAAATATATGTCCCATCTTCCTATTATGCCTTTCCAGCCAGTATTTTCACACGCATTCCATCGTATATATAAATCCGATTTTTCTCTGTTTCTTATGGCAAATGTGCGAACCTGCTAAATAACAACCTCTATCCACAAATCCAATTTGTCTGATTTTTCACAAATTCCTTCCACCGTAAGTCCCAGCTTCCAATCCTCACGGATCCGCGCGATCTCCCTTGTTCCAATCCGCTCTCCCGGCATCAGCATCGGCACCCCCGGCGGATAAATGGTAACGCAGGTCCGCGCCGTCCTTCCTTCCGCCTCCTCAAGCGGCACCAGCATGCCATCCCCATGCCATGCCTGCCAGGGGAGACACATCTGCTGTGGATAGTTTTCTGAATCATTTTCTTGGTTCGGTTTCTGATTCAATTGTGCTCCCGAAAACGGTTCCTGCCTGCCTTGTTTTGCATCTTTCAGCCCAACACTTTCCGCCTCCAGCTTTTCCACCCGCGCATCCAGCTCCAAAAGTGCCCGCTCCAGACGCGAAAATCCTTCCTCCGTATCCATAAACGAAGTCATCAGAAGCACATACCGCCCGCTCGACATCTCCGCCTCCAGATGGTACTCTGTCCGCAAAACCTCTGCCAGTCTAGTTCCCGTCATAAAATCTGGAAATAGCACCAGTTTTGACGGATCATATCCATACACACCTGCCGCACCACAGATTTCCTCTTTCAGAAGCCGGAAATGTTTTAGCTTCGCCAATTTTTCCCGGAGTTCCCGCAATCGCGCGCCATACCGCGCCATCTCCCCGGCTCCTTTTTCTGCCATATACCGGACGCAGTTCTCCATCGACGCAATCAGAATATACGACGGGCTGGAACTCTGGTAAACCGATAAATACTGTTCCACCTTCTTCGCATCCAGAATCTGGCTTTTCAGATGCAGAATCGCCGTCTGTGTCAAAGATGGAAGCGTCTTGTGAAGACTCTGGATCACCAGGTCCGCCCCCTCCTGTAACGCCCCATCCGGGAAATAGTTCCCATCCCCAAACGGCAGATGCGCGCCGTGCGCCTCATCCACAATCAGCGCCGCTCCATGCCGGTGCGCCGTCGCTGCAATCCCCTGGATATCCGACACGATCCCCTCATAGGTCGGGGAAGTCACAAACACAGCCCGGATCTCCGGATGCTCCAAAAGTGCTCGTTCCACCTGCTCTGGCTCGATCCCTCCCGGAATCTGAAACTCCGGCACCTCCTCCGGATATAAATATACCGGTTCCAGCTGGTTTAAAACCACCGCGTGATACGCCGATTTGTGGGAATTTCGAGCCATGAGGATTTTTTCCCCCGGCTTCACCGCCGCCGCGATCGCCGCCAGAATCCCGCACGTACTGCCATTCACCAGATACCAGCCCCGGTCTGCTCCGTACACCGCAGCCGCCGAATTCATCGACTCTTTCAAAATATCTTCCGCATGATGCAGGTTGTCAAATCCATCAATCTCCGTGATATCCACCGAAAATGGATTCGGGACGGAAGTTATCCCCATTTTCACCTGGCGTTTGTGGCCCGGCATGTGGAACGGGTAGGCATCCGACGCCGCATAGGTGGATAAACGTTCTAAAAGCGGCACTTCCGGACGTAGGATGATTGTTTCCGACCGCATTTTCCTGTCTTTATTCACTTTTTCTTCTTCCTTCTGTTTCTCTCTTTTTTCGTTCATGTCTTATTTCTATCCGCTGCACCGCATCCCAAAAGCATTTCATTTCCCTGAAAACAACTTTTTAAAATTTTATTTTAATCTTTTATAAAAAACTACCGCAGTATCTGATCGCCATCCTTGACACAAAGATTTTTCTTCACACCTAATGTTACCATCCATCCACGGACAATCGGCGTCTTATACGAACCAGCGCCCGCGACGCCATCCTGCACATTATCCCAGAGCCAGTCCGGCGTCGGCCATAAGCAGACCTCCGGTGAAATCTCCTGGTAGAGCTCCTCTTCCACACCTCTCTGCCCATGGTGCGCCATCTGTAGCACATCCGATTTCAGTTCCTCCTGCGTATGATTGGCAAGAAAATCCTTCCCTGCCTGCCAGCCCATATCACCCAAAAACAGGATCCGTTTTCCGCCCATCTCCACGCGGTACGCGACCGAGCTGTTATTAAAACTATTTTCCGTGCAGGCAAATGGCTCGTTCATCACTGTGATCTCCGCGCCCGCCACTGAAATCTTCTGCCCTTTCGTAAGCGTCCCGCATTTTTCTGCTTCCGGCAGTTTCGCAATCGCTTCCGTGATCCGATCATAACACTCCAAATCTGAATCCCGTCTTGAAACCTGCTCCTGACCTAAAAGTTCTTTATCCAGAAATGAATAATACACCTTACCGATCGAGATCGGCATCGGATCCATGTTTAAAATCTCCGTGATCGCCCCCACATGATCGCTGTGCGGATGGGTTAAAAGCCATGCATCCACATGACCGCCCAACTCCTGAATAACCTCAATCAAATGCGGTGCATCGACATCACGACCGCCATCTACCACGATCACCGCGCCTTCCTTCGTCTTCATGACGCAGGAGAGGTTCTGCCAGATATCCGCACACGCTAAAAGCCGAAGCTCTCCCCCGTCCAGATACGGCTCCTCCACGCCCGGCTCCGCCGCCTCCGCCGCAGCTAACGCTTCCATTTCTGCCGCCGACTGCTGTTCCCCCAGGTTATCTAAATCAATCGGCTGATCTGGATTTTCTCCATTTTCATCTCGGACAGCCTCCCGCTCTGTACTGTCCACGATTGCTACCGTTCCGGCTGTCTCCGGATAGTTCGTGAACCGGTGGCTGCATCCGCTCAAGTTCAAAAGGAACGTCATGCCAAGCGCCGCCGCTGCATATAAATATTTCCGGCGTTTCTGTTTCATCTTGTTTGGCTCCATTTTTCTTCTCCATTTTAAAATTTCTGCATTTGCCTATTTCTATTCTTACTTCCATTTTGGTTTTCTATTTGCTTCTGTTTTCAATCAATTATAACAGCTGCCATATCCGAAAACAAGAAATTATATATTCAAGAAAGACTCCTGTCTGAATGGCTTTTTTACTTTACATGAATGTTAAACGAAGTTTCCTATTTCTGCTTCGCGCGAGTGCGCATCATTGGCACGTTAGTGCCTTTTTGTGTAATAGGAAATTCCTTGGAATTCCCTATTACACCAAAAAACCGCCACACTGTCTCCAGTGTGACGGCTTCTCATCTTCATGAGGCATCGGGGATTCGAACCCCGGACAACTTGATTAAAAGTCAAGTGCTCTACCGACTGAGCTAATCCCCCATATGCCCAGAACCGGAATCGAACCAGTGACACGAGGATTTCAGTCCTCTGCTCTACCAACTGAGCTATCTGGGCGTAATGGTTATTGGTTTTATGCGGATTAAAAGTTTGCTTGTCGCTTTTTTTAGTCCGAAGTGCTCAGCTCAAGACCTGCGGTCTTTCGCTTACGGCATTCGCCGTATACATCTAAAAATATATCTGTTAAAAAACATGCAAGCATGTTTTTAACTTCTATATTTTTATCTGTGCACTTCTCATTGCATAAAAAAATTGCGGGGGCAGGATTTGAACCTGCGACCTTCGGGTTATGAGCCCGACGAGCTTCCAGACTGCTCCACCCCGCGCTAATTCTTACTCTATTATTATATACAATTTCTGGAAAAATACAACCATTATTGTAAAAATAATAATGGATGGAGGTGGATTCGAACCACCGAAGCGAGACGCAACAGATTTACAGTCTGCCCCCTTTGGCCACTCGGGAACCCATCCATTTTAAAAAGCCGATGATCGGACTCGAACCGATAACCTGCTGATTACAAATCAGCTGCTCTGCCAATTGAGCCACATCGGCATAAAACATTGGTAACAATGGGGCCTACAGGGCTCGAACCTGTGA
>NZ_QULJ01000006.1:0-200121 GCF_003481505.1 Clostridium sp. OM05-5BH | reverse complement strand
TTTTTATTTGCAGGCTAAAGTAACGAGAATGCGATGTGCCGTTTTTCAAACTGATTTGAAAAATTTCAGCCTAAACAGACGTATAATACGTATTTTTTCCAGATCTGATTGCTTGTAATTCTCCTGAAGTACAAAGCTCTTTCAATAATTTAAATGCTTTAGTTGTACCGGAATTTAATATTGCTTCCGCTTCTTTTCGAGTTATTTTCTTGTTTTTATTTACATATTCCAGAATAAGCTGCTTTTCTGTTAATGAAGAAGGCTGTCTGTATACAGCTACAATCCGTTTTTTGGGCAGATTTGTGTGATTAAGCATTTCATTTCGATTTGGAAGTGTAACACGAAATACTCCTTTGGCTGTTTCGAATACAGGCTGTTTGGAAAAATCTTTATATGCGCGTTGAATTTTGCCAATACCAGTTCCATAACTTTCTATCAACATCATTCGATAAAAGATAGCCGCCAGATTCGGATTTCTTGGTTGTGATACGCCTAAAAAAATAGAATCTAATTCCAATCCTGAAACCAGACCGCCCAAAGAAACAAATTCCATCCGGTCATCATAAATATTAATCAGATTGCTGCCACTAAAAGAATAGTCTCTGTGAACAATACTATTTAATAATGATTCTCTGACCGCCTCTTCTGGATAATCTCTCTTGTCAATTCTCTCTAAGCCTGAGAAACTTGCTTTCGTTTTATTGTTTAGATCGATAAACTGAAAAACGTCATCTAGCTGCTTGATAATTGAACCAGAAAATTCTTTCCGATCGCGGAAAATTGCTTTGTCAGTTCCCTGGAAAATGGCAACCTTTGTCGTTACTTCACACTGATCGGATAATAGCAATGCAAGATTTGTATATAAATTATCTTCACCAATCATTTTCAGAGTCATCATCTGAGACGAACCCAATGGTATATTCCGTTTGGACATTTCAGCAGAAAACACCTCAAATGTCAATGCCTGATTCATGCTCCGGCAGGATTCATAGGAACGGATACCGTTTTGAATAATCATTTCACGGATGCCGTCATCCGTCATTGGCTGTGAAGAGCTTCCTTTTCGGACATAAACACCGCTCGGTTTCAATCCTTTTTCTCGGATATAATAAGGGCGATTTGTTCCAGTCGCAACATTAATTTCGATTACTGTTTTTTCCTCTATTTCAACCGTTTTTATATTCACAAATGGCATGATATCTGGAGCAATCGCATCTTTTAACGAACCCGCGACCTGCAACATAACTGAATCTGGATCATTCACTCCAATAACCGTTCCATCTTTTCGAACTCCAATCAAAATGGTACCTCCAGAAGCATTGGCAAACGCAATCACTTCTTTTCGAATATCAGCTACATATTCTTGTTTAAACTCAACTTCCTGATTTTCAAACGATAGCATGAGATTTCTCCTTTCTTTCTCTTATTTTATGAAAGAAAGAAAGGAAAGTCAAGACGCGAAAGAAAGAAAAGAAACGACATTTTTCCCATCGCCCGATACTTTTCCATATCCGAAGTATAATGACCTAGTAATGCAGTTAGGATTTCGAGAAAAATATTTCAAAAAGTAAAAAGGAGAGTGCATTAATTATGAGAAAGCAGACTAAATTAGTTGCAGTACTTTCTGCAGCAGCTTTACTCGCTATGGGTGCTTCCATGACTTCTTTCGCAGCTGGTTGGCAGAAAGATGACGCTGGTGTTTGGCACTACTATGATAGCGATGATGAGATGGTAACAGGCGAATGGAAGAAGGACGGCGGTAAGTGGTTCTACCTTGACGAAGACGGCGATATGCTGACAGATGCTTGGGTAGATGATGACTACTATGTAGATGAGTCCGGTGCTATGCTGACAAACGCTTGGAAATACACTGTATCTGACGAAGATCAGGATGAACCGGATGAGGATGGCGAGCGTTGGTTCTACTTCAACAACAAAGGTAAAAAAGTTGTAAACGATACCAAGAAGATTAATGGTAAAACTTACTTATTCGATAGCGATGGTAAGATGGAGTTTGGCTGGCAGCAGGATAATAACACCGGCGACATGTACTACTATGGCGATGAGAACGATGGTGCTAGAACAGAGTCCAAGTGGCTGTGGCTGGAGAGATCCGGTAACTTAAGCGATGAGGATCTGGATGACGGACAGAATAAAGGTCTGTGTGACGATACCTCTTCTGATCCGTGTGATGACGAAGGTTGGTACTGGTTCCAGTCCTCTGGTAAGATGTACAAAGATAAAACAAAGAAGAAAATCAACGGTAAGTTCTACATGTTCAATGAGCATGGTCAGATGCTGTATGAGTGGATTGACAATAAGAAAGTTTCTGTTGGTTCCAACGCGCAGCTTGATGCAAAACGTGCTGATGGCTCTGTAGCAACTGCTGGTGAGATGCTGTACTACAATGTAAATGAAGAAGGCTGGAGAGCTGATGGCTGGTATCAGATCGATGGTTCCGAGGCTATGAAGACAGACAGCGATACAGACTGGTACTACATCGATGATGGCGAAATGTATCATGCAACAGATGCTGATGATGCAGGTACGACTGATGGCGGTAGTGAAGTTTATGTAATGAGAAAGAAAGTTAAAGTAAGTGGTAACAAGTATTTCGCATTCAATAAAAAAGGTCAGATGCAGGATGGTCTTCAGTACATCGTTAAAGATCATGGCTTCTTCTACTTCGATGAGAATGGCTACCAGAAGACTGGTAAAGTTTCCAGCGTAGAGTGCGAAGATGATGATTACACCTTCTACTTCACAACCAAGAACGGTATCGGTTATACCGGTGAAAAAGATGGTACTCTGTACTTCAACGGTAAGAGACTGGAAGCAGATGATGATTATAAGTTCTATGTAGTAGATGGAAGTATCTACCTTGTAAATACAAAGGGTAAGATTCAGAAAGCTACCAACAGCAAGAAATATGATGATATCGAAAACGGCGCATACGTTGGAAAAGATGTACATGTAACAACTAACAAGAAAGGTATCGTATCTTCTGTTCAGGTTGGCAATGCAGCAGCAACTAGAAGCGAAGATTTATTAACAGATCTTGCAACAGACATCAATGCAACTGGTTTCGATGCTAAGTCTTATGAAAACGCAAATGATAATAAAGTAGCAGTTCCGTTCATCGATCTGTACGATAGCAATGATGTTTATACCTATACAGGTAGTGATTATGCTGAGGGATGGAGATAATTAAGTATTACTTTAAGTGATTCTTAATTTCAACCGATTAGAATTTCTTAATCTCTCTAAATTAAAGGAGAGCTGTCGCATTCATATGTGGCAGCTCTTTTTCTGACTAAATATGGTAACATTGTTTCTATGCAAAAAGGACTCCGGCATCCCAGATTTCTCTGAGATGTCGGAGTCCTCTTTATATCAAGCTATCAGCTCAATTCTTCAAGTTCAGCTCAATTACGGCTCCCAAACGAAACCATCAGTTGTGCTCTGACCATCTACATCAAAACCACCAGTTCTGATTACATCAGTCGGAAGTGTTGTTGCATTTGTATTCTTCTCATCATCAACAAAGTACTTGTTAACAGTACCGCTCTTGGTTACAGTTACATAACCTTCGCCGCCATCCAGTTCGTACTTCTTAGAAGTAGATTTCTGGATCTTACCAGTCTTGTTAACTACATACAGAAGATTGTTGTATTTGTATACAGCGTAGTCATCATCAGCCTCAAGTCTCTGACCATCTGCGTACAGATAACCATCTTTGATTCCGTCATAGCCCTTACCAGTATCGTTGTTCTTTGTGCTGAAGTAGAATGTGAATGTATCATCATTGTCATCATCAGCAGTTGTCTTACCGGTCTTCATATAGCCATTGTCATCGAAATAGTAGGTATGGTTTGCAATTCTCTGCAGACCTGTCTGCATCTTACCATCCTGATCGAAGCAGAAGTACTTACCATTGATTTTGATTTTCTTTCTGTACTGGGTTGCACCTGTAGAGTCAGTCTGAGCATCCTCAGCGCCTGCCTTCTTAGCTTCGCCCTTCTTGAAGAAGTACCAGTCGGTATCGTTGTCGTTGCCAAGATCCTCAGCACCGTCGATCTCGTACCAGCCTGCTGATCTGGAGCCATCTTCAACTTCGTTAGCGTAGATCATATCGCTTGCGGAAGCGCCTGCTCTGTTACCATCCAGAATAAATTCTGTGGAGGAACCAGTAGCTGTGTACTCCTTAGTATTGATCCACTCGTACAGCATCTGACCATGCTCGTTGAAGTAGTAGTATTTACCATTGATTTTCTTTTTCTTGCTGTTGTCTCTGTATGCTTTACCGTCGTTCTGGAAGTAGTACCAGCCTTCGCTATCACACAGGGAGCAATCATCATCATGAGACGGCATGGAATCGTTATCCTCGTCATCCTCATTCGGCTCTTCTAACCACAGCCACTTAGCATCTGTTCTCCAGCCTTCATCCTCAGTTCCCAGATAGTACCAGTCACCGTTATCTTCGAACCAACCGTATCTCATCTCACCGTCGGTGTTGAAGTAGTAGGTTTTACCGTTGATCTTCTTCTTATCATCGGTTACTTTCTTACCTTTATTGTTGAAGTAGTACCAGTTCTCGCCATCATCATCCGGATCGCTGCTGTCATCATCATCAGCTACTTTGACCCACTGGTTAACCAGCATAGCACCATCTTCGCCTACATAGTAGTCATCGTCTACCCAAGCGTCTGTTTCCATATCGCCATCTTCGTTGAGGTAGAACCACTTACCACCATCTTTTTTCCACTCGTCAGTTACCTGATTGTCATCGCTATCATAGTAGTGCCAAACACCAGCGTCATCTTTCTGCCAACCAGCTGCGAAAGAAGTCATGGAAGCACCCATAGCGAGTAAAGCTGCTGCAGAAAGTACTGCAACTAATTTAGTCTGCTTTCTCATAATTAATGCACTCTCCTTTTTACTTTTTGAAATATTTTTCTCGAAATCCTAACTGCATTACTAGGTCATTATACTTCGGATATGGAAAATTATCAATAGTTTTTTTACAGAATTTCCAACTTTTTATTTTGAAGTGGAATATTGTCTGTATTTCCTATGTTTCTCTTCCCTGTGAAGTACTGCCTTTCTCCGATACATCCACATTATAATACACGTTTTTCCAAAATACCATAACATTTATCTGTGCATTTTCTTACGGATTTTTTACGGAAATTCTTTATAGTTTCGTAATTGTATTTATATTTGTACAATCCTGTTTTAACCGCTAAAATGCCTGTATTTCCAGTATTTTTTACGTTTCTTATTTCCCACAGACCACCTTATCAAGCCTTTCGTCACTATTCACGCATACGTGCCCAGTAACAGTCTTTATTCTCCCCCCGCAGCATTGCTTTTTCCGTTTACTTTCTCTGTGTTTATGCTATAATGTTCATATATCACTTTTAATTTTATTTTTTGAACACACAACAGCTAGAACCTATTTTCACTCTTATCCATCTATAATGATGACGAAATACGTGAATATATAAGAGAAAAATAAAAGAATTTAATAATTCAGGAGGTTTTATATGGATCGCTATGGACTGATCTGCCGGAGTTTCTATGAGAATCCGGATGTAACCCAGCGGGAGCTTGCTTCGATTTTGAATCTTTCCCTGGGGACTGTGAATAAATTGCTTGGGGACTGCCTGGAGAAGGCATTTCTCATGACGGATATGGATACGGGGAAATATCTGCTGACCGAACAGGGGCTTAAGTATCTGGAACAATTTAAAGTGGATGGCGCCGTCATTACCGCCGCCGGGTTTGGCTCCCGGTTTGTGCCGCTGACGTTTGAGACACCGAAGGGGCTTCTGGAAGTGTTTGGCGAGCGGATGATTGAGCGCCAGATCAAGCAGCTCCATGAAGCGGGGATCACGGATATCACAATTATCGTCGGTTATTTAAAGGAAAAGTTTGAATATCTGATCGACAAATATCAGGTCAAACTCCTCTATAACCCGGAGTACGCCACCAAAAATAATCTGGCTACGATCTACCATGCCCGCGAGCTGTTCCGCGGTCGCAATATGTATCTGCTTGTCTCGGACAACTGGATTCGAAATAATATGTACCATAAGTATGAGTGCGGCGCGTGGTACTCTTCCGTTTACATGGATGGTGAAACGTCAGAGTGGTGTCTTTCTTCTAATAAAAAGGGGCGTATCACATCGGTGCAGGTCGGTGGGCATGATTCCTGGGTCATGTATGGACCTGCGTTCCTCTCGCGTGATTTTTCCAACCAGCTGATTCCGCTCATTGAGGAAGCCTATCATCAGCCTGGCACAGAACAATGGTACTGGGAACAGGTTGTCGTCGATCATATCAAAGAACTGGATTTTTCCATGAACTGCCAGCCGGCGGATCAGGTCTATGAGTTTGAAAACCTGGAAGAACTGCGCCTGTTTGATCCGAAATATCAGAATCATTCGGACAATGCCGCCATGCAGCTGGTCGCACACGTTTTCAATGTAAAAGAGGAAGCGATACACAACATCCGCTGTCTCAAATCTGGTATGACAAACCAGTCGTTCCTGTTTGAACTGGATGGAAAACATTATATCTGCCGCATTCCGGGTCCGGGAACAGAATTTCTGATTAACCGGAAAGAGGAGGAGGCTGTTTACAAGGCGGTCACACCGCTTGGCATTACCGAACATATTTTGTATTTTGACGGAAAAACCGGCTACAAGATCGCCCAGTATTATGAGGGCGCTCGGAATGCGGATGCAAAGAACCCGCAGGAGATGGCCGCCTGCATGGAGATGCTGCGGAAGCTGCATCATTCCGGCGTGACGGTTCCGCACACGTTCCGCATCCGGGAACGGATTGATTTTTATGAGAGGATCTGCCGCGGACATGAGGAAATGCTGTTCGAGGACTACCCGGCAGTCCGCGCCCGGATGAATGAACTGATGGATCGACTGGATACACTGGAACGTCCTTGCTGCCTCTCCCACATTGACTCGGTTGCAGACAATTTCCTGTTTCTGCCGGACGGCTCCCTGCGTCTGATCGACTGGGAGTATGCAGGCATGTGCGATCCGCTCATTGATATTGCGATGTGCAGTATTTATTCATATTATTCACAGGAAGAGCTTGACCACCTTCTGGAAGAATACCTCCAGCACGCCCCATCAGACGAGGAACGCTTTGTCACGTATGCCTATGCGGCGCTCGGCGGTTTCCTGTGGGCGCTCTGGGCGGTCTTCAAGAGTATGGAAGGACGCGAATTTGGCGATTACACGATCGTGATGTACCGGTATGCGAAAAATTATTATCGAAAAATTGTTTCCGAGGGCTTGTTAAAATTGTAATATTTCCGTTAGGTATTTTACATTTTTCTATGTTATACTTATAAAGTAATTTGATATGATACCAGGGTCAAAAGGTCAGAAGTTCGACGCAAGCTTGCTTGCAGGAGAATTTTTGACCTTGGGCCCCGCCAAAAACATGAGTAAGTAGCCATTTTTCAAAGAAAAATGAGCGAATTACGAATGTTTTTGAAGATTGCGGGAGCATATAGTGCGGAGCAATCTGGTATCAGAGGGGTCAAAATGCCTTTTGACCCCAACATCTTTGATATTAATTTCTACTGTAATCATAGATAACGATAAATCACATTGCAAGGGGGATACGCGATGCGGAAAAGATATGCAAAACTGCTTGGGCTTGCCTGCCTGATCGGTGCCATGGGGCTGCTTCCTTCTTCCCAGAGCCGTGCGGCCGGATGGCTGAAGGACGGAAACTACTGGTACTACATGACCGACGACGGTCAGAAGCATACCGGATGGGTACATATCGGAGAGAAATATTATTATATGGATGACTCGACCGGCAAGATGGTGACCGGATGGCGTCAGGATTCATCCACTTCCGCCTGGTATTATTTCAACCAGAGCGGCGAGATGATGACCAAATGGCAGAAAATCAACAACTACTGGTACTATTTTAACCAGTATGGTGTGATGCAGAAGGGCTGGCTCCAGCTTGATACGGTCTGGTATTACCTGGGTGAGGATGGACGGATGTTTACCAACTGGCAGAAGATGGACAACGGCACCTGGTACTATTTCGGCACGGACGGGGCGATGCGGACTGGCTGGCAGAAGGTAAACAGCACCTGGTATTATCTCGACGAAAATGGAAAAATGCTGACCGGTTGGCAGCTTATTAAAAATGAATACTACTATCTCCATGATGGCAAGATGCTGACTGGCTGGCTCAATGACAGCAACGGAAACACCTACTACATGGACAAGACAGACGGCAATATGAGCCGCGGCTGGAAGCAGATCGACGGCACCTGGTACTATTTCAATGAGTACGGACACCGTCAGAAAGGCTGGATTAAGGTATCCGGCACCTACTATTATCTGGATGAGAACGGTAAGATGGCTTCGAACACAACCCGGACGATTGATTCGGTGAAATACACCTTTGCCAAGAGCGGTGCGTGCCAGAATCCACCGTCCAGTCTCTCCGGCATGAGCGACAGCTATTTTGACCCAAGTGCTTCACAGGGAACAGGGACTTCGTCTGGCAGTTCTTCTTCAAGCAGCACTTCGGGGCCAAGCGGAACGGCTTCGAACAATTCCAATTCAGGGACCTCCAGTTCAGGTAACACCAACAATTCGAATAGTTCCGATCCTTCGACCAGTTTTACTGCACCGGGAAGTTCCAACAGCTCCAGCTCGTCAAATGGTTCTTCGTCGGGCACAACCGTTCCGATTCCTGGAAGCGGCTACAGCAGCTCCACTTCCACGCCGGGCGGGACTTCCAGTTCGTCAGGCTCTTCGAAAAACCAGACAAGCAGCAGTTCCACCAGCGATACCAGCAATGTACCAAGCCGCATCTACAGCAACGGCACAACTTACACCGCACCGACGACATCGAACTCCAGCTCGTCAGGCTCTTCGTCAAATTCGTCCGATAAACGGATTAACGGATTTACCTCCAATCAGGGCGATACGATTCAGGAGGGACAGACGCAGGGTCCTGGACGGAAATAAACCGTATTTGCAAAATATATAATTGAAATAAAAAAGATTTTGACCAACGATTCATAGCTTATATCGATGGTCAAAATCTTTTTAATTAAAATCATACCTTCTAAAAGCTGCCTACACCTCAAACACCAAATCCCCATAACTCGGAAATGGCCATAATTCTTTATCTACCAGCATTTCCAATTCGTCTGCCGGTTTACGGAGAGCTACCATCGCCGGGCACACCTCATGCAGATAGGCGAATGCTTTTTCTTTGTTATCCTTGATCGCAGATGCCTTTGCCAGGATATCTTTGAGTGCCGCCAATGCCACCTTCATCTCTGAAAGTTTATCAGAGGTCTCTAAAAGCAGTTCTTTCTGGACACTGACATCGGCCTCCTCACAGGCAGTCCGGACGGCTGTCAGGGAGGAAGCAAGCTGAGTCGTATATTTGACAACCGCCGGGATGATCTGCTTGCCTGCCATGTCGATCATCGTCTTCGCCTCGATGTTAACAGTCTTGGAATATGCCTCATACTCGATCTCGGCACGGGATTCCAGCTCGGTCCGGGTGTACACGCCAAATTCTTCAAAGAGCTTGATCGCTTTCTCGGTCCGGATTGCCTCGACAGAATCGATACCCGCTTTCAGGTTCGGGAGTCCACGGCGCTCTGCCTCTTTAACCCATTCCTCAGAATAACCATTTCCGCTGAAAATGATACGGCGGTGCTCTGCAAACAGACGCTTGATGATATCATGGACTGCGCTGTCAAAATCATCGCTGTTTTCCAATTCGTCCGCAGCCTCTTTAAACGCTTCTGCCACGATCGTGTTGAGCACGACGTTCGGGGATGAAACAGAATCCGAAGAACCAACCATACGGAACTCGAATTTGTTACCGGTAAACGCAAACGGTGAAGTACGGTTGCGGTCGGTTGCATCCTTGACAAAATCCGGAAGTGTCGCTACTCCCGTCTGAAGTACCTCGCCTTTCTTAGAATGTGCGGCTTCGCCCGTGCTGCACAGCTGATCGATAACATCCTCCAGCTGCTCGCCCAGGAAAATAGAGATGATCGCTGGCGGCGCCTCTGCCGCACCCAGACGATGATCGTTGCCCGGAATCGCGGTGGACTCGCGCAGCAGATCCGCGTGTCTGTCAACTGCTTTCATGATGCACGCCAGAACCAGAAGGAACTGTACATTTTCGTGCGGCGTCTCGCCCGGATTCATCATGTTGATGCCGTCGTCGCTCGTCAGGGACCAGTTGTTGTGCTTACCGGAACCATTGATTCCGTCAAATGGTTTCTCATGCAGCAGACAGGTCAGACCGTGATGTCCTGCGACACGCTTCATCGCCTCCATGACCATCTGGTTGTGATCGACTGCCAGATTGACCTGACAATAGGTTGGCGCTAATTCATGCTGTGCTGGTGCAACTTCGTTGTGCTGTGTCTTTGCACTGACCCCCAGACGCCACAATGTCTCATTTAACTCTTTCATGAACGCACCGACTCTCGGACGGATGCTTCCAAAATAGTGATCATCCATCTCCTGTCCTTTCGGCGGCATCGCGCCAAACAGGGTACGACCGGTGTAGATCAGGTCTTTTCTCTGTAAATATTTGTTCTTATCAACCAGAAAATACTCCTGCTCCGGTCCCACATACGGAATCACACGGTGGGAAGTCGTATTTCCAAACAGGCGGAGAATCCGGAGTGCCTGCTCGTTGATTGCCTGCATGGAACGCAGCAGCGGTGTCTTCTTATCCAGTGCTTCGCCGCGGTACGAACAGAATGCAGTCGGTATGTAGAGTGTCACGCCCAGCGTATCTTCCCGCAGAAATGCCGGGGAAGTACAATCCCAGGTTGTATAGCCGCGTGCCTCAAAGGTGGAACGAAGTCCGCCCGACGGAAACGAGGATGCATCCGGCTCGCCCTTAATCAGCTCTTTACCGGAAAACTCCATGATAACGCGTCCGTTGGAATCCGGTACGGAGATAAACGCATCATGTTTTTCTGCCGTAATGCCGGTCAGCGGCTGGAACCAATGGGAATAATGCGTCGCACCGCGCTCGATCGCCCAGTCTTTCATCGCGTGTGCGACAACATCTGCGATGGACGGATCCAGCTCAGCTCCGTCTTCAATGGTTTTCTTCAGTTTTTTGTAAACACTTTTCGGAAGGCGTTCCTGCATCGCCTTGTCATTAAACACATTTTTTCCGAAAATTTCCGGTACATTGATAATCTCGCTCATTCAATCCCTCACATTAATATGAAAACAGACCGGACCGCCGGTATGTATATCCGCGTTGCGAAATGTACATCCCTGCAGTCCGGTCATGAACCTTACTTATTCATCAGGCTTTTCCGATAGAACCGAACAGTTCCATCTTTGTCTTAACCGTCTCTTTGATCGCCTCAAAACCAGGTGCAAGAAGTTTACGCGGGTCAAATCCTTTGCCCTGCTGATCCTTACCAGCCTCGATATACTGGCGGGTTGCCTCTGCAAATGCCAGCTGGCACTCAGTATTTACATTAATCTTCGCTACACCTAAAGAAATGGCTTTCTTGATCATATCTTCCGGAATACCGGTACCACCGTGAAGAACCAGCGGCATATCGCCTACTTTTTCTTTTACGGCTGCCAGCGTCTCAAAGCTTAAACCTGGCCAGTTTGCCGGATATTTGCCGTGGATATTGCCGATACCTGCTGCCAGCATATCAACTCCGAGGTCTGCAATCGCTTTGCACTCGTTCGGATCTGCACATTCGCCCATACCGATCACGCCGTCTTCCTCGCCGCCGATGGAACCAACCTCAGCCTCCAGGGAAATACCTTTCTCCGCGCAGACTTTGACTAATTCTTTGGTTTTCTCTACGTTCTCGGCGATCGGATAATGGGAGCCGTCAAACATGATGGAAGAAAATCCAGCATCGATACATTTGTAGCAGCCCTCGTAGGTGCCGTGATCCAGATGCAGCGCAACCGGAACCGTGATGTTCAGCTCTTCGATCATCGCTTTTACCATCGCAGATACTGTCTTAAAGCCAGTCATATACTTGCCTGCGCCCTCAGAAACACCTAAGATAACCGGTGAGTTCTGCTCCTGTGCCGTCAGTAAAATCGCTTTGGTCCATTCAAGATTGTTGATGTTGAACTGACCAACCGCATATTTGCCATCTCTTGCCTTCTGAAGCATTTCCTTCGCACTAACTAACATATACAAACCTCCTCGTTGTCTCTTTTTGATCTAACCAGAGTCTATTATATACCATAATTCAGTATTTGCCTAGCCTGTCAAAAAAATAACAGGCAATTATTTTAATATTTTGTAACTTTTACTGTAAAATCTCCGAAACGGTTTTCTCCATCTCCTCCGGCTTGCACTGGCGGTTGTGACGGATCTCTGCCTTGCGGATCTCCTCGATCGCCTGCGGGATCTTCACGCCGGATGCTTTCTCCATCTCGTCGATAAGCTCGAACTCGCCCTTGCCTTCTTCGCTGCCGAAGATTGCCTCCATGACGCTGCGGGAGAATTTATATGGGCTTGCCGTCGATGCGATAACTGTCTTCTTGGTATCGCCTGTCTCCTTCACATAGTTATGGTATACGCAGGATGCAACGCCGGTATGCGTATCGATCATATAACCGGTCTCATCATAGAGACGCTTGATCTCGGCTGCATTTGCCGCCTGATCAGCATAACCGCCGACAAAATCTGCCATGCGCGCACGCATCTCGTCAGTAACCGAATATTTGCCATCTTTCGAAAGCTCTTCCATGCGTTTCTTGGTCTCCTCCGCATCGCAGCCGGTGGAGAGATAAATCAGACGTTCCAGGTTGCTGGAAATCAGAATATCCATCGACGGGGAAGAGGTCAGGATGAATGGACGGTTCTTGTCATATACGCCTGTCTTAAAGAAGTCGTACAGAACTTTATTGTCATTGGACGCGCAGATCAGCTTGTCGATCGGCACACCCATCTGTTTTGCAAAATAAGCAGCTAAGATATTGCCGAAGTTTCCGGTCGGAACGGTTACATTGATCTTCTCACCGTTCTCGATCTCGCCGTTTTCAAGCAGCTTTGCATACGCATATACATAGTACACAACCTGTGGTACGAGACGACCGATGTTGATGGAGTTTGCGGAAGAGAGCTGATAGCCTCTGCCTGCTAATTCTTTGGCAAATTCTTTGTCACCAAAGATTTTCTTGACACCGCTCTGTGCATCATCAAAGTTTCCGGAAATACCGACAACGCTTGTGTTCGCGCCCTTCTGGGTCAGCATCTGCAGCTCCTGCACACGGCTGACGCCGTCCTTCGGGTAAAATACGATAATTCTGGTTCCCTCAACGTCTGCAAAACCAGCCATCGCTGCCTTTCCGGTATCGCCGGAGGTTGCGGTCAGGATCACGATCGTGTTCTCCGCATGGTTCTTCTTCGCCGATACGGTCATCAGATGCGGCAGGATCGAGAGCGCCATATCCTTGAAGGCAATCGTGCTTCCGTGGAACAGCTCCAGATAATATGCTCCGTCTGCTTTGACAAGCGGCGCAATCTCTTCCGTATCAAACTTACTGTCGTAAGCGCGCTCGATACAGGTTTTCAGCTCTTCCTCTGTGAAATCAGTCAGGAACTGCTTCATAACTGCATAAGCTACTTCCTGATATGTTTTATGGGATAATTCTTCCAGGCTGCAGTCTAACGCCGGGATATGATCCGGCATAAACAGACCGCCGTCTGCTGCCAGTCCCTTTAAGATCGCCATCGAAGCCGTTACGTTGTTTTCACCGCCACGGGTACTGCTGTAATTGATTGCCATGATTTTCATCCTCTCTTTTTATCTTTCCCCGTCGTCCCCATCTTTGCAAAGGATGCCGGAGTCAAACTTTCTGCCATGTGAGTGTTCTGTGTGGTTTTGCAGTTCTCCCGCAAAGTTACGGGACCCCCTGCTCACTTTAGTTAAAAATTCTATCATACTTTATGGCACAGCGCAAGAAAAATTCCCCCTTAATACGTGATCTTCCAGCGCCCAAACAATCCCTTCTTAAAATGGGAAAACCGCCGTGAAGCACTCTCATTTCCCATCTCGATCGCCTTCTGGTAGCACTGTGCCGCCCGCTCGAGATCTTCCGGGGATTCATTTTTCCGTTCGTAGATAAATCCAAGCTCATAGAGTGCATATCCGTCACATTCCGTCTGTGCCGCCCGCTCAAAAAGCTCCTTCGCCTTATTTTCATCGGCGGTGCAGCCTTCTCCCTTCATATAGAGATAGCCTAACTTGGATGCAGACTGCAGACTTCCGGCTTCCTCGCACCGGTTCAGCCACTCAAATGCTTTTGCATAATCGCGGTCTACTCCCTCTTCGCCCTGGAAATACAGGCATCCAAGAATCTCCATGCACTCTGGATTTCCCTGCGAAGCGCCTTTTTCGTACCAGGAAACCGCCTGCTTCATATCAATCTCGCCGTTCAGACCATCCCGATAGATATTTCCAAGCGCCAGGCTTGCCTGTCCGTCGGTCTCGATCCCAGCTGCCTCCCGCAGAAGTTTTTCTGCCCGGACAGTGTCCTGCTCATCGGACGGGCGCAGATACAGGCGGGCTAACGGAAGCGCCGCCTCTTTGATGCCTGCCGCATATGCTTTTCCATACCAGTAAAACGCTTTTTCATCATCGCGCTCCACCAGTTCATCCTGATAGAACAGATTTCCAAGTTCTTCAAAGCTCTCCGCCTCGTTCCGCGCCGCGGCTCCTTCCAGCGCCTGAACGGCCGCCTGAATATCGCGCTCTGTGCCCTGTCCGTTTAAGTACATCTGCCCCAGATACAGCATGGCGCGGGAAGACCCCTGCTTTGCCGCCGCATAGTCATATTGGAATGCAGCTTCCCAGTCTTCTTCCTGGCGGTAATGTTCCCCCATCTGGAAGAGTCCCCAGACCTCCCCGCTGGCGGCGCACTGGTTCGCCCAGCGAAGTGCCTCTTTTTCATCTTTTTCCCGGTATGTACCATTCTGGCAGCATTTTCCCATCTTAACCATCGCCGGGATAATGCCGCCGTCCGCCGCCCGTTCGTACCAGAAGAGGCACTGCTCACGGGCGCTCTCAGTCTGCGGCATATAATCGGCCAGATCTTCCCACTCAACTGCCTCGCCCATCTGCCACGCGGCATAGACATCGCCCATCTCAGCGGCATCCCGCACCTGACGGTAACTTTCCTCGATGGAATAACGTGCCGACTGCTTCATCTGTTCGTCATACTGACCGGCGCGCAGCGCTCCTAACACTGCCCGGGCACTTCCCGCCGAAGCCCCCCGCAGGTAACATTCATACGCTTTTTTCTCATTGAACCCGACAGCCCCGTCCCCCCAGCTGTAACAGTGTCCTAAAAAGAACCATGCTTCTGCATCGCCCGCATATGCCGCCTCTTCCAGCCAGGTAACTCCCTGGGCGTACATCGCATCGTTACACTGTTTCCAGATCTGGTCTGCACCTTTCTCACATAAGCCTGTCATCAGGATTGTCATATATCATTCATCCGCCTTCCACACGAAATTGTATCAATTAAAACTTTCTGCCTCCGCCGCCGTGCATCCTTCCGCTGCTGCCCTGATGTATGGTCGTCCTTCCAGCCGAACCGCCCGAAGCGCCCGGACCCGGATTTTTTGGAATCCGTCTGGTCACTACCGACCGGTTTACAAACTGCTCCTCATTTTGGACAAAATGCAGCGCACTGTCCGCCCGGTATGCCATATGGAAACCCAGCGACTGGCGGTGTTCTTTCTGCATCTTATACTGGCGCATCACCGAAAAGCACGGGAGTGCCGCCACGATCGCTGCCGCGACCGCCGCAAACAGCGCCTCATACCATTCCAGGGAATGTTTTTTCTCCTCGCGCACCTGCGTATACTGTCCCGCCGGAACGCCCATCTCCAGATAATTTTCGATGCTGTCGATCGCCCCCAGAGCGCCTTCCGCATAGTTTCCATCCGCCACGCTGTCATATGCCGCATCCAGCACCTTCTCTACCCGCGCATCCGTCAGCACCTTCATCGCATACCCGGTGGTAGAAACGTATATCTCCCGGTTGTCCATATCGATCGAAAGCAGAATACCACTCGCATCGTCCCCGACGCCCAGTCCGTGGCTGTCGTAAAAATCATCGGCATAGCTTTCCGCCGATTCTCCCTGTGCGTCCTCGACTGTCAGTACCGCCAGATCGGCATCCTGTGAGTCACGCACCTCATCGATCCGTGTCTCCAGCTCCTGCACTTCTTCCGCGCTGAACAGTCCCGCCTCGTCGAAGACGCGCGTGCCTTCCGCCGCCCATATAGGGCTGACCTGTGAAAATGAAATAAATGCTGCAACGGAGAAGCATATAAAATCTTTCAGCCGTCCATATTTCTTCTTTTTCTGTGTGACTCCCGCATTTTGATTCTCTATCATATCAGGTATCCTCCCAACAGCAAAAGTACAAACACAGGAATGAAAATCGTCAAAAACAGGCGCGCCAGTTTTTTCGAATCAACCGGCAGGACGCCGCAGACCTTTCCATTTTCCCCATTCATCGCAAAATAGTACATCTGACCGCTCTTCGGATCCGGATAGGTCATCATCCACACCGGAAGCATGGCATAGTTCCATTTTTCCCCCGTGATGGTCTCCCGATGGTTCCGGATATCCACATGATCGTAGCCGGAGACGCTATTTTGCAGGGATTCTCTCGTATACTGCTTGATCTCCTGCTCAATCTCCTGTGCAAATTCTTCCTTTTCCCGGTCGCGCCGCTCCGCCCTAAATCCCAGAAAATAGCCTGCCTGAAACGGGCGCAGCTTCTTCATATCAAACGGAAGCACGGTCTCGGCAAGGCTGCGGTCCGCCTGCTTTAACGCGTTGCGCGCCACATCCTTGATGGGAAGCTCCGCCTTTTTCTCCAGATGGTAACGGCTCGTCTCGATATACTCGATCTCCCCCGCCACCGTCACGCGTTTCCGCAGCGCCTCCGCCTGCATCTCACCGGATACCTGGCAGCTATACATCCAATATGGATAATAAATTCCCTCCAGATACTCCATCTGACGCGGCGAGTAGAAATCATCCGGCACATACTTTTTCTTCTGAATCCAGTTTTTAAAGATTTCTTTTGCCTTTTTCTTGTCGATCTCAAACGGAATCAGACCGTCCGGGCGGTATTTACCGTCCAGACTTCCCGAAAGAACCACCGGATTGTGACAGTAACAGCAGTACGTGGACGCTGTCGTCTCCTGTGCCACGATCTCCGCGCCGCAGCTCGGGCAGGTATAGAGAACCATCTTAGACTCCGCCTGCTTCTGGCTCTCTATCTTTTCCGCTTCCGGCATTCCCCCCGGCTTCGAAGCTTCCTCTGACTTTCTGGCTGCCTCTTCCATCTCTTTCAACGTCTCTTCCGTAAACGCTGAGAGGCAGTATTCACATTTAAATTTCTGCGTCTTCGGATCAAACACCAGTCCGCCGCCGCAGTTTGGACACTTATATGATTGTATCTCCATACGCCCTATGACCTCGGTTTTCCGCATTCGGAACAAAACTTACCTGTATTGACCGTTCCGCAGCTGCAGGTCCACGGACCGGCTGGTCTTGGCTTGCCGCACTCGGAGCAGAACTTTCCGTGGTTGACATTGCCGCACTCACAAGTCCAGGATTCTGCCGGAGCTGCCGCACTGCCCTGAGGCGCTGCGTTCTGTCCTGCCGGTTGTGCATAGCCGCCCTGTGGTGCTCCCGGCTGCTGTGCATAACCACCCTGCGGCGCTCCATTCGCCTGCCCCGGCTCATAGCCGCCCTGCGGTGCCGCATATCCCTGCCGCGCCGCCTGCTGCATCTGCATCTGCTGCAGGTTGGACGCCGATGCGGCGCCCATAAATCCGCCGCCGAAGTTCATGCCGGCGCTCATTCCCATGAAGCCTGCCATCGCACCGCTTCCGTTGGAACCGGCTGCCTCAAAGCCGCGTGCCATCGCGCCCTGCACATACCCCTCGCGCACCGACGGGTCGCCGAGCATCGCGCCCTGATTCCGCATATTGATGAGTTTCTGCGATTCTTCATCATAGGAAATGCTGGCGATACCGACTGACTGGATCTCCATGCCACGCAGACGGTTCCACTCCTCATCCAGCGTCTCCGCCATATAGCGTCCCAGTTCCCTGCCTTTGGAGGCTACAAAGGAAATCCGCACGCCATCCGCCGACATCTGGTTGATCGAGGTCTGCAGCGCTTCCAGAAACTCCGCTAAATACTGCTCATTGATGGAATCAATCTCCACCTGATCCTGATTTTTCGGAATAGCCTCCGCATAAAATTTCAGTGGATCCGTAATCTTGATGGAGTAAGTTCCATGTGCGCGCAGAAACAGCTCGGAATTATAGAATAAATCAAAATAGTTGATCGGCGTCCGTGTGCCGAACTTGATTCCCTTGATCTCCTGGAGATTAATATAGTAGACCTTCTGTGCATACGGCGTCTGTCCGCCATAACGCACACGGTTGAAGGATTCTTTCAGTGCATCGCCGAACTGTCCGTTAAACAGAGACGGCAGGGATGAATTCTGCACTGTATAATAACCCTCTTCCGCTGTATAATCAACGACCTTACCGCCGTCCACCAGCATCATAAACTGATTCGGGTACACATGGATCACAGAGCCATTGGACACCGTTTCCGGTGTCCTCTTCCGGTTCTCCCCGCGGCGTGTCTGCACACCCGCTGAAAATACGGTCTGTTCCCCCATATTTTCCGGTTCAATCACTTCCAGCCACTGATCTGCCAGCCCGCCGCCGACCGCGTGTGCCGCTGCTCTGATAATTCCCATACTCACTGCCTCCTTCTCCAAATTCATAGTTTCTCTGTTTTTCTGCTTTTTCTATCTATCGGTTATCATTCCCTTTATTTTTCCCATGCCGATTCCATTTTCCCGGCGTGATCGCCCAGACTGCTGCCGCGATCAGCACCATCGCCAGCATACACTGCAAAATCAGGCTGCACGCCGTCCAGTGTGCTGTGATCGCATTGTCTGGAAATACGCCAAACAGTGGCTCGAACCATTTTCTCATGTCGCCGCTTCCCGCCTGTCCGTTAATTACATTATAAAACGAGACAGCCGGATTGAAAAGAAAGAGATAGCGTAAAATGCCGGAACTTGCCATTTCCGATGCATTGAGATTAGATGCATACGAATCTGCCGCCCGGAACGCCATCCGGTATGCAAACAGATTGACCGCCATCGTTCCCGCCGTCAGCGCCACCACCGTCACATAGGAGCAGACGGTCGATACCGTCGAGCGGCGCAGCACCGATGAATAAAAGATCCCGATACTGCCCGTTAAAATTGCCACAACACCGTGGCACAGAAACAGCATCCCGATGTCACGCAGCGTAATACCCCCGTAGACAAATACGAGCGCCTGTACCGGAAGCGCCGAGACCGCCAGCACCAGCATCGTCACCAGCGAGGACGCCAGTTTTCCAAGCACCATGTCACGCGGCTCCATCGTGGTCGTCAGCATCAGTTCCAGCGTCTGGCGTTCCCGCTCGCCGCTGATACTGCTGGCAGTCAGAGCCGGCATGATGAAAAGCAGCATGATAAATTCGATCGAGGAGACGAACGTGTAGAGATCCAGAAACTGCGAATACTGGATCTCCGCCGTCGTCCTGACCTGATCCGCCACCGAATACATATTAAACAGTGCCACCGCCGCCAGGATACTGTTAAAAACAAACAGAATCGCCATCATGCGGATGCTGCGGCTTCCGACTGTCATTTCCCTCCTAAATACCGGATTCCATCTCATGTTTCAGCACCGCCCTCTCTTCTTCATGTTCTGTGATCTGCATAAACAGTGATTCCAGGCTTCCCTTCTCGCGCATAAAGCTGCTGACCATCACATCTGCATCGATAAGCTGCTGCAAAAGCAGCGCCTCATCCTGCCGATCCCCCAAAAAGCCCAGCTTGATCTCATCCCCCTGCACCGCGATCGTCTGCACGCAAGGATGGCTTTTCAGGATCGCAAGCGCCTTTTCTTTCTGGCTGAAAATCGAGATCAGAAGCGGATTGGACGAGTTGATCCGCGCAAAAATCTGATCCATGCTGCCCTGCAGGACCGTTCTTCCCTGCTCAATGATGCCGATCGAGGTACAAAGCTCTGACAATTCCGATAAAATATGGGAGCTGACGAGCAGCGTTTTTCGCTGATCGCGCAGTTCTTTCAGAATCGCCGTATACTCCACCCGGGTGCGCGGATCCAGTCCGGAAGCCGGTTCATCCAGGATCAGAAGATCCGGATCGTGGATGAGCGCCCGCGCCAGACAGAGGCGCTGCTTCATACCTCTCGAAAGCCCGTCCACGAAAAAGTCCTCTTTATCTTCCAGCCGCACCTGTTCCAGAAGCGTATGGCAGCGCGTCCGCGCCTGCAGCCCCGTAATTCCGTAGCAGGATGCAAAAAATTCCATATATTCCGATACTTTCAGGTTATCATATACTCCGAAGAAATCCGGCACATAGCCGATCCGCCGCCGGAGTTCTTTTCCGTCTGAGTAAACATCCAGTCCGCCGATCTCCACCTCGCCCTCATCGGGAACGAGAAGTCCCGCAAGAATCTTGAGCGTCGTCGTCTTGCCTGCCCCATTGGGACCCACGAATCCAAAGAGTTCCCCGTCCGCGATCTCCAGATTCAGCCCATCCAGCGCTTGAAAATTGCCATATCGTTTTCTGAGGTTTTTAATCGTCAGCATCACTCTCTCCTCCCTACGACATAGATTCTTGGAAGCTGGCTTTCCCAGCCATACTCTCCCGTCTGTTCCGGCACATATTTGACGGTCAATGTGTTCGACGGAGACAGGTACGGCGAAAGCTCCTTTGCCGAATACTCTGATTTCAGCTCAATCCGGTCATTGCGCCCGGTCTCATAGTTATAGAAATACATGCTTCCGGAGAAGGATGACATATACGGATAGAGCGGATTTTCCGAAAATCGCGGTGACAGAGTCTCAAACGTAAGCTTTTCAATGACAAGGTCACTTCCCAGCGAATATTCGACCGTCGCAGCCTCCGCTGTTTCACCGCTATACATTGTGTTGTACGCCGCCTCATAATTTCCGGCGAGCACCGTTGGATCTTCCTCAAGCGCCGAACGGTAAAGTTTTCCGTCTTTTTCACGGTTCAGCGGGATTGACTCGGTCACCATGCAAAATCCTTCCCGAAGTGTACTCGCATCCGCCAGGAAATCTTCCTCGCCCTGGAGCTTCCGGGTTGAAAATGCCACCAGGCACGCCTCAGACGGATTGCGCCCCGCGCCGGAATCCAGATAAAAGCTCAAAAGTCTCGTCCGCTCCTGCGCCTTTAAATAGTCCGAATCCTCAATCTCCGCTTTCTCATACTGATCCGCCCCGGTCACCATCTGTGCTGCCGCATACGAATAGCTGACCGGATAATCGCAGCTCTCCTTTCCATCCAGAGAAACCGTCTGCCCAGGCTCTAATCTTCCCAGCAGCACCGCTTTCCCATTAATGAGCAGAGCCGCATTCTCCAGCGGTTCCTCAAAACAGTTTTTTACCGTTCCCGACACCACGCCGTCAAAATAGGAAATATTTCCCTGAACGCCCATCGCGTCCGTTTTCTCCAGCTCACGACGCAGGGTAAACAGATTCGGTGAAAATGCGACCGTATCCCGCATTTTAATTTCGACCCGTTCCGGCTGATAAACAAAGTTTGTATGATACTCTTCCTCACCGGTAAAGCGCACCGCCGAAACCGCATCGTAATAGTAACTGCGCGTCATCGGGCGCACCTCATAGCCCGGCTTTAAACTCACCGAATACGGCTTGTTATAAGGGCTTCGGATGTTCATATAAGTGGCTTCTTCCGCCTCTTCTCCCGAGGTATCCAGAATCGACGCATACGTCACAAACGGCTCCCGGAAGCGTGTCTTTACGCCCAGCGCATAAATAATGCCGGTAAATAAAAACGCCCCCAGTGTCACCGCCGGCAGATAATACCGGTAAATCCCTCGCTTTTTTAAGTAGAAATAGATGCCCGGACCAATCAAAAGCAGATAGACCACCACGATCGCCGTGTACGCCGCAACCTTCGGAAGCCGCCCCGCATTGCCGGTGTTGACCAGCCCCTGTACGCTGAAATACGAGCCCGAATAACCGTAGTAATCCTCCTGTGCCAGCTCGTCCACGGTATCACTTCCCAGCACCAGCGTATACAGCTTTTCAAATGAGGATGGATTGGTCAGACACAAATCGCTGATCGCATCCATCGAAAAGGCAGCTGCCACGATCCGCCCCTGTTTGCAGTTCGTATGGGATAACAGCGGGAACACTTCCCCCACCAGCAGAGTGCTGCCGTTCTTTAGGTTCACATCGACGCATTCTGCCTGGATCTCCCCCGTCTGCTCGCCCGGTGCCGTCTCCCCGCCCAGACTGACCGGAACGATTACCGCATCCAGATACGGCGGCTCCAGCACCTTCTCTGCAAACCTGCCATAATTTCTCGCACAATCCACACCGCCGCCAAAGAGGATCGTACCGCCGTCTTCCACCCAGCGCCGCAGCGCCTCATACTGGACATCGCTGAGCGAATCCAGGTCAAATCCAGACACAATTACCAGATCCAGCGGATCGTAACCCAGCCGGTTATCCGGCGCCTGCTCGGCATCAAGAAAAACCGCCCGCGTCCGAAGCGTCCCATACCGGATGCCCGCGCCGTCTAAATAAGAAAGTGCCTCCGGCGTATCCGTCAAAATTCCGATATAGCTCTCCGCAACGTCCTCCTCAGAACCAAGTTTCAGACGTTTCCGGATGACCGTTTTCCCGTTTACATCCTGTACCGATACAAACATCTGATCTGCCCGCACACCCAGCGGGATATAATATTCTTGTTCAAACTTCTCCCCCGCTGCCAACGATACCGGATAAGAATACTGGTACGCCTCCAGACTGGACTGTGCGGTCAGAAACTCCAGCGTTCCCTCAAACGGCGCTGTATCATTATTCAGAAGGACCGTTACCCGAAGGTAACGGTCACTCTTTGCCGTATTGTCAAATCCATAGGAAACATCCATCGACAGCGGCGCATCTGCTTCCTTCTGTGAGGCATATACGTACCCTGCAGGAAGGCAGAATAGTGCCATCCATCCGATCAATATCGCAAAAAAGAACTGTATTCCCCTCTTTTTCTGCATCCTTTCTCTCCCTATCTGTAACTGTTCACGCATACGTGCCCAGTAACGGAATTTGCCGTGGCTTCGCATTTAAATACGGCAAATTCCTGCTGCCACCATGTTTTCTTACGGCCCTTTCGGTTCCAAAAGTGCCTACCTGTGAACAGTAACCAAAAATCCATTAAAATGTCTATCAGATTCTTTCCCACACTCGCCTTTACGGCATCTGGAAATTTTCCCTGTTGATGTCAAAATTCGTCCGCAGGCGCACCGTAAACACCGTTCCATTCAGATCGCTCGTTACCTGAATCGTGCCGCCGTGCATATCGACGATATTTTTGGCGATCGCCAGACCTAACCCTGTGCCGCCCGTGTTGGTCGATCGCGACTGTTCCACACGGTAGAATTTATTAAATAAAAGAGGCAGCTCGTCCGCCGGAATCACGTAACCGTAGTTCGTCACCGAGACGGTCACGACCTCTTCCTCCGCATGAATCTGCACCAGCACCCGTTTTCCGTCTGCACCGTATTTGATCGCGTTATTGATCAGGTTGTCAAAGAGGCGCGCCAGAAGATTTCCGTCTGCCGTGATAACCTTGCCCGGGACATTGCTCTGCAGCTCGTAGGAGAGGTTTTTGTCCTTGAAGCTCGGATAAAATTCCTCCAACAGCTGGCTGAGCAGTTTGACGATGTCCACCTTCGACACGTGCATTGCCACTTTTCCATAATTCATTTTGGTAAAACCAAACAAATCTTCGATCAGTTTTTCCAGACGTTTCGATTTTGCATAGGCAATATCAATATATTTTTTCTGCATTTCTGCAGGAATCTCCACCTTGCCGGACAGAAGTTCAAGATAGCCGATGATCGAGGTCAGCGGTGTCCGCAGATCGTGTGCCACATTGGTAATCAGCTCGTTCTTCGTGCGCTCCGCCTCGCGCTCCTTGTCCATCAGATTCCGGATATCCCCGACCATCTTATTTAAATTGACCGCCATCGCCGTAAACTCGTCGTCGCCCCGCACCTCGATCGTCGTATTCAAATCGCCCTCGGAAATATTCTGAATCGCGGACGAGATCCGGCTGATATAGCGCATGGACCGCTCCTGGAGGGCAAAAAAAGTGACTGAGAAGATCGCGATGCCCGACAGAAGATAGACAAATGCCATCAGTGTCTCTGTCTCCGTCAGGCGCAGGAAAAAAGAATCCCGGTACCGCGTCTCCCGCAGATAGCTGCTGATCATCGAAACATTGGCAATCAGAAACACCTCCACCAGGCATGCCACCACGGTGCTGTAAACGATGTTCATGACCATCCGTGTCCGGAATCGGCGACTCATATCTTTTTTATTTTTCAATTTTGTATCCTACCCCCCAGACCGTTGTAATGATCTTGTTCTGTCGGGTGTCCTCCTTCATCTTGCCGCGAAGCCGTCTGATATGTACCATAACCGTGTTATTTGCCTCGTAGACTTTCTCATTCCACACCTTCTCAAAGATTTCATCGGTGCTGAAGACCCGCCCCGGATTGGATGCCAGCAGATACAGAATGTCAAATTCGATCGGCGTCAGCTTGATCTCCTCGCCGTACACCGTCACTTTATGATTATCTTTGTTGATCGTGAGTCCCTTGATCGAGATCTCATTTTTAACCTGGTTTCCTGCACCGCTCTGCGGATTTAACTGCGTATAGCGGCGAAGCTGTGATTTGACGCGCGCCGTCAGCTCCAGCGGGTTAAATGGTTTCGTCACGTAATCATCCGCGCCGGTTCCCAGTCCCAGAATCTTATCCAGATCCGCTGAGCGCGCGCTCAGCATGATGATCGGGATATTGTTCGTCTCCCGGATCTTGCGGCACATCTCCAGACCATCCATCCCCGGCATCATGATATCGAGAAGCACCAGATGAATCGTCTCCTTCTCCAGAATCTCCAATCCCTCTAACGCATTGGATGCCTTATATACTTTATAACCATCACTGACCAGATAAATCTCCACCAGATCGGCAATCTCTTTCTCATCATCCACCACCAGAACGTGTATTTCAGACATAAAAAAACCTCCCTCATATGTAATGCAGGTTCCCGGTATCTCTATGCGAAATACCAGACGAATATACCTGTTTCCAGTTTACCATATGGGGAGGATTTATGCTTTAAAAATTTATTACATTTTTGGAGAATTTTGCTTATCTGCGAACTGCAATTTCTTTATTGTTCCAGCGGAATAAACACCCTCATCGCCGCCGGGTCCTGCTTTTTTCCAGCCTCCTTCGCCGCCTGCACTGCCTCCGCACAGAAGGTATCCTGCGCGCAGACCGGCTCTTTGCCGCGGCGGTTGCGTTTAGCGTAGGTTCCGTCCGGTCTCAGGTACTGCGCCTTGACATTGTCGGCAAGCTGTACCTCTAAGATGTGACAGATGCGTGCTTTCAGCTTCTCATCCTCAACCGGGAAGAGAATCTCCACACGACGGTCGAGGTTTCGCGGCATCCAGTCGGCACTTCCCATGAAAATCTGCGGTTCACCATCGTTCTCGAAGTAGAAAATACGGCTGTGTTCAAGGAAATTTCCAACGATCGAGCAGACCGTTATATTCTCGCTTAATCCCGGAATCCCGGCGCGCAGACAGCAAATGCCGCGGACGATGAGTTGTATTTTTACCCCCGCATTGGACGCCTCGTAAAGACTCGCAATGATCTCACGGTCGCACAGGGAGTTCATCTTTGCCACGATCCGCGCTGGAATACCTTCGCGGGCGTTGCGCGTTTCCCGCTGGATCAGGCGCAGAAAACGTCCGCGCAGCCACAGCGGCGCCAGCGACAGCTTGTTCCAGCCAAGCGGCTCCGAATAACCCGACAGCATATTAAAGACTGCAGTCGCATCCTCACCGATCAGCGGATCACAGGTTAAAAGACCGCAGTCGGTGTAGAGTTTTGCCGTCGAATCGTTGTAATTTCCAGTTCCCAGATGGACGTAGCGGCGGATGCCCTCTTCCTCGCGGCGCACCACCAGCGTGATCTTACTGTGTGTTTTCAGCCCCAGCAGACCGTAGATAACGTGGCAGCCGGCTTTTTCCAGCATCTTCGCCCAGAGAATATTGTTTTCCTCGTCAAAACGGGCTTTCAGCTCAACCAGAACCGACACCTGTTTTCCATTGTCCGCCGCTTCGGCGAGCGCCGCGATAATCGGGGAGTTGCCGCTGACACGATAGAGGGTCTGCTTGATCGCCAGCACCTCCGGGTCGCGGGCAGCTTTCTTGATAAAATTGACGACCGGCTCAAAAGTCTCAAACGGGTGGGTCAGCAATATATCGCCTTTGCGGATATTGGCAAAAATATCATCCTCATTCATCAGCGCCGGAACCGGCTGCGGCGTGTACGGCGGTGTCTTAAATTCGTCAAAGCCCGGCAGACCGAACACCTTCATGAGAACGGTCAGATCAAGCGGTCCGTCAATCTCATAGATCGCGTGCCCGCCGACGTGCAGCTCCTTTTTGAGGATGTCTAAGAGGCGCTTGTCCGCCTTTTTCTCGATATCCAGGCGGATGACCTCGCCCCACTGGCGTTTCTTGAGCTTCTGCTCGATCTCCTTGAGCAGATCCTCCGCCTCATCCTCGTCGATGCTCAGATCGGCATTTCGCATGACACGGAACGGATGACAGCTGATAATATCATAATTTAAGAACAATTTGTCAATGTTCCGCTCGATGACTTCTTCCAGATAAATGATCGATTTGCCCTCCTGGCACGGCAGCTCCACCACGCGTGGAAGCCCGCCCGGCACACAGACCATCGCAAATTCCAGCTCGCCGTCTCCCTTTTTCTTGCGGACCAGCGCAGCAATATTTAACGATTTATTGTGAATGAGAGGGAACGGGCGGGAGGAATCAACCGCCATCGGCGTGAGGACCGGATAGACCGATTCCTCAAAATACCGATCAACGTACACCGCTTCTTCCTTCGTAAGCTTCTCATGCTCGGTGACCACGCGCAGACCGTGCTGTTTTAAGAGCGGCAGGAGCATCCGGTTGTAGGTCCGGTACTGATTCTCGACCAGCTCATGCGTTTTTCCATCGATCGCATCCAGCTGTTCCTGTGCCGTCATACCCGCAATATCCCGCTTCGTATAATTGGCGTGAACCATGTCCTTGAGGGATGCCACGCGGACCATGAAAAACTCATCCAGGTTCGACGCCGTGATGCTTAAAAATTTCAGGCGTTCAAACAGTGGGGTCGTCTTATCGCGCGCCTCACCCAGAATCCGGTAGTTAAATTCCAGCCAGCTCAGTTCACGGTTTACATAATTTTCAGGTTCTCCGTATTTCAACACTGCATCCGACATCCTTATACCCCTCTTTTCTGCCTGAGTACAGGCCGTATTCCAAAGACTTCCTCAAAGAAATCTGCCTTCTGGTCAAATGAATACTGCTCCAGCACGATACTCTCCGGACAGTCCGTCGTAATCACCAGACTGCCGTTCCGCACAGCGATGCGGCTGTCGCTCAGTTTCTGGCGGTGGCTGCGGTCCATCGAATTGGCCAGACGCAAAATTGCCGTCAGCTTCGCAATCAGAATCGTCAGCTCTCTCCGGGAGGTTCCAAGCCCCGCATACTGGGACAGATCCGACTCCAGAATGACCTCATCGTAGGCATATTCCTGAATGTTGTAGCGCACGATATTGGCTACAATCTCGCGCTCCAGATGGGAAATTCCGATGATCTCCGTATCCATGATAATTTGGTACGAGCTTTCCGAACCGCGCGTGATGCTGACAAACTTGCCGCAGTCATGCAGGGTCGCCGCGATCTTTAAAAGCAGGCGTTCCCGCGCTCCCAGACCATGGTATTTCTTCGTTGAATCAAAGATCATCTCCGCCGACCGCTCTACCTCGCGCACATGTGCGCCGTGGCAGCGGTAGCGCTTCGCCATCTGGCGCGCCGTTGAGAGAATATCTGCCTCAAAATCATGATGGAAGCGGACCAGACGGTTTTCCTGTGCGTACTCTGCCGCGATACCATCGCAGAGTGTCGTCCCCGGTGCCCAGATATAGGAAGCACCCGTCATGTCTAATATCTTCCGGTAGAGAATCGCACTTGGAATCAGCACTTCTGCGTAATCCTGCGGCAGTTCATAGCGCTCCTGAATCTCCTCCGAGGACATTCCGATCAGCTTCTCGCAGAACACGCCAAATTCCTTTGCCGTGAACCGCGCCCCGCCTTTTTCATGCATGCCGCGGCTGATCATATAGTTCATTGTCTCGCCGGTCGCAATCAGCGTCTCAATCTGATGCTCTTTTAAAAATATCTTCCGAAATGTGTATAATTCATTTTCTACCAGCTCATCGATGATCGCCGGAATCTTCCGGTAATCGACGCGCCAGTGTGCTGACATTTCACTTAAGCGCAGCACGCCGAGCAGAAGGTTCTGCGTTGATACCAGTACCTCCTCATCAAAAAGGGAGATCTGGGTGCTTCCGAATCCGACATCCATCAGCGCCGCGCCATTTTTCACGGTGCGCTGGAATTCTTCCTCCCTGGCTGCAACAGCTTTATAACTCTTAAAACGCAGCTCCGAGTTGTTCATCGTGCGGACCCGGAGTCCGGTACGCACCAGAATCCGGTCCAGTACCATCTGGCTGTTCCGCGCCTCCCGAAGCGCACTGCTCGCAAATGCCCGGTAATCCGATACCCGGTATGTTTTCATCACTTCCCGGAACTTATTCAGGACCTCGCACATTTCCTCCACGATCTCGTGGCTCAAACGTCCGTCATTGTACGTGTCTTTGCCAAGCGCCAGCGCATGGCGCACATGATCAATCTCGCGGATTCCGGCGGAAGCAGAAATCTCGAAAATTCCCAGCTCCAGTTCGAAGGAACCCACATCAATAGCGGCAAAGGTTTTAACGGTCATATTACTTGATCTCTCCTTTCAGCTTGCTGCGTAAGTTTGCAATAAACTGGGTGGCAGTACGTCCGGACAGCCCGCCGTGGCTTAACTCCCACTTGTTGGCTTCCAGAAGCAGATCTGCCTCCGGCATATGGATGTGGTATTTATCTGCCAGTACGCGGACGATGTTCTGGAACTCTTTCTTGTCCGGTGAGCCGTAGTAGATCGTGACGCCAAAACGCGCAACCAGGGACAGTTTTTCCTGCACCGTATCGTTGGAGTGCAGATCGTCGTCCAGCTCGCGCTTATCGCTGAATTTCTCGCGGATTAAGTGACGGCGGTTCGATGTCGCATAGATCAGGACATTCTGCGGCTTAATGCCGAGACCACCCTCTATGATTGCTTTCAGATATTTATATTCCAGCTCATATTCCTCAAAGGAAAGATCGTCCATATAAATGATAAATTTGTAGTTGCGGTCTTTGATCTGCTCCAGGACATCTGACAGTCCGCGAAACTGGTGCTTGTACACCTCGATCATGCGGAGTCCGCGGTCATAATACTGATTTAAGATCGCCTTGATACTGGATGATTTACCAGTACCGCTGTCACCGAAAAGCAGGCAGTTGTTTGCCGCGCGCCCCTCGATAAATGCCTCGGTATTCTCAATCAGCTTGGCTTTCTGCAGCTCATAGCCGACCAGATCGCTCAGCTCAATATGTTCCACGCGCGTGATCGGCTCGATATCGACCTGTTTTGCCTCCTCATCCATGATAATATGGAATGCTTTGTTAAGGCCAAACTTGCCAACACCAAATTCTTTATAAAATTCGGTCACGATATCCTGAAATTCCTGATCACTCTCCGCATGCTCCAGGGAAACCGATAATTCAACGATCCGATCGCGGATGCGGTGGTTGAACGCCTTGCTGTTTTCCAGCGCATTTTCGTAATGCTTCATCTCCGACCAGATGCCGTTCTCAGTCTCGTCCAGACAGGCAATATCCAGGGAAAAAAGCTCTCTGACCTGTGCAAAATCGTGACGTGCAAGCTCGCTCAAGCTGCCGCCGACCGGTCCGATGATCTCACAGGATGTGCTGTAGGCATTTTCATTGTTTGCCATGCAGAACGCCAGGAAACAATGCCACAGGTTTCCGCGGAATCCATAGGTCACTGCCAGATCGATGAGCTGACTCGCGCATGCATATGCATCCGGGCGTGCCTCGCCTTCTTCTGGTTTTAAGAGGCTGCACATGTCGTCAAATAACTGCTGATACCGCAGGTTGCGGTATAAAATCATCGTATTTTTTCTTTTTTCTTCCATTATTCTGCCTTTCCGGTTACCATCACATGCTTTTACGGCACTTTCAGTGTCAAAAATGCCTGCCCGTGGACAGCACCCCATTCTGTCTTGTCCTAAGCTAAAGAGTCTAGTAATTTCCTAATATTTTTACATTTTTCGCTTCGCGCATGATTCCGTACAGTGCATTCTGCACACCGGCATCCTCCAGGTTTCCCTCGATGTCCACGAAGAAGCGGTACTGCCAACTCTCCTCCGGGATCGGGCGGGACTCGATCATCCGCATATTGACGTCATTGAAAATAAAATTGCCGAGCATGCTGTACAGCGTACCGCTGCGGTGCGGCAGCTCGAAACAGAGGCTGATTTTCTCTGCGCCCGCCTGATAGACGCGATCCTTCGCCAAAATCAGGAAACGGGTCGTGTTGTCCGGACAGTTGTTGATCGGACCTGCCAGCTTTTTGAGCCTGTAAATCTCACCTGCCACCTCACCTGCCACTGCCGCCTGTGACGGATCCTTCTCATCGCGTACCTTCTGTGCCGCCACAGCATTATTTTCCATGCTGAGCTGCTGCCAGTCGTGCTGGTTTAAGAAGTCGCTGCTCTGCATCAGCGCCTGCGGATGTGCATAAACACGCTTCACATCGGAAAGTTCCGCATCCGGTGTGCCAAGCAGGTAGTGGTGTACCGGCAGAAATGTTTCCGCCACAATCACATTGTCGTATTTTAAAAGCAAATCATAGTTGTCCGTCACAGCACCGGCGGAAGAATTTTCAATCGGAAGCACCGCAAAATCAGATTTTCCCTCCTGAATCTCCACCATCATATCCTCGAACCGGCGTACATGATGGATATCCGCGTCTTTTCCAAAGAACTGCAGCGCCGCCGCATGACCGTAAGCGCCCTCTAATCCCTGGAACACCACGCGTTTTCCGGCTGTTTCAAGCTTCTCCACCTTATGGAAGCCCAGATCCGGACCGCCGACGCGCCCTGCGATCGTCTGATACTGATACCGGCGGCTCAGCGTCATCATCTGCAAAAACAGCTCGGCAACCGCCTGCTTGTTGAACTCGCCCTCTGCCATCGCCTGAACTGACTCGATCTTCTGTTTCTCACGCTCGGCATCGTAAACCGCCTTTCCGGTCGCGATCTTATACTCTGCCACCTCGCTGCAAAGGCGCATTCTCTCCTCAAATAACTTTTCTATCTGGGTGTCAATCTGATCCAGACGCCCTCTTATCTCCAGCAAATCCATCTCTTAGCTGTTCTCCTTTTCCATCTCTGAAAGCATCCCTGCGATCTTTTCTCTCGTATATGCGCCGACAAACTTCCGGTTCTCCGGATCCAGCTCTTTCACGATGAACGGCTCGCCGAACTCAATCACGACATGGCTCGGACAAATAAGTGGAATATGCTTCTCAAAGACCTCCGCTGTTCCCTTGATCGCCACTGGAACAACCGGACAGCCAGATTTCTCTGCAATCTTCAAGCTTCCCTCTTTAAATGGAAGCAGATCTGAAAGCTGTTCATTTTTATTGCGGGTTCCCTCCGGAAAAATCCAGACAGAAACGCCGCGGCGCACCTTCTCGATCCCCGCCAGAATCGTTTTTAAACCTTCTTTTATATTGTTCCGATCTAAAAACAGACAGTTGACATTGAGCATCCATTTTGACAAGAGCGGAATCTTCTCCATCTCTTTCTTTGCCACAAATCCCATCAGTCCCGGAACCGTCGTATAGCCAACCAGGATATCAAAATAGCTCCGGTGGTTTCCCACATAGAGCACCGGGCGATCCTGCGGAATATTTTCATATCCGCGCACCTCTACCGTCACACCTGCCATTTTGAGCAGTTTTTCAAAAATATTACGCACCATCTGGGTGCTTTCTTCCTCCACTGCGACCGGATCTACCTGTCCCTGTTTATCCATACGGTGCAATGTGCCGATGGAACCAACAAGGAAGCTGACGATCGTTCCTACTATCTTTATCGCGCGAAACATACTGATACCTCTCTTTTCTCTTGTATCTGTCCGAAACCGTCTGGTTTTTATCCTGCTATTTTCATTTCCAGACAGACTGCTTTACTGTCTCATTATATAGAAAGAAGCAGGGTTTTACAAGACTTTCCTTGTAAGACATCCTGCCTCTGTTACTGTTCACGCATACGTGCCCAGTATCGGAATTTGCCGTGGCTTCGCATTTAAATACGGCAAATTCCTGCTGCCACCACGTTTTCTTACGGCACTTTCGGTTCCAAAAGTGCCTACCTGTGAACAGTAACCTGCCTCTCTATTTTTTATGGATTCACAATCTCCGTCTTTCCGCTGATCAGCGCTTCCACCTCGATTCCACCTATCTCGCACAAGATTCCCTCATAGCTTTCCAGTGTATCGCTGTAATACACGCTGTAGATAGACACATCCTCAGAAATCTCTCCATCCAGATAGTTTTCCAGCGGATTTTCTCCCAGATCCCGGAAAGAACCACCCAGATCCATCATCAGCTCCCAGCTTTCCGGATGAATGTCCTGCTCATCCAAATCATGCAGATACATCCAGAGCGCCATGCATAGAATCCTCGCCTCGGCTTTCGCCCGCACTTCCTTCGCTTTCTGTACCTGTCCGGACATGATCGGGATCGAAACTGCAACGAGAATCGACACAATCCCGGTCACAATCAGCAGCTCTGCCAGCGTAAAGCCTGACCGTGCCCTAGCGGAACTGGTTCTTTTCTCTGTCATAGGTATATCCCACCGCCTGCAGCTTCTTCTCAAGCTCCGACCGTTCTGTATCAAACGCACTGCATAATTCATCTAAATCCGGGTAAAAATCTCTGAGCTGTGTGTTCACAAAGCTCAGGCACATAATCGGATCGTTCGGTATTTTTCCTGCCATCTTTTTCCCTTTCTGTCCTTTTATTCATACTCAAACGTAACTGTCACATAGTAACCGCGATCATTTTCCTCGATCGCCTTTACCACGCCGTGATCGGCGGGAATCCGGTCATTCAGCTTAAAAAGCCCCGACATCGCCACCGCCGGTTCAATCATATAATTGACATTAAACGGCGTCACCGACTCCGTCACCTCTACTGTCTGTCCGACTTCTACCAGTCCCGGACGTTCCATTTTAAATACAACATCTCTTGTCACGCCGTTTTCCCTCTTCTTTCTGGTCTGATCCCCGATTCTGGCTGCCGGCATATCCTCACGCCGTGCCTCTGATTTCAAATTTTTTTACACGAACCATAACCGCCAGCTTACCAGTTTTCTAGTATACGGCACTTTTTTCCTTTTATCAACTGCGCCCACATAACCTACCGTTCGTTTTTTTCACGCGCCATCCGCCGCAGCTGCCGAAATCCAAGCCATGCCAGTAAAAGCAGCAGCAGACTTACACTGATCGTCAGTCCGTAGTGAATCCACCGTCTCCAGCACGGAAGCGGGAGGTTTTCCACCGGCGCAGTCTCTGTTTCCACCAGAGTTCCCGGATCCGCTTCTATTTCTGTCATCTCTTCCACATCCGATTCCGCTTTTTCATACTCCATCCGCCTCCGGTAACGCTCATATGCCGGAAGTCTGACCGTTCCCCCGTACACTGCCCGGCAGTCCCATACGCGGCGTTTTGCCTGTACCGCCGCATTGCGACACCAGATGCCAGCCTCATCCTGATAAGCATCTCCCTCCCAGCTTGCCGACTCAATCTGCACCTCATCCTCCGATAGCCCTGCACTTGCAAGCAGTTCTTCCCTGCACGCCTCCAACGGCGGCACTTTTTCATCATGCATCACGACAGTTCCACCCAGCCGGTATGTGTCCGCCCCGTATTCGTGAAATACGACCGAAATCTCAAATCCATCCTGCCAGTGTTCGTTCTCATAAGAGGTTCTTTTCAGATCCAACATAACCGATACCGTCTTCCGGCTCTCCCGATCCTCCACCTCCATCGGCGCTCTCGCCGGGATCTCCTGTTCCCGCGTCACGGATGGATAGACCATCTCCCCCGAAACCTCCCGCGTTCTGCCGCGCACCGGCACCGCCTCTATCTCTGTCCCCACAAGCCGGTAGGTAATTTCCCCCTCTTCCAGATATTCTTCCGGCGCTTCTGGTATCTCAGCCTCTTTCAAATAGGAAGAAGAATAACGGATCCGCCGTTCTCCCGCCTTATCTTCCTGTGCGTAAGCCTGTCCGCCGGTGCCCTGCAGGCACAGCAGCACAAATGTCAGCACTGCCAGCCTCCCGCCATATCTTCTGTCTTCTCTTTTCCCCATACATTCTCCCTTTCTGCCATTCCCCGGCAAATGTCTCCTGCCAGCCGAACCGCATTCTTTCGTAAGCACGTTCTAAATTTCCGTACTCCTCTCTCAACCTTCTCCATCCTTTCTAAAATTGTTATTGTTCACGCATACGTGCCCCGTAACGGAATTTGTCGTGGCTTCGCATTAAATGAACAGTAACCTGAAATTTTCTGTGCTGAGTTTAAATCGGCATAAAATACCACATCACACACAAATATCATTCAAGATATAAGATGCCATGTTTTCTAAATGCCGATATGATACTTATATTCAGCACCACGAAATCATATGACTGCTTTTTTGTTTCATAGGACGCAGTTTCCCCTGAAACAAAAAATGCATTATGAAATTTCATAAATACCCGGATATTTCTGTGAATCACAGATGCCCTCTTTGCGGGCAGAATCATCGAATGCCGTCCGGAACCGGACTTTGAACTGCATCGTACCTTTATTATAGTCTGCCCTATCTCAAAATACAATTTATAAATCGCTCCCGCGGCATTTTCTACAAAAACACCTTTTTATCCAGCATTTACTTATAAGTGTTATATAAAAAATCGAATACGAGTTTCTTTTTGGTACGGCAAAATGACTTGACTGAACAGCAGATTTTAGGTATACTTGCATATAGGTACATTTTACAAAATAAGAGCGGAGGAAATTAAACTATGAAGTGTCTTATCATTGACAAAGTATACGCTGGTATTGCTGAAGAACTCAGCAAATACATGGAAGTTAAAACTGCAGAGAATCTGCCGTCCACCAAGGATCAGTTATTAGCTGAAATCGGTGACGTAGACGTTCTGATCATGCGTGTAGATCCGAAGATCGATCAGGAGATCATCGACGCTGCTAAGAACCTGAAGGTTATCGGCGTTTGCTCCGTTGGTCTGAACCACATTGATATGGACTATGCAAAATCCAAAGGAATCCAGATCTTCAACGCACCGGGCTTAAACGCTAACGCAGTTGCAGAGCTGACCATTTCCAAGATGTTAGATATCTCCCGTGGTACTTTCACAGCTAACTACGATGTAAAAGTAAAACACGAGTGGAACAAATATAAATTCGAAGGTCGTGAGCTTCGCGGCAAGACTCTGGGTGTTATGGGCTTCGGTCGTATCGGTAAGAGAGTCGGCGAACTTGGTCGTGCATTTGGTATGACTGTCGTTGCTTACGATCCATTCCTGAAACCGGAAGATTTCGAGAAAGAGCATGCAACTGGCATGTCCGTAGACGAGATGTTAAAGGTAGCTGATTTCGTATCTATCCACGTACCGCTGACACCAGAGACAAAGGATCTGTTCAACGCTAAGTCCATCGCTGAGATGAAGGATGATGCAGTTGTTCTGAACATGAGCCGTGGTGGTATCGTAAACGAGAAAGACATGTACGAGGCTCTGAAAGCTGGCAAGATCGGCGGCTACGCAGCAGACGTTATGGAGAACGAGCTGGCTGGCAGCGGTCTGACAGGTGATGATACATTCGCAAGCCCGCTGTTTGAGTGCGATAACTTCATCGTTTCCCCGCACATCGGTGCTCAGTCCGTAGATGCTTCCAGAGACATCGGACTTCACATCATTTCCAAGGTAAAAGAGGCTCTTTCCCTGTAATCAGGAAACCAGTCTTATACTCATATAGGAAATCCTGCGGAAATCGTTCTGCAGAAACTGCATAAAGACAGGAACCGGATGATACTCTCGCCGGTTCCTGTTTTTTTGTTTCATAGGAAACTACTGGAATACCACTGGCTCCTCCAGCAGTTCCGTCCGCAGCACAATATACGGATACGACGGCTCTTCCCCGGTCGGCTCGCTTCTCTCCGGTCCTTTTAACTCGGTCTTGACGATGATCGAATTGTCCGTCAGGTACAACTCCGGAACCGTAATGCTGTAGCCGCCGGTCTCCTGCTTGCCGTACCCGGCAGCTATGTAGAGGTCATTTCCGCTTGTGTAAGTCAGGCGGAAGGAATCGTTCTTCTT
This sequence comes from Clostridium sp. OM05-5BH, assembly GCF_003481505.1. NCBI lineage: Bacteria > Bacillati > Bacillota > Clostridia > Eubacteriales > Clostridiaceae > Clostridium > Clostridium sp. OM05-5BH. Next base: position 163,457 of record NZ_QULJ01000006.1, on the reverse strand, counting down.
TTCTTCTATGATCTGCGCCAGCTCCTGCGGCGTCTCATCGGGACCTATGACGGCAAATTCCAGATCTCGCAATTTTTCTGCCTGTTTTTCACCGCCGCATGCAACCGCATAGACCCCCGCCAGAAAGATTCCCATCACAGCCATAAGGCTTAGAAGCCATTTTTTCCTGCTTTTCTTACTTTTCATCAAATAAAAAACCTCCCGCTCCCCTGCACGCAGCCACGCGGCAAAATGCTTTGATTTACTGCATTTTATGAAGCGGAAGGTTGTGATATTCAATCTTTTTTCCTTTTTCTCTGGCATACGCCAGCAGCCGGTCGTTCGCCGCCGCCCAGCCCCCATACTGCCTGCGGCACGCAATCACGCACTGGCACGCATCCAGACATTCTCTGGCTTCTTGTTCCTTTTCCTCTGATATTTCTTCAAATGCGGGGACTGCAATCAATCTGGACGCCAATGTACAAGCCGCCGGATAATCTAAGTCGGCTTCCGATACGATCCCTGCCGCAAACGTAGTTCCAGCTCTCTGAAGCTGCCAGAAGACAGCGCGCCCGCTTCCTCCTCCTGCCAGCACAAACACCTCTGGTGCCCCCTCCGGACGTGGAAGCTCCATACTGCCGCCTGTCTGACGGAAGCGCCCTTCCTCGACCTGGAACAGCTCGGAAAGATGTTCCGGAGTCAGCATCTCTTCCGGGCGTCCAAACCGGCTTTCCTGCCCCGGGCTGACGCACAGCACCCAGTCAGAGACGCGCTCCGCCAGATCAAGTTCATGAATGGATAAAATGACTGCCACCTTCTTGCGGCGCGCCAGCTCCTGCAAGACCGACATAAATTCCAGCTTATAACGGATATCCAGATAGGAAGTCGGCTCATCGAGAAGCAGCAGTTCCGGCTCCTGACAGAGCGCCCGCGCCAGCATCACCCGCTGCCGCTGACCGTCGCTGAGCGTCTGGAAGTCCCGCTCCCGAAGCTCTGATACCTGCACTGCCTCCATCGCCTCATCAACTGCCTTCCAGTCCTCCTCCGAGAGGACACCAAACCGCCCCGTGTACGGATAACGCCCGGCTGCCACAACATCCCGGCAGGTCATCCACTCTGCATGGACCTTTTCCGTAAACATGACCGCCATCCGCCGTGCGCGCTCCGTTCCCTTCATTCCCAGAAGGTCCGCGCCGTCCAGGTAAACCGCGCCTCCCAGAGGGGGAAGCTGCGCGGCGACACTCTTTAAAATGGTCGATTTTCCGGCTCCATTCGGTCCGACTAAAGTCAGGATCTCACCCTTCCTTATCCCGATCCGGACTGGATTTAAGATCTGTTTTCCACCGTATCCAACCTGTAAGTCCTCTGTATAAAAGTAGATCTTCTCCTCAGTTTCTGGATTCATGGTATTTTCTCCTCTGCTTCTCTATGCTTCAGGTACTCTTTCGATGTTTCCGCATCATCACAAAAATCACGACCGGCGCACCGAAGACAGCTGTTACCGTGCTGATACTCAATTCCGTCGGGGCAAAGACCGTCCGCGCCAGCCAGTCGCTGAACAGGCAGAACACGCTTCCGCCCAGGAAACAGCCCGGAATCAGCACCAGCGGTCTTGTATCGGCAAACAGCCAGCGTATCAGATGCGGAACCGCGATTCCAACAAAGGAAACCGGACCGGCAAATGCCGCTACGCAGCCAGATAAGATGCTGGACAAAATCACCATAAAGAAACGCAGATGTGCGACATTGACTCCCATGCTTTTCGCATACGTCTCCCCCATCTGGTATGCGCCGATCGGCTTGGATAACAGAAACACCGCTGCCGCTGAGACAAAGGTCACGCCCGCCATGACTGCCACATTTTCCCATGTCATACCAGAAAAACTTCCGCGCGACCAGTTATGCAGGTTGACAATATCCGCATCGCTGGCGAAGGTCACAACAAAATCCGTGATTGCCGAGCAAATATAGCCGATCATCACGCCCCCGACGATCAGCATCGCCATCTGTTCCATCTTCCGCGCGACCAGGAGCACAAACAGCATAGAGAGAAGCGCTCCGGCAAATGCCGCTGCCACCAGCATCCCCGAATTGATCGTAATATTCCATTCCAGAAATCCGACCATCACAAGTGCTACCAAAAGCTTTGAACCAGAAGAAATTCCCAGCACAAAGGGACCCGCGATCGGATTGTGGAAAAAGGTCTGTAACAGATACCCTGACAGTGCCAGCGCCCCACCAAGGATCAGCGCCGCCAGCGCGCGCGGCAGACGGATCTCCCAGATGATCGTCCACGCCATTCCACGCAGCTTAGGCTCCCGCAATTCCTGTAAAAATTCCATGATCGGAACCGATACACTGCCTGAACAGGCACTCCAGATAAGCGACAGGAGCAGCAGCATAATCAGAAGCAGAAATGCGCCTGCGATCCGCACCTGTCTGCCTGCCTGCGCCAGGTTTCTTTGTCCTTTTTCCTGTTTTTGTCTGTTTGCTTCTGGTACTGAACGCATCGTTTCTCCTATCTATCTTTATTACACTTTCCATCCTCACGACTGCAATTTATACAGATATGTCCCATCTTCCTGGCTTCCGCTGAAAATCGCATGGATATCTTCCAGCATCGCTCCAACTGACATGGATTCCTGATAGAGATTCTTCGTCGTGCACCAGACATTTCCCGCCTGTACCGCCTTGAAATCCTTGAGAACCGGCGCTTTTGCCAAAAGCTCCGAAATTGAGTGAATCTCCCCATCGATTGTACTGTTATAAATCAGATAATCGGATTCTTTCGCGGCTGCATAAAATTCTTCCATCTGCATATTGACGGTCGAAGACCGCTTTCCGTCATCCCCCAGATGACCGAATATGTATCTGCCGCCCGCTAATTCTATCATTTTCGGTATATAATCAGAGGAACGGCGCACGTTCACGCTGCCCTGGTTCGTAATATAGAAAAATGCCGCCGACGGCTTTTCCGCCTGTGCCGTCTGCTCTGTTTTTACGCTCCCGCCTGCGTTCTCCGCATCCGAACCTTCTTCTGTAACACGCTGCAAAGCCGCTTCCTGCTTTGCAAATGCCGCTTCCGCCTCTTTTTCTTTTCCGGTCAGCACTCCATACAGGCGGATCCATTCCGTCCGCCCCAGCGGATGTGCTTCGTAGCTGGAATGATCCACAAGCACCGGGATTCCGAAACTTTCCAACTTTTCTTTTACCTCCGGCGAATGGAGAATCATCGTATTTTCTATTGCCAGACCGCAGCCCTCCGAGACGATCCGCTCATAATCCGGTTCGCTGTACTTGCCTGCGTAGAGAATTGACCCATTCTCCATCGCCTCCTTTGCCTCCGGGATGTACCAGCCCGACGCATCGGTTCCCGAAAACCGGATATCCGGGAGCGCTCCCAGCATCCGGAACATATCCATGGTCGCGGTCGCTACCAGATAAATCTGTTTGACCGGGCGCTTAAGCACCTGGATCGAATCCGGAAGATCTTCCGGCACCTTTCCGCCCTCTGGAATCAGAAGAAAACGGCTTCCATCCGCAACCGAAACTGCTTCGTACTGCATCCCGTTCGCATCCTCATAGGTATCGACCGCAAACTGGGTCGCATAGGCAAGCTCCATCCGCGATTTCCAGGTCAGGGACGCACTGATCGCCTCACCCGGCTGTGGAAGTGATGCCTCCGCCACCTGTGCATCCACGTTTTCTGCCGGCTGGGACACTTTCGTACCTTTACCCGCCTCATTGGATGTCTCACTGGCGGATGTAGACGACGCTGCCGCCACCGCACTCTTTCCCGTATTTCCACAGCCGCTCAAGAGCAGCACCCCCATAAGCGACAGCCCTGCCATCCTAAGTAACCTTTTCTTTCCCATTATCCATCCTATTTTCTTCATTTTTCCCACTCTGCCTCTCTCACGTGCGCCACATACAGCTTCCGGATCGCCTCAACCTCTCCCAGTCCCCGGATGCGGCATTCCACCTGGTATCCGGCGCGTTCCAGGCGGCTCTTCCAGGAATCCTCCTCTTCACCTGCCATATCCTGATTCGCATGGTCGCCTGCAACCACCATGAGCGGCTGCAGTACTGCCCTCTGATAGTGTTTCTGCGCGCCCAATTTCTCGATCACCGCCTGTAAATCCGGCTGCGCCTCCACGGTTCCGATGTAATAATTTGCATAGCCGCCCGCGATCATCCTATCCTGCATCTTCTGATACACCTGATTGGAAGCCGCGTTCGTCCCATGCCCCATCAGACAGAGTGCCGTTTTTCCATCGTCATATCCGCCCAATTCTCCTGCCATCGCCCGGATCACCGCATCCAGATCCGCTTCACTGGCAAGAAGCGGTGCTCCCAGCGCCAGCCGTTCAAAACGCCCCTGATTCGCTTCCACTTCCGCTTTTACATCCATGTATTCAAATCCATCCATCAAATGGGTCGGCTGCACAATCAGATTTTTAATCCCATCGGCTACCGCCCGGTCAAGTGCCTCCTTCAAATTGTCGATCGACCGTTGATCCCGCTTTTTCAATTTATCAATGATCCTCTGGCTGGTAAATGCCCGGCGCACCTCATATGCCGGAAATGCCTCCGCCACTGCACGCTCAACCGCTCCGATCGTCTTTTCTCGGCTGTCATTGTAGCTTGTCCCGAAGCTGACTACCAGGATTGCCTGTCTTGGTTCCATCTATCCATTCTTCCTCTTTGTTTTTTATCTTTCAATTCAGAATTTTCCCGTTCCTCCTACGCTGCCATATGCCTGAATCTGGCTGACATATAGCTTTATGAATCGAAGCTACTATAGCATATTTTGAAATAGTTTGCAATGAAGCAGAAAAAATGGCACTCCGCCCGTCCAGGCGGAATGCCCCTTTTTCTGCTTTCAGCTCCAATTTTACCAGCTTTTCTATTTCTCGTCCCGGCTGCACGCGCGCAGCTGGTGCTCATGCTCATATTTTTCTTTCGTCGCCATCCCGCCCCGGATATGGCGTTCCGCTTTGTTGATGTCCAGTACTACACGCGCCCGGGATGCAAGCGGCGGATTGATATGGGAAAGGCGCTCGGCCACATCTTTATGCACGGTAGATTTACTGATCCCAAATTTCCGGGCCGCCTGCCGCACTGTCGCATTGTAGTCTATGATGTAATTAGCGATCGCAACCGCCCGTTCCTCGATATATTCCTTCATGGGAGTTCCCCTGAGAACGTTTTTTACATCTTATTACATCTGTTTCCGGTTTATGCAAATTCCCTTTCCCAAACAAAAACACTGCCGATTAGTAGTTCTCCGCACGGCGGTGTTTCCGCAAGTCGTTTCTCTTCACGCCAGCTTCCCACTCTGCCTTCTCCTCATCGGTCTCGACAAGCAGTCCCGGAACTTCCATCGGATGCTCGTTTTCATCCAGCGCTACCATAACCACATAAGCGGTATTAACCAGTTTACGCGCGCCGCTTAAAGACTCTACGAATGTATCGACACGCACTTCCATGGAGGTTCTTCCAACGTAAGTCAGCTTACCCTCGATAATCAGGGTATTGTTCAGATGGACTGCCTCTTTGAACTGCAGGTTATCAACCGATGCAGTTGTCGGATTGCAGTGCGCGTGGCGGCGCGCAACAACGGTCGCTACAACGTCGATCCATTCCATCAGCTGACCGCCAAACAAACGACCAGCACCATTTAAGTGACTATTTAATACAAGCTGTGTCTGGATAACAGCTGAATCCGCTACGCGGCGCATAATTCTTTCTTCCATAATTTATTTCTCCTTTCGAGAAGGATGCCTCTTCCAATCTCCCGCTTTCGAAGGACTTCCCTGTGATATGGTACCTAGTATACTGGCTTTCCCTCAAATTTGCAAGTATTCCGCTGTAAAAATTCTGAATCTTTTTAGTTATACATCCTATTGGCAGTAAACTATAAATGTAAAAAAACGACCGAAGAATCTGGGAGCAGCGTCTGTTGTCTTTCGCTGACTCCCATCATCTTCAGCCGTTCTCTTATTTATCCTCTTCCCGTGCCGTGATCATCCGATAGATGAAATCCACGGTTCCATCGATACCGTAGCTGGCACTGTTGATACAGAGATCATAGTTGTTGGAATGTCCCCAGTTTCGGTTTGTATAGTAATGATAGTACTGGCTGTGGACATGATCCAGATGCTTTAACATATGGCGTGCCTGCTTGACCGTCAGGGAGCTGTCAATCTCCATCGCACGTTTGATACGCTGCTCAAACGGCGCCGTGATGTAGATACTGATATGCGGGATGTTGTTATTTGCCATGATGGCATCTCCGCATCGTCCCAGAATAACAAAATCTTCCTTCTTCGCCATGTCAACCAGAAGGTCGCTCTCGTTGAAGAAGACCGCATCACGCTTCGGCAGTCCGTGGAAACGGCTGAACTCGCGCATGCGCTGGCGCAGGGTCAGATGGCGCTCCGGGATGAATGCCTCACTCGGGTTTACATTGGCATCCTGATCGTGCGCCGGCTCTTTCTTGATTCCCGGCTTGATTCCGTAGCTGACAGAATCCTGTATAGAATCCTTCTGAGCCTCGAGACGTTTCAGAACCGCTTCAAAGATCTCCGCGTCGTAGAAATTGATTTTCAGCTTATCTGCCAGCTTAAATCCGATATTTACACCGCCGCTTCCGTAGGTCCAGCTGATACATACGATCAGGTGATCATTTTCGGAAAAACGGTTTTTCAGGTTAAATGTATTCAGCTTCGCCAGCTCTGCGTTGATAACGTCGCCGCTCGCGAAACTGGTCGGCAGACTCATGACTTCGGTCAGAATCCGGTTGTACTCGGTCATGACGAGCTTCCGCTCTTCCTTATTCTCGATGGTACGCGCCATGTTTCCGATCAGGGCAATCTCACTTCGAACCAGGTTACCCTGCGGGCGTGTCAGCATCAGATGAGTCAGCTCATCCACGCAGCGCTTCCGGTCACGGTTGAAAACACGTCCCAGAGAAGAACCTAACTGTGCATAAACCTCCGCATCCAGATCGTAAATACTCTCCGCCAGTTCACGGATTCGTTTTTCATCTCTTCCAGGCACCGTGCTGCCCGGCTTCTTCCCTGCTGAATCCTTTTCGGCTGCATTTTCCGCACCCGTTACTTCATTCGCATACTGGGCGCTGTCCTTTTCAAGCGCCTGCTGCGTCTGATTTTCCATATTATCTGTATTGGTATGTTCCTGATTGTTGCTCATCGTCACTCACCCCCTATAAAAAGAATAACAGCATATCAAGTGCAAAGACCGGAACCAGAATACCGAACGACCAGAGCAGATATCCGAAGAAGGACGGCATACGCACACCGTTTTCATCCGCAATCGACTTAACCATGAAGTTCGGTGCATTTCCGATGTAGGTGTTCGCACCCATAAATACCGCACCACAGGAGATCGCCATCAGCATCTTGATCGGAACCATTCCTAACGTCGTCACCATGCCCTCCGTAAATCCAAGCGCACCTGCCGTTGTTAAAAATACCAGATAGGTCGGCGTGTTATCCAGGAAGCTGGACAGCAGACCGGTCGCCCAGAACATTTCAAACGGCTCGGAGATGCCCAGATTCGCGCCATTTGCTTTCAGAATCATCAGGGCTGGCTGCATCGTGATGAAAATACCGATAAACAGAACCGCAACCTCCTGAATCGCGCCCCAGGTAAAGTGGTTCTCACGGCGGATCTCAACCTTCGTGGTCTTGAAGGACAGGAAGGCCGCCACCAGAATGATCACAATCTCAATGATGGCCGGATAGCTTAATTCTACCTCTCCAAACAGATGGATGCCAAGCACCTTTCCGGCTGCATCCTGGAACTGCGGCATGGACGGTAAGGTACCGCTTAAAATAACGGCTGCCACGATCATAACCAGGAAAATCAGGTTGTGCGCGCCGCGCAGCTTTACTTCGGTACCCGGTTTGCTGATATCCGGTTTCAGACCGCTCGCGATATCCTGACGATATGCCCTCTTATCAATAAAATAGAAGATTGTCAGCAGCACCAGCATATTGAAGAATAAGATCGGCGCCAGATGTAAGCTCCAGAAGAACGGTACGCCGCGCATGAAGCCCATCAGCAGAGGCGGGTCACCGATCGGGGTCAGACATCCGCCGATGTTGGATACAAGGAAAATAAAGAAGATAATGATATGACGTTTCTTCTTTCTCCATGCATTCATCTTGACAACCGGACGAATCATCAGCATACTGGCACCGGTCGTACCGATCCAGCTTGAAAGCAGGGTTCCCAGTGCCAGTAGTCCCACATTGACACGCGGAGAACCTGCCAGGTCACCGGACATCGTGATATTACCGGCAACGCAGAAAAGTCCAAATAACAAAATAATAAAGGTCAAATAGTCATTGACCAGGCATTCCAGAACCGTTTCCAGTGCTGTCCCCGCACTGTAACGCATCGCAAACGGAATGATAAAAAGAATTGACCAAAGAGCAACCGCATGAGGCTGGTGCTCTTCCCACCATTCTGCCTTCACAAGCGGCAGAATCGCAATACAGAGAAGCAGTCCCGCAAATGGAATACACATCCAGAGCGGCACAGAGGATGCCGATGCACCGCCTTCCTGTTCTGCTGCCAGAGCCGTCATCGGATTTGCCATCAAAAATAATCCCAGGCTCGCGCAAAACGCACTCAATCTTTTCACCTTCGTAACCTCCCAACTTTTTTCTTTTTTGTTTTACATTTTTCCATTTCAGCCACCCATTATAACAAGTTTATTTCCTAATTACAACCGTGTTTTTCACGTTGTAAGCGTGATTTTCCGTAAATTTTTCGTTAAAAGTACCTTATATTAATTCTTACTAATAAGTGTTGTAAGTCTGTGCTCATAACATAAACAAATACCTCTTTTGTGTATAGAAATTATGTATAATACTGTAATTTCACGTTAGTGCCTTTTTGTGTAATAGGGGATTCCAAGGAATTTCCTATTACACAAAAAACCGCCCGCCGATATCCCGACAGACGCTTCCTACATTCATATATAACTTTCTCTTGAAATATACTCTCTTTCCAGAGTTCATATTTCAATTCCATATCTTCCCCGCTATCTTCCATCTTTTTCCTGCAGCTGTTTTCGCGCTTCATTTTAAGCCAGCCGCCCGATCTCTCGCGGTATTCCTTCGTGGTTTTTTTTTCGATATGTGCCAGTTGTCAAATCTGCCGCTGTATAACCTGCTCTTTCGCAGCGTTCACACATATTCTCTCTCGAACCTGTTTTATTATAACGCTTATTTGTAAAATTTATTCCCGTTTTTTTGTCAAATCTTTGTAAAAAAATCAAGCAGCAAATTGGAGAAACTGTCTCATTTACTTTTTATCTTCTTTATGCTATAGTTAGCCTGTATTTTGCATTCAGATGTATTACGAATCCATTCGGAAATTCCGGTGCCATCCCGTGCTGGAATACTCAATGTCTTATCGTGTTTTATAAATATCAGAAGGATTTTCAGGAGTATTGTATTCATGCAGGCGAATATATTTAAAATCAAACGAAATGAATTGGCTGACGGTTCCGGGCTGCGAACTACGATTTATTTTAAAGGATGCCCCCTGCGCTGTGTCTGGTGTTCAACACCGCAGGCGCATGAGCGCCCGACCCGGATTCTCTGGGACAGCAAGCACTGTCTCTACTGCAATCTCTGTGTCAGCGAATGTCCCACCGGAAGTCTGGCATTTTCAGACAACCGTCTCACCTTTACCCCGGACACCTGTACATTCTGCCGTGCCTGTACGGATCACTGTCCGTCCCGAATGCTTCATTTCGTCGGTCAGATGATGGATATGGATGAAATCATGGAAAAAATTCTTGCCGACCGGGAGCTCTATGGAAATGGCGGCGTCATTCTCTCCGGCGGCGATCCGCTGATGCAGCCGGAAGCAGCCACCGCTGTCCTGAAAAAATGTAAAGAACACGGCATCCGCACCGCGATTGAGACGACCGCTTTCGCCAAACCGCTGGCTTTCTCCCGCTTCATCGCCAACGCGGACATGATTATCATCGATTTAAAACATTATTCTGAAAAGAAATATGTCCAGTTCACCGGTGTCTCAAATCATTCGATTCTGGAAAATCTGGACTTTGCCATCTCTATCGGAAAAAAAGTGGCGGTCCGCATTACCATTACCCCCGGCATCAACGACACGCTCATCGATGCCCGCAGGTATGCCCACCTTTTGTCTGAGCACCACATCAGACATGTAATTCTGCTCTCCTATTCAAATCTGGGGATCATTAAATATGAAAAATACACGCAATCTCCGACGCTTGCCCGCGAGCAGACCTTCTCCGGCCAGGATATGGAGAATTATGCGAATATGCTGCGCGGACTGGGATTTGATGTGCAGATTGAGCAGTAGGGAAGCGGCAGGTTTTTTCCATTGCCGCCTCCCATACATTTTTCTATCGATTCGTTACTGTTCACGCATACGTGCCCAGTAACGGAATTTGCCGTGGCTTCGCATTTCAATACGGCAAATTCCTGCTGCCACCACGTTTTCTTACGGCACTTTCGGTTCCAAAAGTGCCTACCCGTGAACCGGTAACATCTATTTCCTTGTTTCTCTATTTTTTCCCAAATTTTTCATTGATTTTTTTTCCACCCAATGCTATAATGTGTTCAATATTTAATTTATTTATCAAAAAATGAACATGAACCATTTGCAAAAATCCTCATTTTTACAAATGATTTAAAAGGAGGTTTCCCATGCAAAATCCACAATCCCAAACAGTGCCAGAGCCGAAACGCCTGGACTGGACCACGATGGTCGTCCCATTTCTTCTTATTATAATACTCTGTCTCTGCTTTCTGGCTGCGCCGGATGCATCCAAGGCAGTGTTGGAAAATCTCCGGAGCTTTCTCGGGGAAAACTTCGGTGTCGGCTACCTTGCTATCGGACTCGGCATTTTTCTTCTGTCAATCTACATCGCCTTTTCCCGCTACGGAACCATCCGGCTCGGAAAACCGGATGAGAAGCCGCTCTATTCCAATTTTGCCTGGGGTTCGATGATGTTTACCTCCGGACTTGCGGCGGACATTCTCTTTTACTCCCTGTGTGAGTGGGTTCTCTACGCCAATGACCCGCATCTGGCAGAAATGGGCAGTATTCAGGACTGGGCGAGCACATACCCGCTCTTTCACTGGGGTCCGATCCCGTGGGGCTTCTATGTCGTGCTCGCCGCTGCCTTTGGCTTCATGCTTCATGTGCGCGGCTGCCATAAACAGAAATACTCCGAAGCCTGCCGCCCGATCCTCGGAAAACACACAGACGGGCTTGCCGGAACCCTGATTGATCTGATGGCGGTCTTCGCACTGCTGGCCGGCACAACCACGACTTTTACGCTGGCGACCCCTCTGATGAGCCAGATCGTCTCCGAACTCTTCGGATTCGGCGACACCCGCCTCATCACCATCGCGATTCTGGCAGTCACCTGCCTGGTATATACCGTTTCCGTCGTGCGTGGCATGAAGGGCATCCAGAAGCTCGCGGCGTCCTGCGTCTACCTCTTCTTCGCTCTTCTGGCGTATGTGCTGCTGTTTGGCGGTGAAGCTCGCTATATCATCGAAACCGGCTTTTCCTCCATCGGAAATCTGGTACAGAACTTTATCGGACTCTCCACCTACACCGACCCACAGCGCACCACCTCATTTCCGCAGACATGGACAATGTTCTACTGGGCATACTGGATGGTCTGGTGCGTCGCTGCCCCGTTCTTCATCGGAACCATCTCTCGTGGACGTACGATCCGGCAGACAATCCTCGGCGGCTACGTGTTCGGGCTTGGCGGCACGTTTGTGAGCTTTATTATCCTCGGAAACTACAGCCTGGGACTCCAGGTGTTCGGAAAACTGGATGTCATGGGGCTTTATGCCGCCAGTGGCGACCTCTATTCCACAATCACTGCCATCATCCGCACGCTTCCGCTCGCCCCGATGGTTCTCGTTCTGCTCGCGGCGGCGATGATCGCCTTCTATGCCACCAGCTTTGACGCGATCGTACTGGTTGCCTCCGCCTACTCCTACAAGAACCTGACAAGCGAGGACGAACCGCACATGGCGATCAAAACCTTCTGGTCCCTGAGCCTGATTCTACTGCCGATGGTCCTCATTTTCAGTGATAATTCAATGGCAAACCTGCAGACCGTGTCCATCATTGCAGCATTTCCGATCGCGTTTATCATTCTCCTGATCGTGGCGGCGTTTTTTAAGGATGCGAAGAAATATCTTTCCAGGGAAATATAATTGTGATATCATTAAGTCAGTTTAAATATGCAAAGGAGGAGTAGCATTATGGCATGGGATGATGTTGCAGGAAAAGCTGCAGGAAATAATGGGGACAAATATGTTGTTTTACAGGTTGTTTTAACAGAAAAACTACTTGGCACTGGTTCAGGCACAGCAAGTCTTACTAATCTGCAATCAGAAATTAATAAACAAGCGGCCAAAGGATACCGGCTTCACACGATCTCAACAACATCTTCTGGCTCTAAGGGTTTTCTTGGCGGCGATAAAATTCAAGCTACCATGGTATTTGAACGAATTGATTAAGTGTTGTTAAAAATATCCCGAATGCACTTTCCGATGCATTCGGGATATTTTTCTTTATCTATAAGCTCTCCCGCAGATACTCCCGCGTCACACTCCGCTCCGCTTCCAGCATCTCCTTCGGTGTCCCGGCAAAGAGCAGACTGCCGCCTGCGAGTCCGCCGCCCGGTCCAAGCTCCACGATATAGTCGGCGTCCTTCATCACATCCAGGCTGTGCTCGATGATAAACAGTGTATTGCCCTGATCGGTCATCCGGTTAAAAAGCTTCATCAGACGGCGGATATCGTCGAGATGCAGCCCGTCGGTCGGCTCATCCAGAATGAATATCTGTCCCCGCTCATCCAGCTTGCTCGCCAGCTTCACACGCTGCAGCTCGCCGCCGGAAAGCGTCGTCATCGACTGATTCAGGTGCAGGTAACCGAGTCCGACCTGTACCAGCGTATCGAGTTTCTTCACAAAATCCGCATCTTCAAAGAACTGGATCGCCTGACGGACGGTCATATCCATGACTTCCGCAATATTCTTTCCCTTGTACTGATATTTCAGCACTTCCTCCGAATACCGCGTTCCGTGGCAGACCTCGCAGACCGTCTCGATCGAGTCCATATATGCCATATCCGATATAATCACACCTTTACCCTGACACGCCGGGCAGGCGCCCTTGGAATTGAAACTGAAATATGCCTGTGCGACATGGTTCGCTTTCGCAAAAAGCGCCCGGATCGCATCCGCGATATCCAGATACGTCGCCGGGGTCGAACGCAGATTGATACCGATATCCTTCTGCCGGATCGAGATCACCTCGCCTGGATACTGGCTCGTAAAATATTCCATCAGGGAGCTTTTTCCCGAACCAGCCACACCAGCGATGACCGTCATCACGCCAAGCGGCAGTTTTACGCTCAGATCTTTTAAGTTATGAAGCTTCGCGTGCTCAACCTGATACCATCCGTTCGGCTTGCGGTACTCCATCTTCATCGGCGTTTTCGTCCGCAGCATCCGCCCGGTCACAGTGTCCGCTTTCAAAAGGTTCTCGTAGCTTCCCTGATACATGATCTGTCCACCGTTTATGCCCGCTTCCGGTCCCATATCCACAATGTGATCCGCCAGAGCGATGACTTCCCGGTGGTGTTCCACAATCATCACGGTATTTCCGTGCTCTTTCAGCTTGATCAGCGAATTTTTGAGATTCTGGATATCGCGCGAATGCAGTCCGACGCTCGGCTCATCCAGCACATACATCATATCGGTAAGCGGCGAATTGATGTAACGCGCGATCTTGATACGCTGCGCCTCGCCGCCGGAGAGAGTGTCGGTTCCACGGCTTAAAGAAAGATAGCTGAGTCCGATCTCAATCAGCGCATTCATCCGCTTCAGGATCTCGGTCTTGATATCGCGCGCCAGCGGATCGTCGATCTGGCGGATAAACTCTGCCGCCTCCGGGATCGGCATATCCGAAACCTCGCAGATATTTTTTCCGTTAATCAGGCAGCTACGGATCTTTGCATTCAGTCTCGCCCCGTGGCACTCCGGACACGTAAAGGTGCTGACAATGCGATCCAGCTCCTTCTTGTGAAGCTGTCCTTCCTTAGATGTAATGATACTGCGGTACATACGCGGATAAATGCCCTCGTACTTCGCGGACTTCGGCCAGTTTGCCGGCGGGTTTTTCAGGCGGATCTGCGGCGAATAGAGAAATAAATCCATCTCCTCCTTCGAATAATCCTTGATCTTCTTGTCCAAATCAAACAGACCGCTGTACGCGTACCGCTTCCACCGCCATGCACCGGTCGTGAACGCCGGCCACTGGATAACGCCCTCATCGTTTAGGCATTTATCAAAATCCACCAGCTTGTGGATGTCCAGCTCCGTCACAACACCCAGGCCCTCACAGCGCTCACACTTGCCGCTCGGATGGTTGAAGGAAAAGCTGTCCGAATAGCCGACAAACGGTTTGCCCACACGTGAGAAGAGCAGGCGCAGCAGCGCATAGATATCGGTGTATGTGCCGACCGTTGAGCGGGAGTTTGCCACCGGCTTTTTCTGATCGATCACGATCGTGACCGGAAGATTCTCCATGCGCTCAACCTCCGGACGACCATATTTCGGCAGAAACTGCTGGACAAAACTTGGAAATGTCACATTCAGCTCCCGCCGCGACTCTGCCGCAATCGTATCAAGGCAGAGCGATGATTTGCCCGAACCGGACACACCGGTAAAAACTGTGATTTTCTTTTTCGGAATTTTCAACGACACATGTTTCAAGTTGTTTTCCGTTGCATTCACAATGCTTATGTACTCCTGATTTTCTCGTTCCATCTGGCATTTTTCCTTTCTTAAGCTGCATTTTCCCGTCCCAGGTTCCTTTATTTTAAAGGTACTCAATGCTATCCTGATCTGTACGCGGCTATCACGCACAAAAGCAGACAGAAAATACCCCTAAGAAGCATTTTCCGTCTGCTTTTTTATTTGACTTCCTGCTTTACACGCACTCCGCCGAACAGCAGAGGCATTGTCTTTCTTGTATACTCTCCAAGCGCATAGCCACCGTCTGAAATGCAGTAATCATAGATGATTGCCCTCTCGCAGAGTGCATACATATGTGCAATCTCGTAATATGGCATACTGCGGGTAATCTGCCCCCGGCGCTGCCCCTCATCGACCAGCTGATTTACCATCTTATAGTAAAAACGGTTCTGGTTTAAAAGATGCTTATCCCCCTTTGTCACCACCTGTGAGGAATAGAGTGACGCCAGAAGCCCTACCGGGATATCCGACTCTATCAGATCATGTACACTGAAGCAGAGCGTCATAAGCTTGTCAAAGCTGTCCATCTCCGGATCCAGCGCCTGCATTACCTCTTCATACTTTGCATCAAAGATCTCTGGGAGAGATGCCAGAAGCTCATCCTTTCCACTATAATAATGATAGAAGCTTCCCTTTGATGTTCCAGACTGCAGGATAATCTCATCGATCGTCGTCTCCTCATATCCCTTCTCATGAAACAATTTCCATGCAACACGGGCAATTTTTGCTTTTGTGTTATTACCCTTCGCCATTTACCTTTTACCTCTTAACTTCTCAATAATCGTAATTTCAGGGAAACATTCCTGGTTATCTAATTTACCTTTTTGTTTACCTGAATCCAGCCGAAAGCAGAGTGGATAATCTTCCTCATCTGCTTTCGGCAATCTAATTTATTTTATCATTCTTTTCCTGTGAAGTAAAGAGATTGTTCATAGTGTCTATTTTTAATATCGTTTTCACATCCGGTGAACTTTGGTATGTGCATGGCAACTGCACTGGGGATGCACTGGAACTTCTATCAGATCCGTGGACCACGTTTTGGCATCAATGAACAGCATTTTTCCAATCAGCGGCTCTCCCTTGCCCAAAAGAAGCTTCAATACTTCTGCCGCCTGCATACACCCGATCATGCCGGGAATCACGCCAAGCACACCATAAGCAGCCGAATTCGGGTTTCCGGATGGGTCCTCTGCCTCCGGACAGAGACAGCGCAGACATGGTCCGTCCGATGCGAATACGGTAACCTGTCCCGCAAATTCACAGATAGCTCCATATACATCCGGCTTTCCCAGCTTCATACATGTGTCACTCAGCAGATAGCGGGTTGGAAAATTATCCGAAGCATCCACAATCACATCAAACTTTGCAAGAATTTCTTCTGCATTTTCAGCTGTAATCCCCTCTGGGTATAATTCTACCTGCACCGAATGATTCCGGCTCTGAAGCTGCTCCGCCGCCAGTTCTGCTTTTGCCTTTCCAATGTCCTGTTCCCGGTAAAGGATTTGACGCTGCAGATTGCTGACATCCACCCGGTCAAAATCAGCAATCCCGATCGTACCGACTCCTGCTGCTGCCAGATAGAGGCTGACGGGAGATCCAAGTCCCCCCGCCCCGACTACCAGCACCCGGCTTTCCGCCAGCTTTTTCTGTCCTTCTTCTCCTACCTCCGGCAGGAGAATATTTCTTTTATAGCGTTCTTTGTCTATCTCCAAACCAGCGTCTCCTTTCTGAATCAACCGCCCCCCAGTAAATGATAAATCTTCAAATCATCTGCTTCTTCAAGTGTTACTTTATCATAGTCTTCTGGCCAGACCAGCTGCCCATTTACCTTCACGACCAGCTTGGGCCAGGTAAATTTCATGTGTTCCATCACACCCCTGATTGTCAGTCCTTCATGCCAGTCCGGATATGGACGGTTATTCAGTACCATTATATCCACTTCCCTTCTGCAACGTATTAATGAATAGTCTTACTGAAGCGGCTCAACTACTTCCAAAAGCTCCGGAAGATCCATGCCAAGCTCTTTCAGGTGTGCAATTGTCGGAACACCGTTTAAATTCCAGCCGCGCTTCGGATATACCGCATCAATCAGCTTCTCATATTCCCCTTCTCTGTGCTTTCTGGTCGCAGCCATCTTTTCCTTTAAGGACATTTTTTCGACTTCTTCTTTTGTAAAACCAACCAGCTCTACCAGCTGACCATCGTAGCGCTCCTGACGGGACAGATATTCTTCTTCCGTAACCGGTCCCTGGGAGCGGTATGGAATCGCATCGTTCGCACGCAGTCCCTTGCCCAGACGAATGTTGAAAACACGCTGGAAATTGTAGACACGCTCGGACATTTTAATCATCTCATCCCTATCAATCTTGACCCCAGTAACACCATAATAAAGATCCAGATAGTTATCTACGTGCTCCGGTACCTTCGCCGGTTCATCGGTCAGGCTGTTGTCAGCCGGTACAATATCATTCCACGGCAGCTTGCAAAGTCCCAGAAGACCAAACCAGGTTCTAAACATCGGATAGTAATACAGCGCCTCCGCCTTATCCTCAAAGGTAGGAATCTGGTTATTTACCTGATCCATGAAAATCAGCCATGCTTCATCATGCTGCGGTCCCTTATTGGTCAGACCATAGCCGCCCTGCTGCGCCAAGGATTCTTTGGAAGCATACTCTGAATATTCAAGTCCCTTCTGTTCCATCGCAATATCATTCATGAAATCCATATCGCCCCAGCCCTGCGCTGCAAAATACTCTTTCTGCTTGTGGCTTCCAAGTGCCGCAATCTTGCCAAAGCCTTCGTTTCGCGCCATCTGGTGCAGCAGCTCCAGCTCCGCCTCTGCATTGCCCCATACAAGCTCCAGACCGCCGGTTCTCTCCTTATTCAGGATACCATTTTCATAGCATTCCATCAGGAAGGCAGTCATGGTGCCAAAGGAAATCGTATCAATGCCATATGTATCACAGTAGAAATTCACTTCCAGGATTACCTGCGGATCGGTTACGCCGCAGTTCGGACCAACACCGGCTGCTGTCTCATACTCCGGACCATCCACACATACTTTATGTCCCTTATACGGACCTGTCTTTAATTCAAACTGATCGGCTGTTTTAGCACACGCCATCGAACATCCATACCAACATCCGTCCGCTCCGCCCTGGGTCAGCCATTTATTTCTCCATACCTCCGGTGCCATCTCATCGATCTTATCCGTTCCGCCATATTTATAATTGCGCGTCGGCAGAATATCATAATCGCTCATGATACGCAGGGAGTATGCTGTTCCGGATTTACGCATTGAATTCTGTTTGTCATCCTGTGTCGCCACCTCACGATGGAATTTCAGGCCATCCCGGTTCAGGATACTGATATCATATACATGGTTCAGATTTGCTTTTACGCCTTTAAAATGGCATACCAGCGCTTTAATGTGCTTGTCCGCAAAGACACGTCCGATACCACCACGTCCAGCCTGTTTTAAGCGGACTACATTTCTTTTCGGATCATAGAATGTAAAATTCAACATAGAGAGGTTGCAATGATCCGCCGCTGAACCAGAACATACGACCGCCACGTTTTTGCGATCATTGTCATCCTCCGCATACATGGTTGTCAGCTCTTCTCCCAGTACATGTGCATCTTTATGCTCTAACGGTGCTTTTTCAATTGAAACGGTTCCCTTATTGCCATCGATGACAATAATCACGTCTTCCTCCGCTTTTCCAGTCAGCTCGATCACATCAAATCCGGAGAATTTTAAGAATGGGCCAAAATATCCGCCGACGTTTGAATCAATCGGGATATCTGTCATCGGTGAAATGCTGCATACCAGGCATTTTCCGGTACCGCCGTACTGCGTAATTCCGGCAATCGGTCCTGCCGACATGGTGATGGCATTTTCCGGAGAATTCCACTTTGTATCCGGATTCGTTGCATCCCACAGATAACGCAGGCAATAACCTTTTCCGCCGGTAAATTTTTCTTTGACCTCCTGAGGAATGTCGATCATATCGATGGTGTTATCTGTCACATTGATTCGAAGACGCTTATCCGTATATCCATGATACAGCGGCTTGGGCTCATATGTAACCTGATTGAGAACCGTGTGGGCCTCTTTCATTTTTTTGATTTCTTCCATATCTGCGTCCGCATAACGCGGAAGATCACACATTTTAATCATGCCTTTCTCCTCCTTTTACTCTTCTACCAGACGGATCGCTCCGGTCGGACATGCTTTTACGCACAATCCGCACGCCGTACATTTGGACGGCTCCAGATAATCATCACACTGTACCATAACATTCTCCGGACAGAATCCAACGCACATCAGACAGCCGGCACATTCTTTCTTATTCAGCCGGTAAACGCCTCTCGCATCCTCCGTAATCACACCTGTATTGCACACTTCAGAACATTTTCCACACTGTGTGCACACAGCAATATGATGGCTTCCATCCTCCTTGTCGGTAATGCGGATGCAGGATTTCATTGGATCCGAAACCTTGTAAAATGCCTTCGAACAGGCTTCTTCGCACTGGTGGCAGCCAATGCAGAGTGATTCATCTTTCTCTAATCGTCTCATCACAGTTCCTCCTTTTTGCCTAATTTCATTATTTCATCCGAAACAGATACATATCCGTCCCGAATCACTTCCAAAAATATGGCTCCTGCCGAAAGACGGCAGAAAACTCCTTTTTCATGGTAAATACACTCTGGAAAACACTTTTTTCCATACCCGGAGACGCGGAACACCGCCCCTCCCGCCGCCAGAAGATCCCCCGTATTTAACTGGGTGGTATCGATTCCCTCCGTTATCAGGTTTGCCTTGTAGCGGCGGAAGCAGAGTCCCGGTTCTGTCTGCTTCTCCATCCAGTCCCGGGCTTCTCCCGCCAACAGCGAAGTCTGCCTTTCACCTCCCGCTGCATGCCGGTCACCCTCCATTCCGATCCCCCTTCGGAACCAGGCGCTCTCCACGGCTTCTCCCGGCTGTCCCCTCTGCCGGAACACATATAATTCACGCACAACTGCTCCCATCTAATCCCCTCTTTTATAAATATAAAATTTCTCCGGTTCTTGCCAGCCCATAACCACCGAGCTTCTCCACTCTCTCTGCAAACTCCCGGCTTTTCAAAACCGCCAGAAAATGCTGTATCGGTGGAAAATCCAAAAATCTGACTGGAATCGCAAAGTCATACTCTTCCCGTCCAATCTCAATAAAATCAAGTCCCATTGCCCTGGCTGCCGACTGGATTCCCATGCCCGCGTCTGCATCGCCGCCGGACACGGCAGCCGCCACTGCCATATGCGTTGCCGCCTCTCTGTCATATCCGTGAATCTCTTCCGGTGAAATACCGGCTTCCTTCAGCTTATAATCAAAAAGGACTCTTGTCCCCGCTCCTCTCTGTCGGTTGACATAATTCAAGCCACGTAGATCTTCAATTTCATGGATTCCAAGCGGATTTCCTTTTTTTACGATAATTCCCTGAATTCGCTCAACACCTTTGACAAGTGCCATTTTTTCACCCGCAAACAGTTTTTTCAGGATCGCAATATTATATTCTCCTGTCTCTTCATCCAGCAGGTGGGTCGGAGCCAAATGCGCTTCTCCCCGCTTTAATGCCATTAAACCGCCCATACTGCCTACATGCGTACTGGAAAGGTAATTACCCGGGTACATACACGGCAGCAAATCTGCCATCACATCCAGAATCAGATCATGGCTTCCGATTGCCACTGCCGTACTTCCAATTTCCTCCAGGGAACGGTATAGCTCTACGTCAACGGTATCTCCCGCCTCGACCCCCTCGCTGTTCTGAGGAATCACACAGAACCCGTCTGCCCGCACCAGGCTCATCGCTGCTCCCGCCCCGCGCGCCAGTGGAGAAGCGACGAGCTTGTCGCCCACTTCTCCTACTTTCACCCGCACATACTCTTTATGTTTCAGGGATGATACAAGGCGTTTAGATATGACAGCCCGCACCGTCGTGCCGCCTGTTTCTGTACGTCCTGCCAGTTTCTGCAGCACAGGAATTACAAAATTTTCAAAGTTGATATAGGCGGATACCGGATATCCCGGAAGTCCGATCACCGGTTTTCCATTGACAATCGCCAATATTACCGGTTTTCCCGGCTTGATTGCCACCCCGTGTACCAGAACCTCCCCCAATTCCCGAAGTACATGAACCGTAAAATCTTCGGTTCCAGCACTGGAGCCGGCATTGACAATTACCATGTCATAGTTTTCAACCGCCTCTGCCACCTTTGCTTTCAATGTTTCATATTCATCCGCAATCGGCGGAAAACGATGGGGCGCACCGCCATGTTCCGTTACCAGTGCCTCAAACACTCTCGAATTCGATTCGATGATGTCCCCATCCCTGGGTTCCTGTCCCGGCTCTATGATTTCGGTTCCCGTCGGAAAAATCGCTACCGACGGCTTTTTCAACACCTCAATCTCTGTAATTCCGCCAGACAGGAGAACACCTATATCAATCGGGCGTATCTCATGATAACCGGGCATCAGCATCTCACCCGCTACGATATCTTCTCCGATCGGGCGCACATGCTGCCATGATGCAGCTGCATCCGTAATCTGCACCGAGCCATCCTCCTGCTCCAGCAGATCCTCCGCCATGATAACTGCATCGCATGGTGCGTGAATCGGATCGCCCGTATCCACCACTGTAAAATCTGTACCTGGATATAGGGTAAGTGGTTTCCGCTCCGATGCTCCTTTTGTTTTCTCTGCCTCAACCGCGATTCCATCCATCGCCGCCGCATTGTAAAGCGGAGAACAATATTTCGCATAGACTGCCTCTTTTGTAATCCGGTGCAGACTTTCCGTCACGGGAATCCATTCTGCCTTGGGTCTTAATAATTCCTCCAGTGCTTTCTGGTAAAGGGCTTTTGCCTCCTCCACCGGTGTATTATTCAGATATAAATTTCTCTTTCCCATCTCTGCCTCTATTCTGTTTCCACCAGGCTCTGCCGATCCTTTATTCTCCGTCGCCCTTCTGGAAGCAATTCATTTTAAAAACGGTATACCTTCACCTGCTCACCTTTCTTCAGTCCCTCCTGATTCATATCAATCAGAACGTAGCCGTCTGCCTCTGCCATCGTCGAAATCAAGCCTGATTTTCCAAATACCGGTTCTGCCTCCAGCCCCTGCGGAGCCATTTGAAGCTTTACCAGCAGGCAGGTTGTTTTTCCGGGTGCCCCCGCCAGGTTCGTTGTCATAAAGGCTTCTAGCGGAGGTTGATCTGGCTGACCGGTTACCTGCTTCCAGAGCCACACAAATAATAAGTGGAAAACGGTAAGCGCTGCTGCCGGATGCCCAGGAAGTCCTCCTAACAGCGTATTTTTCTCTTTATCATATCCCAGAATCGTCGGTTTTCCCGGTTTCAGTGCCAGCCCATGGGTAAATACTCCCTCCTTGGAGATGCGGTTTAATATCTCCATAGTCATGTCCTTCTTTCCCTGGGAACTTCCTCCAGAGATCAGAATCAAATCACAGGCTTTGACCGCCTCCCTGATTTTGTCCTCTAAAAGTACCTCTTCATCCCTCACTGCCTCTGCCGAAACAAGCTCCAGACCTGTCTTCTTCACATAACAGGACAGCGCCCATGTATTAATATCCCGCACCTGTCCCGGTCCAGGAACCTGATCGATCCTGACCAGTTCGTCGCCCGTCGATAGAACTGCCACCTTCCACGGTTTAAAAACCGGAACCTGAACCACGCCAAGCGCTGCCAATGTTCCCGCCTGCGCCGGGCCAATCCGGGTTCCCGCTTTAAGGACTATATCCCCGGTTTTTACATCTTCTCCCGGAAGCACGATGCATTTCCCATACGGAACATTTTCATACAGGGCAACCTCATCTGTTCCGAACCGTTCACTGTATTCTATCATCACCATGGCATCTGCCCCTTCCGGAACCATGCCGCCGGTCGGCACATAGGCACAGGTACCCGGTTCAATCTTTGATACCGCCGGATGTCCTATCTCTACTTCTTCCAGCACCTTCAGAAAAACCGGGATACTTTCCGTTGCGCCCGCCGTGTCCTTTGAACAGACTGCATACCCGTCTACACTGGAACGGCGGAATGCCGGAATCATTTCCCCAGAGACAATATCTTCTGCTAAAATACGGTCAGATGCATCTGCAAGCGCAACGTGCTCCGTTTCTGGCAGGCACTCTTTTGCCGCTTTAAGCAAACGTTCCCGCGCCTGCGCCAGCGTATCAACTTTCAATAACTTCATAATTCCTCCCTTGCGGCATGATTCTTCTTCGCGAAGGTATGCATCCACGCGAAGTGCTTCTGATTCATGGACCGCCTCTCCGAATGAAACAAAAAAACGAATACAGAAAACATTCCGCTCTCTGTATCCGTTCCTGATGATGCAGTCTGCCTCTTATGGCTTTCTGCTGATATGCACTTATCTACATCAGGCTTTGCTTGCGCTGGCGGAATTTACTGCTCTTTTCCAGAACTTCCGGGTCTTCATCCCGGTCATCCGAGAGCTATTCCTTTCCAATGCATCGCCTGATGCGGGGAGGCACCCGCGTTTCCCCGGATACCCATTGGCTTTTCTTCCATCCTGTCAATCGGTTCACAGCTTAGGCAGAAAAGCTCGAAATCAACTCTGTATAACTGCCGCTCTCGTGCGACAATTCTCTTTCTCATGATTTTCTACCTGAAATTATACCACATTTTCACAAACTGTGTCAATCATCCCAAGCAAAACTCTTTCCATTTTTTTCATATTCAGCGCAATCGCCTCACATTTTTATTCATATTTCTGAATTTTTTTCATTTTCACGATATGAAACCTCTGTATCTGCCAGATATCGGCGTATGGACGGATGCGACGGGTGAAGAAGGATTTCTTCCGGTGTTCCAGACACCAGAACATTCCCCTGCTCCATAAAATGTACCTGGTCACAAATCTTGCGGACATGCACCAGCTGATGGCTGATTAGCAGCCATGTCATCTTATTTTTCGTCTGCTGCTCCCGCATCAGCTGTTCAAACAATTCTGTACTGTCAGGATCCAGGTTGGAAAGAGTTTCATCAACAATCACAAACGCAGGGTCAAATACCAGGGCCCTGATAAATGATAATTTCTGCTGTTCCCCGCTGCTCAGGGAACGGGCATACTGATTTTTTTTCTGCAAAAGCCCACATCGTTCCAGCCAGGCATCCATCTTCGCCTCATCTGGGCGGATTCCCCGTATTTTCAGCGGATAGATCAGGTTCTGATACACCGTATCATGCAAAAGATACGGTCTCTGTGTTGTCATCGTGATATCCCGGGGTGTCAGTCCCTCGTAATCAATCCTCCCGCCATCTGGAACCAATATCCCCTGTATCAGCTTGGAAAGTGTTGTTTTTCCGCAGCCATTGGTTCCTATCAGACCATGAACCTTCCCGCTCTCCAGATACAGTTCCTCGATTTGAAGCGTAAACTGACCCATCTTCTTTTGCAGCTTAGAGATTTTCATCCGGTGTCTCCTCCTGTCTGAAATGTTCTGCCAATGTCTGTACCGCAAATGCCAGAAGCATCAGGATCACTCCCAAAAATACCCCTTCATAATAATCGCCTGCACCTTTCAGGGTTGAAATCGCAGTCGTCATTGTCCGGGTGCTGTTTTTTATATTTCCACCTACCAGAAAGACCGCCCCGACCTCACTGATGGAACGCCCATATCCAGACACAACCGCAAAATAAATTTCATTTTTCATTTCACGCAGCAGAAGCCGCGCGGTCTGATGCCGGTCAGCTCCCATCGTCCTGGCAAACGCCCGGATCGAAGGCGCCGTGCGGACCGCATATGAATATACCATTCCACAGACGATCGGAGTGATGATCAGAACCTGGGCTGCCACCATTCCTTTGATCGTAAATACCCATCGAAGCGCCCCAAACGGACCTTTTTTTCTCAAAAGCATATATGTGAGCAGTCCGATGACAACCGGAGGTGCTCCCATCAAGGTCCGGTTCACGCGGACTACCAGCTTTTTTCCTGGAAATTTCGTCTGCTCCAGCACAAGTCCCAGAAAAATTCCAAGCATGGACGCAATCAAGGTTGACCAGAAAGACATCACCAGCGTTACCCGGATAGAATCTATCACTCCGACCGTACCAAAAAATTTTGAAAACAGGTTTCCCATATTTTTTCTCCCAGCATATTCACTGAAACACCTTATATTCTGCAGGCGTTCTCATTTTCTCAATTCTTAATGACAGAAAAACCGGAAAAAGTGCATCCTCCCTTCTCCGGTTTCCTGTTTATACATTATAAATTCTGCAAGGTTCAACTGCCTGCTTTATTCGTTTAAATACGCTAATTCCAGCACTACCACATATCATCCGGCAGTATTCTACTTCTGCTCTGCATTCGGGAAGAATAACGGCTCGCCGTACTCCTTTACGCCGTATTCACCGATCAGCGTCTGGATTTCCGGAGAACAGATCCACTTGATAAACGTATTCGCCGCCTCGTTGTTGACATCCGGATATTTCTCCGGATTTACTGCGATAACGCCATACTGGTTTAAAAGTTCCTTGCTGCCTTCACATACAATATCCATATCCGGGAAATCTGCCTTCTTGGCAAGCCAGGTACCGCGGTCAGACAGGCAGTAGCCGCCTTTTTCATCTGCCATCGCCAGTGTATCAGCCATTCCAGCGCCTGCCGATACATAATTTGGATTGCTCTCGTAATCTGTAATTCCCAGCTTCTCCCAGATTCCGGTCTCCTTGTTATGGGTACCAGAGTTGTCTCCACGGGACACAAATGTCAGCTGCTCGTCCATGATCTGTTTAAATGCAGCGTTGATATCATCCGTCTTTGTAATCGGACCATCCTTCGGTCCTACGATCACGAAATCATTATACATAACCTGGAAGCGCTCTACACCGTAGCCGCTCTCCACGAATTCTTCTTCTTTTGCTTTAGAATGAACCAGTATCACATCGACTTCACCATCTTTTGCTTTCTGAATCGCATCACCGGTTCCTACTGCCGTCCACTGTAAGTCAATACCTGTATCCTCTAAAAAGATTGGCTTTAAGTAATCCAGAAGACCTGTATTATCGGTACTGGTCGTCGTTGCCATCAGAAGCGTCTCTCCGGATGCTTCCTTGGTCTCCTCTGCACTGCTTTCCTCAGCAGCCTCTGCGGTTGTCTCTGCGGCGCTTTCCGCCTCCGTCGTCTCTTTTGCGCTTCCAGAGCAGGCTGTCATAGACAATGCTGTCATAGCCGCCATTGCTAATGCAATGATTCTGTTTGTCTTCTTCATAAAATTGTTCTTCTCCCTTCTTTTGTTTAAGAATACTCTGAAAAACATTTCATCGGAACGAGACTCTGGCAGAGGATGCGCCGCCTTTTACCAGCTGCCTTTCTTCCTAATAAGCAGCAGGTCCTACTTCTCTTTCCAATGCATTTCTTTCCAAATGCGGGAGGCATCCGAGTTTCCCCTGATACCCATTGGCTGTAAACCCTGACAATATACTGTGTTAGGTTTTTCAGCTCGAAATATAGTTTTCCTGGCTTCTGCTGTCCGGGTTCTTCTAATACTTCCCGAAACATCCTTATACATTTTTACTATACCATGTCAAAATTCCTCTTGTCAACCGGGCAACTTTCACATGAGCGAAATTATTTCATTTTTTGTTACTGTTCACGCATACGTGCCCAGTAACGGAATTTGCCGTGGCTTCGCATTTAAATACGGCAAATTCCTGCTGCCACCACGTTTTCTTACGGCACTTTCGGTTCCAAAAGTGCCTACCTGTGAAACAGTATCCATTATTTCAAGCTTCGTATTCATTTTGTTTTCTACTGCTCTTTTCTACGTGTTATTCTGGTTTTTTAGCTTTTTTTCACTTCTATCTTGATTTTCACTTTTCATATTTGTGCGACGCCTTTTTAACTGTGCTTAATTTTTTGTTTTTGTTTTGTATTTTATGAATATTCACACCATTTTATCTTTTCTACAATTTTCACTTTCTTTTCACGCATAATATCCTCACTTTTGCCGATTGTAAGCCCCATTTTTCTATGGTATCTTATATGTTATATTAATTTTCTTTTATAGTCATTCCGCACTCCGCTTGTTTCAGCGTGATCGGATGATTATTTTTCAGATTCGTCTGTTAAAAATTAAATTAATACATTTTTTTCAATTTACTCTTGTATTCTTGAGATGGTTGTAGTATTATAGACTCAGAACTAGAACACAGTCTAGTTTTTTTGCAAAGGAGGGGGAAAGAATGGCAGAAACTCCTTACATATTTAACATCCAGAAATTTTCAACGCACGACGGCGATGGTGTCCGCACCACGATCTTCTTCAAGGGATGTCCCTTACGCTGCATGTGGTGCCACAACCCGGAGAGTCAGCATTATTATAAGGAACTGATTTTTCATCAGCACAAATGTACCACCTGCGGCCGATGCGTTGCAAAATGTAAACAGGGAGCCAATTCCATCGTAGACGGCAAGATTGTATTTGACCGTTCCAAGTGTACCGCCTGCGGCGTCTGTACCGACTGGTGCATCACAGAGGCCCGGGAGTTGGCCGGTAAGGAATACACGGTAGATGCACTTGTCAAGGAAGCGATGAAGGACAAAATCTTCTATGAGCAGTCCGGCGGCGGTGTAACACTCTCCGGCGGCGAGGTTATGGCTTCCCAGCATATGGACTATGTGGAAGAAGTCTGTCGCAAGCTCCACGAGAACGGTGTCAGCATTTTCATCGACACCAGCGGCTACACAGATTATAAGAATCTGAAGCGGATTCTTCCTTACGTAGATGTTTTTCTCTACGACATCAAGGTGATGGATCCGGAAGACCACAAGAAATATATCGGCGTTGACAATTCACTGATTCTTGAGAACTTAAAGAAATTAAGTGATGAGGGCGCTGGTCTTTACATCCGGCTTCCGATTATCCAGCAGGTCAACGCAACCGATGAACACATTGAAAGTGTCATCCATTTCCTGAAGGAAAATAATATTCACGCACGTCAGGTAAACCTTTTACCTTATCATGACATCGGAAAGGGTAAATACGCCAGCCTCGACATGGAGTACCATGAGGATGAGATGAGCGTACCGGTGTCCGAGCTTATGGAACACTTTAAGTCCATGTTCGAAGAACAGGGATTCAACAAAGTCAATATAGGAGGATGATTTA
The DNA here is from genome assembly GCF_003481505.1 of Clostridium sp. OM05-5BH. Lineage (NCBI taxonomy): Bacteria > Bacillati > Bacillota > Clostridia > Eubacteriales > Clostridiaceae > Clostridium > Clostridium sp. OM05-5BH. The sequence continues at coordinate 135,394 of NZ_QULJ01000006.1, read as the reverse complement.
AATGGCAGAGAAAATTGATACTTCATTCGTAATCAACACACCAGAAGGTCTGTTAAAAGACAACGACCGCGGATGTACCGAGAGAATTAAAAGACTGAGAAGAATCAGCCATTCCACCCAGCCGCATCTGGATCTGGAAAGAGCAAAAATTGAAACCGATGTTTACAAAGAGTACGAAGGTTCCGTATCTGTACCGGTTTTAAGAGCTCTCGTTCTGAAAGAGTACTTCTCCAGAAAAACTCTTTACTTAGGCGAGGATGAGCTGTTAGTTGGTGAGAAGGGCAAAGACCCGCAGTGTTCACCGACTTTCCCGGAGCTGTGCTGTCACACCATCGAAGATATGCACATCATGAATGATCGTAAACTGGTTAACTTCACTGTTACCGAAGACGATCTAAAGCTTCAGGAAGAAGAGATCATTCCGTACTGGAAGAACCGTGCAGTCAGAGAGCATCTCTTAAAAGCTATGACCCAGGAATGGAGAGACTGCTATGAGGTTGGTATGTTTACCGAGTTCATGGAGCAGCGTGGACCGGGCCATACAGCCGGCGGCAAGAACTTCTACATCAAGGGCTACGGCGATTACAAGAAAGAGATCGCGCAGGCTATCAAAGATCTTGACTACTTCAATGATCCGGAAGCTTATGACAAAGAGCAGGAGCTTCGCGCTATGGATATCTGCTGCGATGCTATCATTATCTTAGGTAAGAGATATCATGATCTGGCTCTTGAGAAGGCTGCTGAGGAGAAGGATCCGGTCAGAAAAGCAGAGCTTGAGCAGATTGCAGCTAACTGTGCCGTTGTTCCGGAGCACAAACCGGAGACCTACTGGCAGGCACTTCAGATGTACTGGTTTACACACCTTGGCGTTACAACCGAGTTAAACCCGTGGGATGCATTTACACCGGGTCGTCTGGATCAGCATCTGATTCCGTTCTATGAGAAAGATACCGCTGCAGGTACTCTGGATGATACCAGAGCTCTTGAGCTTCTTGAGTGTCTCTGGGTTAAACTGTTCAACTCTCCGGCTCCGGTTAAGGTTGGCGTAACCTTAAAAGAGTCCGGTACATACGTAGACTTCGCAAATATCAACTCCGGCGGTGTGAAGGAAGATGGTACAGACGCAGTTAACGCTGTTTCTTACTTAATCCTTGACTGTATGGAAGATATGAGACAGAACCAGCCAAACTCCAACGTACAGATTTCCAAGGTTACTCCGGATAAGTTCTTAAAGAGAGCTTGCGAGATCGCTCGTCAGGGTTGGGGCCAGCCGGCATTCTACAATACCGATGAGCTGATTCAGGAGCTGGTAAATCAGGGCAAATCTCTGGTTGACGCCAGAAACGCAGGATGCTCCGGATGTGTTGAGACAGGTGCATGGGGAACCGAGGCTTATTGGCTGACCGGTTACTTAAACATCCCTAAGTGCTTACAGCTCGCTCTGTATGATGGCTACGATGTAATGTTCAAAAAACAGATCGGACCGCACACCGGCAAAGCAGAAGACTTCAAATCCTATGACGAACTGTGGAACGCATTCAAGACACAGCTTGAGTACATCATCGATGTTAAGATGCGCGGCAACCTGGTTATCGAGAGAATCTACTCTCAGATGATGCCGGCTCCGTTCCTTTCCATCTGTACCGATGACTGTATCAAGAAAGGTAAAGACTACAACGCAGGCGGCCCGAGATACAACACAAGCTACATCCAGGGTGTTGGTATCGGCACTATTTCCGATGCACTCTCCGCTATCAAGTTCAACGTATTTGACAATCAGAAGTTTACCATGAAAGAACTCATCGACGCTATGAACGACGATTTCAAGGGCCATGAGGACATTCTGAACCTGGTTAAGAATAAAACTCCGAAATACGGCAACGATGATGATTATGCAGATGACATCATGGTAAGTGTATTCAATGAGTACAAAGATTATATTACCGGCAGACCGACCACCAGAGGCGGTGTATATCATGTAGATATGCTTCCGACCACCTGCCACGTATACTTCGGTGATGTTATGATCGCTACTCCGAACGGCCGTCTGGCTCATAATCCTCTGTCTGAGGGTATCTCTCCTGAGAAGGGTGCTGATATCAACGGACCGACCGCAGTTGTTAAATCCTGCTCCAAGATGAACCACTGTGAGACCGGCGGTACTCTGCTGAACCAGAAGTTTACTCCGGCTGCTATCGCAGGCGAGAAGGGTATTGACAACCTGGCTGCTCTGATTCGTTCCTACTTTGCTATGAACGGACATCATATGCAGTTTAACGTTATCGACCGCCAGACTCTGATCGAAGCTCAGAAGAACCCGGAGGAATACAAGGAACTGATCGTCCGCGTAGCCGGATACAGTGACTACTTCCGTAACCTGGATAAACCGCTTCAGAATGAGATCATTGAGAGAACCGAGCAGAGCTTTGGAGGCTGTGGCTGCTGTTAATTGCTCGCAACAGTTTGACAACTCTAAAAATCTTCATTGCAACATATTAATGCCTTCTATGAAAATGATATAGCCCCAAAAGGGCGGAAAGCCCCGGCAGCGAAACTGCCGGGGCTTTCTTATTTCTTTATCCTTATCTCAATATCAGATATTCCGCTCTACTCTGTTATCATTTTTGTCCTTCTTAGATAATTTTAGCCAAATTTGCTATTACTCGCCACCTAATGCGGGAATCTTCTCAGCTGAGATAAACGCCAGGGCAACTGCCAGACCGCCTGACAGCACCTTGCTGATCATATAGGCTGTTACCCAGTTTCCCGGTATCAGGGACGCTACCAAGGTCATCTGACCGCCTACTACATAGGCACCTGCCACAGAGAAAGCGGCATTTAATACTTTTCCGCGCTTATCCATCTTGGAAAACAATGGCAGCATCGCAAGGCTCTGTATAAAGGAAAGGAACAGTCCGACAACTGCCTCCTCATTGATACCCAGGACCGCCCCAATACGCTGGATCGGCTTTTGGAGACGTTTTAACGCCACCTGCGACAGCACCAGACCGCCGCACGCTGCGATGACCATACGGAGTACCATAAAAAGCATTTCCTCAATCAAGGCATCCTCGACAACCGCATACTTCGGCATGAAAATTCCGAAGACTGCCACACCAAACAGGAGAAAACTAAAAATACGGATCGCATTTCCGAGGAAAATCATGATCTTCATCGTCAGCGCCGGAACCAGCACAAATGCCGCAATCAGCACCACGCACAGCACCAGCACCGGAATCATATTAAAAAAGAGCTGACGGACAGGCAGACCCAGCATCAGACCTCCGACCGCCAGACCAGACGGTATGGCAATCAGTCCGAAGATGAACCCCCGCATCAGCTCTCCTATTTCATCTTTTCGAACGGCTGCCAGAAAAACCGGCAGCTGGTATCCGACCGTCATACCCAGACTGCCTGCTACCATCGCACCGGTAAATGCCGCCAGCGCTGGTGTCGCCGCCAGCTTCTGTGCCATGCCAAGCGCCCCCATATCCGGCGCCAGAAGGCAGCTTGGAATGAGCGCCGTATCAAACGGCATATGCTTTGCCGCCTCTGCAATCGATTCCGCGTGGGTCTGCACATATGTAACTCCGATCGCAAAAAATCCGACCGTGGACATCGCCAGACCGCCCATGGTGGCAAGCCCCTTTTCAAAATTCGGCATCAGCCCCAGCTTTCCTCCCAGCATCTCATCCACAAGACCGGCTGCCGCAAACACCAGCATGATCGCAATGAATATGTTCATAAGCCGTACCTCCCAGCTTTTCCCTATTTCTCTGTTTCCACTTATTTTCCCTCTATCAGGTACATTTCTCTGTCAATCACCGTTCTTTTTCTACCTCGCCAGCAGCTGTATCAGCACACCCCCGATCGTCAGCATCAGTGCCCCGCAGGAGCGCGTCACAATCTGTGCAAATGGAAGCAGTTCCATCCGTTTCGAACTGCTGAGCACCGCCACATTTCCGGAACCGCCCATGTTCGTCGTACACATCCCCGCTGCGATCGATGATTCCAGCGGATAAAATCCCATCTTGATGCCGATCAGTCCGGCGGTCAGTGTGATCGCCCCGACAATCAGCACGACACTGAGCAGATAAAATGGAGTGATGGTGTGCAGAATCGTCTTTAAATCAATCAGCGTCGCTCCGATTCCAGTCAGCGCCGCCGCCGTCCAGCTGTGGATCGCGAACTGTCCCCACTCTCTCGCCGCGTCCTCCAGGCGATCTGAAAGGATTCCCGTTCCCTTCACAATCACAACTGCCACAATCATCCACGCATATGTCGGTACAATCGAAATAAAATGATGGCAGAGCGCCCCCAGTTCATAAAATGCCATCGAAATGATAAGTCCCGTACATAAGAGTGCGAAGGTCGGTTTCATCGGAGGCTGTTTCTTCACTTCGTGACCGTCATTGACAAGGCAGCCATTTCCGGTCAGAGATGGCTTTCGCTCGCCGATATTATTGGCTAAACCGCCAAAAATGATCGCCACACAATTTCCCAGCACCGTCGCCGGTGCGATCCGCGTCAGGATCTGTCCGGCGTCCGTCCCCAGAACCGACGAATACATTGCCGACAGAGGCACTGCTCCCGCCGTCATGCCGCCGCTCGTCATCGGAATACCGATATACAGGATGCCTTCCAGAAAACTCTCCCCCATCACCATACCGAGCAGACCTGAAAGTATCACGCCGACTGCCAGCGATATGACAGCTGTCGGAAGCAGTTTCACCGTTGCGCGGATCAGAAGCCCGCGGTCGATATTGAAAAGACTTCCTGTGATCAGCGCTGAGATATAGAAGACCAGAAATCCTTCTTTGTTGACAAAATTGTCCAGGATCTCATGCGTCTGCTCCGGAATCAGCCCCAGCGCCTGGATGACCGCCGCCCCCAGAATACAGATGACCGAGCCGCCCAGGTACGTTTTCACAACCGGTGTATGATTTCCTAAAAAACTGAGTCCCTCGCCCAGCACCATCAGCGCAATCATGCCGCCGACCAAGCCTGCCGGAAGACAGTCCATATACATACAGACCACCACCAGCGCCAAGATGCCTAGATACAGAGGGATGGAAAAACCAGCGATCGTATTAGCTTTGCCAGATATTTCTTTCCTCTCTTGCTGCATTTTTCATTTCACCTCTGAGTATTAATTTCTTCCACAACACTTCTTATATTTCTTCCCAGATCCGCAAGGACACGGATCATTCGGATAAATCTTCTCCACCTTTTTCACAGTTACCGGTGCTGGCTGGGACATTTCCGGCACCATCGCCGGCATGCCGCCGATCATACCTCTCTCACTTAATTCCCACGGTTTATTTCCGCGGTTTTCTTTTGTTCTCGTATTGTTGAACGCATCCATGAGAAGTCTTAAAAATTCGCCCATCTGCTGCTCGCTCTGGAAGACAATCCCTTCTTCATGCATCTTATTCATCAGTTCTGCCGGTGATTTTCCTTCATAACTGCTGGCCCACGTCTCAAAGCACCATCTAGCCGCTTTCTCATACGGCACATCCAATTTTTTTATGAAATAGGACTCCAGCTCCTTATAAGCCAGTACACCTGCCTCATACCCTTTCTGACAGATTTCATCCAACTGCTGTGCAGACGGAATATAGAATTTTTTATTCTGCTGCTGTTTCAACAAAGCAGTGAGTCCATCACCCTCAAATACCGGAAGATGTACATACAAGCCTCTCTCGGAATAAAGTGGATTCTCTTTCGGCAGATCCTGCATTCCCAGTTTCTCCATCGGGAAAATGCAGGATTCTGTAATGTCCTCCGGCATTTCCTGCAGCATCCCGATCATTTCTTCGATCGTGCCTTTCACCTTCAATTTGTACAGTTCATACAAAATTTCCAACGGCGCAATCTCATAATAATCGATAAAGAAGCTGATACACTTCATCAGCCAGCCTTTTTTGCTCTGAACCGCCCGGAATGCCTCATCGTCAATCCCGCTAAAACCCTGTGCAATCTCTTCAAAGACAGTAAAGCAGTCACTCACTTCCTCAAAACTTCCAAGTACATATTTATATAACTGCATTCCATCCATAATCTCTTCTGCAGAAATTTTCTGTGGCTCGGTACAGGCTTTGCAAAAAAGCACCATCTGCTCTTTCGTCAGGCATGAAAGTCTACCCCGGAGTGCCTCTTTTGTCGTTAAATATTCTACAATTCGGTCAATCAGGTCATCCTTTTTAAGCCGGGAACAGTTCTTTAACTCGTAGCTTCTTGCTTCGTTTAATAAGTCTTCTTTGGTCCATTCTTTTAAATATTCTCTTAATAACATACCATTTCCTTTTCTCATCTTACATCGTTTCATGCTTCTCTTCATATTTTTTTATTATACTTTTAAATGCACATGGATTGCAAGATATATCGTTACATATTTCTGCTTCGCGCGAGTGCGCATCATTGGCATTACACAAAAATACAGCCTGTCTCCAAGCTTCTCAGGAAACAGACTGTATCGATTAAGGATTATGGTAAATAAAGGATTGTCGTAACTGTTCAGTAGGTCTGCGCATTTACTGCGCTGACCGTACGAAAACATGGGCCAGCAGGCAAAAATCCCATTGCCGCAGGCAATTTTTAATGGATTTTTGCGCGTGACTGTGAAGGTACTGAACAGTTACGGATTGTCTATATTTTACAGAAATACTGCCAGCTCTTCTAGCGGCTTGCGATCTGTATGCAGCCTGGACGGATGAGCTGTCTCTGCCGGATATCCAAGCGGCAGATAGACCGTCGGCTGTAAGCCCTTCATCTCTGGGAACTGCTCCAGCAATTTTTCTGGATTAAACATACCAACATACGTTGTTCCCAGTCCCAGTTCTGCTGCCTGCAGCATCATCTGGGAAACCGCCAATGTCACATCGATCTCTCCATGGTTTTTCCCGTCCCCTTCCCTTTTCCAGGAAATCTCTGGATCATAGGCTGCTACAATCACAACCGGCGAATGAAAATGACACGCCGTACATGCATCCGCTTTCGCCAGAGCCTCCTCACTCTGCATCACGAAAAAGCGCTGTGGCTGTAAGTTATGTGCCGTCGGGGCTTTGCGTCCTGCCTCCAGCACTTTCTGTAATTTTTCCGCCTCAACCGGGCGGCTGTCAAATTTACGAAGTGAATAACGTGCATCACATAATTCTTCAAATTTCATAGTAATCAAAACTCTCCTTTGTATTGCGACTAATAACTACGAATCCGATCCGAATCCTCCTCTCCCGTTTTCTCGATCTTCCGGATCTCCACCACATAGCTGCTCTTATCGTTGACCTTCACTTCCACCTGGTCACCCACATGGTGTCCTTCGATCGCTTTTCCGAGCGGCGACTCGATGCTGATCCGGTTTTCCAGAGAATTGCCCCGGATGCTCGTTACCAGACGGTATACTTCTTCCTCGTCGTCATCCTCAAAATACAGGGTAACCGTATCATTCATTCCGACCTCATCCGGGCGGGATTCTTCCGATACGATCTTGGCATGCTTCAGCATATTTTCCAGATAGCGAATACGGCTTTCATTCCGGTTCTTATCCTTCTTAGCAGCATAATATTCGAAGTTTTCGCTCAAGTCACCCTGTGCGCGCGCCTCCTTGACCGCCTCGATCGCCTCTTTGCGGACCACCAGCTTCCGATGGTCGATCTCTTCCTGAATCTTCTTTACATCACTTTCTGTCAACTGCTCTCTCATGTCTTACTCTGCCAGTCCCTTTTTCTCTATCATTTCTACAACCTGTGCTACATATTTTCCGCAGATTTCATCCGTCGGTGCCTCGACCATCACGCGGATCAGCGGCTCCGTACCACTCGGACGAACTAAGATTCGACCGGTATCGCCCAAGGCATCCGATACCTTCTGAACCTCCGCCTGCACGTCGCGGTCTGCCTGCGCCGCCTCTTTATCCTTGACTCTGACATTTTTCAGAACCTGCGGATAAATCTGCACCTCATCAGCCAGCTTTGCAAGTGTCTCTTTCTTCTCCAGAATCACTTCCATCAGCTTTAATGATGTCAAAATGCCATCTCCGGTCGTCGCGTGCTTGCTGAAAATGATATGGCCCGACTGCTCGCCTCCCAGACAGTGACCGTTCTGGGACATATTTTCATAGACATACTTATCGCCAACCGCCGTCTTCTCATAAGAAATACCCTCGCGCTCAAATGCCTTATAAAGACCGAAGTTCGACATAACCGTGGTGACAACCGTATTGTTGACCAGCGTGCCCTGTTCTTTCATGTATTTTCCACATACATAGAGGATCTTGTCGCCATCTACCAGCTTGCCCTCACTGTCCACTGCCAGGCAGCGATCCGCATCTCCATCATAAGCAAATCCAACGTCCAGATGATTTTCAACCACATATTTCTGCAGTCCCCCGATGTGGGTGGAACCGCAATTTGTATTGATATTCAGACCATCCGGCGTGTTGTTGATGACATGTGTCTCCGCGCCCAGTGCGTCGAATACGTTTTTCGCAATCGCGGAAGCGCTTCCGTTTGCACAGTCAAGACCTACCCGCATATTTTTGAAAGACCGTGTTGCCAGGGAAATCAGATAACCGATATAGCGGTTGCGTCCCGCCGCATAGTCAACGGTGCGTCCGATCGCATCGCGTTTGGCAAATGGAATTTCGCCCATCTCGCCATCCAGATACGACTCAATCTTCTCGATCGTCTCCTCATCCAGTTTCTCGCCGCGTCCATTGATGACTTTGATTCCGTTGTCATAGTATGGATTGTGGCTTGCGGAGATCATGATACCGCAGTCAAACTCCTCGGTGCGTACAACATACGATACACTCGGAGTAGTTGTCACGTGAAGCAGATAGACATCTGCGCCGGAAGCGGTCAGTCCCGATACCAGCGAATACTCAAACATATAGCTGCTGCGTCTCGTATCCTTGCCGATCACGACCCGGCAGCGATCTGCTTTCGTCTTCTGTCCATAGTACCAGCCCAGGAAACGACCTACTTTATAGGCATCCTCCACGGTCAGCGTCACATTTGCCTCGCCGCGGAATCCGTCTGTTCCAAAATATTTACCCATTTTGAGAGTTCCTCCTACATCATCAAATACAGAGTCCAAAGGTCATGTACATTTATGGAAATCCCCCACTAACATACATGACCTTCTACGATTTTGATTCCAACCTGAAGAAAATCCTGCAGCCAACGGCGCTTCACACTTTCTGCCGCTGCTGCTTTCTATGTCTGATTGCACATTTTTTACTGAATTTCTTTCAGATAGCGACCTACCGCATCCTGCCAGGACGGAAGGCGCTCAAATCCGTTGTCCGAAAGTTTTTCTTTGCTGATCCGGCTGTTCATCGGGCGTTTTGCCTGACCCGGATAAGCAGCTGTATACTCGGCAGTGCTGACCGGCGTCACCTTGACGTCCATGCCCGCCTGCTTAAAGATCTCAACTGCAAATTCATACCAGCTGCAAAGTCCCTCATTCGTCGCATGGTAACGACCATATTTGTCACTCTGAATCATATCAACCAACAGACGCGCCAGATCGTATGTGTAAGTCGGGGAACCGATCTGATCATCCACAACACTGACTGCCCCGCGCTCTTTGCCAACGCGCAGCATCGTCTTGATGAAGTTCTTGCCGTTCACGCCAAATACCCACGCGATACGGACGATGAAAAACTTCTTTACCAGCTCCTCGACTGCCAGCTCGCCCTCATACTTCGACTGACCGTAGGCGTTGAGTGGTTCCCGGTGGTCATCCGGCTCCCACGGGCGGGTGCCCTGACCGTTGAATACATAATCGGTGCTGATGTACATCATTTTGATGTCCAGACCTTTGCAGACCTCAGCGATATTTCTCGTTCCATCTGCATTGACTTTACGGCAGAGTTCCATGTTCTGTTCCGCTGCGTCTACTGCAGTATATGCAGCGCAGTGGATCACTGCATCCGGCTTTGCCTCGGTGATCACGCGGCGGCATGCCTCTGCATCGGTAATATCCATCTCATCGACATCCACGCCGATGCCAGTAAGACCCTGTTTTTTCAGCTCATTCATCACGTCATAGCCAAGCTGGCCTTTGACGCCTGTCACTAATACTCTCATTATAATCTATCTCCATACATTTTTTCGAAGTACTGGCTGTACTCACCGCTTAAAATGTGTTTCCACCAATCCTGATTGTTCAGATACCAGTCGATCGTCTGACGAATGCCGGTGTCAAAATTGTATTTCGGCTTCCAGCCAAGCTCCGTCTCGATCTTGGTCGGATCGATCGCATAACGGCGGTCATGGCCCGGACGATCCTTGACGTAACGGATCAGGCTTTCCGGCTTGTCCAGCGCTTTCAGGATGGTTTTGACAACCTCCAGGTTGGTTCTCTCATTGTGTCCGCCGATATTGTAGATCTCACCGACGCGTCCCTTGTGGAGAATCAGATCGATCGCCTCACAATGATCGGATACGTGCAGCCAGTCGCGAACGTTCGCGCCGTCGCCGTATACCGGAAGTTCCTCGTCTGCCAGCGCACGGCTGATCATCAGCGGAATCAGCTTCTCCGGAAAATGATATGGACCGTAATTGTTGGAGCAGCGGGATACTGTCACTGGAAGTCCGTAGGTTCTATGGTATGCCAGTACAAACAGATCCGCACCCGCCTTGGAAGAAGAGTACGGGCTGGAGGTATGAAGCGGGGTTGTCTCCGTGAAGAAGAGATCCGGGCGGTCTAACGGCAGATCGCCGTATACCTCATCGGTCGATACCTGATGATAACGTTTAATTCCATAGGTGCGGCAGGCATCCAGCAGGGTGGTCGTTCCCATGACATTGGTACGGACAAATGCCTCCGGATCCGTGATGGAACGGTCTACATGGCTCTCTGCTGCAAAGTTTACTACGATGTCCGGCTTTTCTTCCTCGAAGAGTTTAAACACGAAGTCGCGGTCTGCGATATCGCCGTGTACAAATTTGTAATTTGGTTTGTTTTCAACCGGTTTCAGTGTCTCTAAGTTGCCCGCATAGGTCAGAAGATCCAGATTGATGATCTGATACTCCGGGTATTTATTTACCATATGGTGTACGAAGTTTCCGCCGATGAATCCGGCTCCGCCTGTCACGATAATCTTCATTGTTTTAACTCCTTTTAATTCTGATGTATTTTATCAACATATTTCCCATCCAGTACGTCTTTCAGATATTTGCCATACTGGTTTTTCTTGTATACCTCGTATGCCTCCAGCACTTCTTCCTTGCTGATCCAGCCGTTTAAGTACGCAATCTCCTCCAGGCACGCGATCTTGCGGTGCTGGTGGGTCTCTACTGTCTTAACGAAATTGGTTGCCTCAACTAAGGACTCATGTGTACCGGTATCGAGCCAGGTAAAGCCCTGTCCCAGAAGAATGACATCCAGATCGCCATTTTCCAGATAGATGCGGTTCAAATCGGTGATCTCAAGCTCGCCTCTGGAAGACGGTTTTAACTGTTTCGCATACTCTACTACCCGGTTGTCATAGAAATACAGACCCGTTACACAGTAATTGGACTTCGGTTTCTCCGGCTTCTCCTCGATGGAGATCGCCTTGCCCTGATCGTCAAATTCTACGATACCGAAGCGCTCCGGATCATCGACATAGTAGCCGAATACAGTCGCGCCCTCTTTCTTGGCAGAGGCAGCACGCAGGCGTTTCACAAGTCCCTGACCCTGGAAAATATTGTCGCCCAGAATCATCGCTACGGAATCATCCCCGATGAACTCCTCGCCGATGATAAATGCCTGTGCCAGTCCATCCGGACTTGGCTGCACGGCATAGCTTAAATGTAAACCAAACTGATGTCCATCGCCCAACAATTCCTTAAAACGCGGTGTATCATCCGGTGTCGAAATAATCAGAATATCCCGGATTCCCGCGTTCATCAGAACGGAGATCGGATAGTAAATCATCGGTTTGTCATAAATCGGAAGCAGCTGTTTGGAAGTTACGCGTGTCAGCGGGTAAAGGCGTGTGCCTGAACCGCCTGCTAAAACGATACCCTTCATATCTTGTTCTCCTCATATGTTTTATTTTCACGCCTCTTTTCTAAAAAAAGGCAGATCTCATCACTATAAGTAATATACCACATTTGCCTGCTGCTTGCAAATTTATTTGCCTTACACTTCTTCTATGTTTACACGCGATTTTTCCTCTACTGTTCTTGCATTCTACAACCCATGAGCATCATTCATCCACTGCATACACAATCGTCCGCGCATCCGAAAATTCATAACTGCACGTCACAAAGGAATACAAGTGGGAAACCTCCTCGTCTGGAAGTTCGCGAAACCGGCATCCCTCCGTCATTTCTTCTATATAAGGATGCATCTCCGACCGATCCGCAAATTCCGTCCTACGCCGTTCCCCCTGACTGCCCGCAGTGAGCGCTGCAATCAGACGGAGTGTCCGCCTTTTCCCATCTGGGAAATAGAGATAAGCCGTCCGATGCTTCTGGAAGAAATCTTCGTCTTTCAGGCGGATCAGCTCGGAAAACCGGCTTCCGTCCTTCATATGATGCCCGTAAAAAATCGAATGAAAATCCGATGCATCCGGTGCACTCTCGCAGTCCAGAAAGACAGTCCCGGCTGGATCTGGTTTTCCATCCAGCCCGATGCTGCGGTACGATTCATTGTCGGTTGTCTGGACAATCGGTTCGTCGATGTGAGTACCGGGAATGCGAATCCAGGCGATGACGTCGGCATTCTGGCATTTTAAGGCTGCGAAATCTGGCTGCCATATCGGCTCTGACGCATCTGAATCAGATTTTCCAGATAAATTCTGCTCTACATTTCCTTCAGATTGGGAATCTCTGTTTTCCGCCCTTCTAACCGCATCCCCCACACCATCCGCCAGAACCAGACATCCAATCACGATCAAAAAAGCACAGAAGATGCGGCGTGCCCAGCGGGCAGCGCCGTCTCCTGTGCGCTTCTTAGTACCCAAATTTTCCTTCCAGCGATTCATCTTCGCGGATCCAATCTTCTACATCAACTTTTCGGTACTCATTTTTCGTATCACGGATATAGACATGTTCAATTCCGGCATTGATTACCATGCGCTTGCACATCGAACAGCAGCTCGATTTTTCCACATACCCGCCGGTTCTCGCATCGACACCGGTCAGATACAGCGACGCGCCGATCATGCGCTCTCTGGAGGCACTGATCAGGGCGTTGGCCTCGGCATGGACACTGCGGCACAACTCGTACCGCTCGCCGCGCGGCACATGAAGCTCCTCGCGGATGCAGCGACCGATATCGGAACAGTTTTTCCGTCCGCGCGGGGCGCCCACATAGCCGGTCGAGATAACCTCATCGTTATTCACAATCACTGCCCCGTAGTGCTTTCGCAGACAGGTACTCCGCTGCGAAACCATTTCCGCCAGATCCAAATAATAATTGACTTTATCTCTTCTTTCCATATAGGATCCCCCTTCCGTTTTCTCTAATTCTTTAGATGCCCTCATTCATCTTCGCCAGCTTCGCCGCCTGATCGGCTGCAATTAAGCTGTCAATGATCTCATACAGATCGCCGTCCATGATCGAATCGATCTTATACAAGGTCAGTTTGATGCGGTGCTCGGTCACACGTCCCTGCGGGAAGTTATAGGTACGGATCTTCTCGGAACGGTCACCGGTACCGATCTGGCTGCGGCGTTCTGCCGCTTCCTCGTTCTGGCGTCTCTCCAGCTCCAGATCATATAGCTTGGAACGCAGAAGACGGAACGCCTTTTCCTTGTTCTGTAACTGCGATTTCTCAGTCTGGCTGTAGATCACGATACCGGTCGGAATATGGGTCAGACGTACCGCGGAGTCAGTCGTGTTGACACACTGTCCACCGTTTCCGGACGCACGCATAACGTCAATACGGATATCTTTATCATCGATGACAACGTCCACATCCTCTGCCTCCGGCATCACGGCAACCGTCGCGGTCGAGGTATGGATACGTCCGCCGGACTCGGTCTCCGGCACACGCTGTACACGGTGGACACCGCTCTCGTACTTCATCTTGGAGTAAGCGCCCTGGCCGGTAATCATGAAAACGACCTCCTTGAAGCCGCCGATTCCATTTTCACTGACGCTGACAAGCTCAGTTTTCCAGCGGTTGCGCTCTGCAAAGCGCACATACATACGGTACAGTTCGGACGCAAATAATGCCGCCTCATCGCCGCCTGCACCTGCACGGATCTCAACGATAACGTTCTTTTCATCGTTCGGATCCTTCGGAAGAAGCAGAATTTTTAATTCCTGCTCCAGCTCTTCAATGCGCTTTTTCGCAGTATTTAACTCTTCCTTCGCCATCTCGCGCATCTCCTCGTCGGATTCCTCATCCAGAAGCGCCAGACTGTCCTCTACGTCCTGTTTTGCCTTCTTATACTCTTTATATGCCTCCACAATCGGAGCCAGATCCGACTGCTCCTTCATCAGCTTGCGGAAACGATTTGTATCGCTTGCCACTTCCGGGCTGCCGAGCTCTTCCATCAGCTCTTCATAACGGATCAGCAAATCATCCAATCTGTCAAACATGATATCCTCCTCTATCGTCTAACGGTTCCACCGTGCCTTTACCACGCGGTTAAGCCCCGGCTCATCCTTTATCACTTCTATCTCCCGATACCCGGCGATGGTCAGTATCCGGCTGACCGCCCCCGCCTGGTCATATCCTATCTCAAAATATACGCAGCCGCCCTTGTTCAGATGTTTGCTGCACTCCAGCGCCAGAACCCGGTAAAAATACAGACCGTCCTCGCTGCCGTCCAGCGCCAGCCGCGGCTCATGGTCGCGTACCTCCGGTTCCAGACCGTCGATCACCGCCGATGGGATATACGGCGGATTCGACACAATCACATCGTACATGACATCCGCCTCCACCGCCTGAAACAGATTGCTCTGCAAAAGTGTCAGGCTGTGTTCCTCGATCTCTGCCTGCAGGCGCGGTCCCTTTGCCAGCCACGTTTTCAGGCGGATGCACCACGGATCCTCCGATACCTGAAACGATTCTGACCGCGCAGTTCCCTTCTGAATCAAAAAGAGACGTCTCGCATTTTTCTTTGCCACGCGCAGCGCCGCCTCGGAAATATCCACCGCCGTCACGTTCTGGTAGCCGCCAAGCACGGCAAGGCTGATCGCGATACAGCCGGATCCGGTACACATATCCAAAAGTTTCAGATCCTTTTCCGGGTAATCCCGAAGAACCCGCTCAACTAACGTCTCCGTATCCTGGCGCGGAATCAGGACATTTTCATCGACAGAAAATGTCATTCCCATAAAATCCTGCATTCCCAGAATCTGCTGCAGTGGAATGCGCTCTGCCCGTTTCTGAAGCATTTCCTGATAGCGCCCATAGCCCTTTTCCAGGCGTTCCGCATGGATCGGACGGTTCTGATCCAGATAATAATGCACCCGGTCAATCCCGAACGCCGCTTCCATCAGATACCAGGCATCCGTCCCTGCGTCCGGCACACCCGCCTCACTTAAGCGCGCGCCGCCCTCATCCAACAGCTCTCTCCAGGTCAGGTCTGTTCTTCCGTTTTCCTCGCTCATCGACTCATCCCCTCTGTCGTACCGTGTTCTATTTATGACTCTTCCAGCTGCTTTTCCCAGCCTGGGAAATTCTCCGTCAGATATTCTCTCCAGTCAAAAACTGCCTCGGTCGCCGCGATCGCCACCTCAATCATCGAGTCATCCGGCTCCTTCGTCGTCAGACCCTGCATCCACATACCCGGACGGCTCACCAGATCCATAAACTTCGAATTGCTCCGTCCAGCGCACTGCAATACCTCATATGATATACCCGCAATGACCGGAACCAGAATAATACGGCTCAGAATCCGCATCCAGATCGTATCGACCCGGATCACCATAAACATCAGAATACTGATCACCATGACAATCAATATGAAACTGGTACCACAGCGCTTGTGCTCCTTCGAGCTCTCGCGCACATATTTTACCGTCAGCGGATGTCCGTGTTCCACACAGTTGATGCACTTGTGCTCCGCCCCGTGGTACATAAATGTCCGCCGGATGTCCTCCATCCGCGAAACAAGTTTAATATAAATAATAAAAATCGCGATCCGGATCACACCTTCCAGCACTGCCATCAGATGATCCGATGTGATAACTCCCTTAAACAGGTTCGCAATCCCCAGCGGCAGGAGCATAAAAATACCAATTGCCAGGATAAACGAAATTACCAGAACTGCTGCCATGATCGCACTCTCCAGCTTCTCGCCGAACACACGGTCTAAAAACTGTTCGAATTTTCCCGGCTCTGCATCCTCATCATCCTCAAAAAAGCTGGCAGAATACGTCAGACTCCGCATGCCGATGATCATCGAATCTGCAAACCGGAACGCGCCGCGCACAAACGGGAGCTGTAAAATCTTCGCTTTTTTCGTGATACTCTGGTATGTGTCTTTTTTTACTTCTATCTCTTTGTCAGGCCGGCGGACTGCCACTGCATAGTCCTCGCCTTTCATCATCATGATTCCTTCAATTACCGCCTGACCGCCAATTCCTGAATACTTCATGCTGTCCTTTCAAAATAAAATAAAAAAAGAAGAAAAGTAACTGTTCAGCAGGTCTGCGCATTTACTGCGCTGACCGTACGAATACATGAGCCAGCAGGCAAAAATCCCATTGCCGCAGGCAATTTTTAATGGATTTTTGCGCGTGACTGTGAAGGTACTGAACAGTTACGAAGAAAACAAAAAGGCTGAGTTTAATGTCGCCACTAAAACCCAACCTTTACATGGTTCAAACTTATTTGCCTGCGTTGATGCCGTACTTGCGGTTGAACTTATCGATACGTCCGCGGGCAGCGGCTGCTTTCTGCTGGCCTGTGTAGAATGAATGACACTTGGAGCAAACCTCTACGTGGATGTCTTTCTTGGTAGAACCAGTTACGAACTCGTTACCACAGTTGCAAACTACTTTTGCCTGATAATAGGCTGGATGGATTCCTTCTCTCATTTCTTTCACCTCTCTGAATTTTTCATTGCGATTTCCGACCGCTTTTTTAATTGCAAGCCGTCTTAAAACGGCTCTATATAAAGCTCCGCACATCCAGGCACGCTATTCCATCATTTAAGCGTTCCTTCCACTCGTAAGGACGACTCACGCAGATGTCAGAACTACCGTCTGTTAATACAGCCTTATAATTATATCATGGTGTGTACTTTTTAGCAAGCAATTTTATCTATTTTTCAATACTATTTTTCTTCTTACAGTCCTGTTTTCCTGCCTGGAAGAAAGTCCTCACAGATGCGCTATTGATGAAACATGATTTTTAGTAAAATGATCCCTTTTTCCGCGTGATCTCCACAAATTCCGTATTGTTCTTCGTCTTGGCAAACAGATCCAGGATCCGCTCGACGGTATCCTCCGGTTTCTGCGTGTTGGTCGCCTTGTGGACGATATCAACCGCTTCCGCCTCGGCGGACGAAAGAAGCAGATCATCTCTTCGCGTACCGGAACGCAGGATATCGAGCGCCGGGAAGATGCGCTTCTCGGAAAGTTTGCGGTCAAGCACCAGCTCCATGTTGCCGGTTCCCTTAAATTCCTCGTAAATAACATCGTCCATACGGCTGCCCGTCTCAATCAGCGCGGTCGCCAGAATCGTCAGGCTGCCGCCCTCGCGTATATTTCTCGCCGCACCGAAGAAGCGCTTCGGCATATGCAGCGCTGCCGGATCCAAACCACCTGAAAGAGTTCGTCCACTCGGCGGAACCACCAGGTTGTAAGCCCTCGCCAGACGGGTGATACTGTCTAAAAGAATCATAACGTCCCTGCCGTGCTCGACAAGGCGCTTCGCCCGTTCTACTACCATCTCCGACACACGTTTATGACGCTCCGGCAGCTCGTCAAACGTCGAATAGATGACCTCGACATTTTCTCCCGTTACCGTCTCACGGATATCTGTCACCTCCTCCGGACGCTCATCGATCAGAAGGATGATCAGGTGCATTTCTGGATGGTTCTTTGTGATGGTCGTCGCCACCTGCTTTAACAGGGTGGTCTTTCCGGCTTTTGGCGGGGATACGATCATGCCTCGCTGTCCTTTTCCGATCGGGGACAGCAGATCCATCACGCGCATCGCCATGGAAGTCTTAACCCCCGGATATTCCAGGTGCAGACGTTCATTTGGGAAAATTGGCGTCAGATTTTCAAAATTCGGACGTTTTTCCACCACGCTGGTCGGGTATCCATTGACCGAATTAATATATAATAATGCGGCAAATTTCTCCGTCGCCGACTTCACACGACGGCTTCCGCGCACGATATCACCAGTTTTCAGATTAAAACGGCGGATCTGGGACGGCGCCACATAAACGTCATTTTCACCCGGCAGGAAGTTTTCACAACGGATAAATCCAAATCCATCCGGCATAACCTCCAGGATTCCGTTCGCCTCGATGCCGCTGTCCAGCTCCTGAAATTCATTTTTCAGATCCTCCATGCGTGCATTTTCCACCTCGGTACGGGTGCTTTCCATCTGCTGCACCGGCGCGGTACGTTCCGGCTGACTGTACTCGGAGGCTGCTTCTGCCATCTGCGGTGCCGGTGCGGTATGTTCCGGCTGGCTATACTCGGTTCTTGCGCTCATCGCTTCATTGTAATTGTTACGCGGCACATAGGAATTTCTCTGATACCCCTCTCGCTGCGTGTACTCGCGTCTGCGATTATCCTGATAACGGGTATTATTATTCTCACGGCGTGTATAGGAGCCGTATTCATTCCGGCGGTATCCGCCTTCGCTGCGGCGCTCATAACTGTAATTCTGCCCTCCCGCAGCCCGTTCTCCGTTGGCAGATCTCCGCGGCTGCGAATACGTCTGTGCCGATGTATTCTGCCCTGCATCAGTTCTGCGCGGCTGCACGTGCATTTCCGTTCTCTCTGCCGGTTCCGCCGATCCAGCCGGATGCTCACTGACAGAAGCCTGGGGCGTTTCTTCTTTCTGTCCCTCTTCCACCGGCTTCTCAAGTTCGCACAGCCTGTCTATGATCTCCGCCTTTTTCAGGGTGCTGATCCCCTTTAACCCCTGTGCCTTCGCCATTTCCCGAAGCTGCACCAGAGGGAGTGTCTTTAATTTTTCTCTCATATAATTCTCCTTGCCCTGTTTAATTGTGTCATATTCTCTGGGATTCAAAAATCAGAAATAAGAAACGTGTGGATGTCTTCCAGGTACTTACACGAAACCGGACAGGCAGATACCTGCCCGGCATACCTTTTTAACATAGCCTTTTATGCTGTGACTGCTCTTTATCCTGCAGCCACCTTGGTTTTATTATAAACGGTTTTCATAAAAATTCAAGTAGACATTTTCTTCATACATATCAATTCAGGAACATAGTAACTGTTCACAGGTAGGAATTTTCTGAACTGAAAATTCCGTACGATACAGTTCCGGCAGCAGATTTTGCCGATTTGGAATGCGTAGCATCGGCAAAATCCATCTGAAAAGAAGCTTTTTCTCATTCAGAGCCCTTCAGGAAGCGCAGCCACTCCCCAATCTTCTTCTCATACCCATTTTCTGACGGGCGGTAAAATGTGCTGCCCTCCAGTCCATCCGGCAGGTACTGCTGCTTCACATAATGATTCGGATAATCATGTGCATACTTGTACCCATCGCCATGCCCCAGCTTCTCCGCCCCGCTGTAATGGCAGTCGCGCAGATGGGACGGCACCGTAAAGTTGCCCTTTAATCTGACCGCCTCCTGTGCCTCATCGACCGCCACATACGCCGCGTTGCTCTTCGGTGCGCTCGCCACATAGGTAGCCGCCTGCGACAGGATAATCCGCGCCTCCGGCAGACCAATCCGTTCCACTGCCAATGCCGCGCTGACCGCAACCTGAATCGCCTGCGGATCCGCATTGCCGACATCCTCCGACGCACAGATCATGATACGCCGCGCAATAAATTTGATATCCTCGCCTGCATCCAGCATCTTCGCCAGATAATAAACTGCCGCATCCGGATCGGTACCGCGCATACTCTTGATAAACGCTGAGATCGTATCGTAATGGTTATCCCCCGTCTTGTCATACTTCACGGCACGGCGCTGGATGCACTCCTGCGCCACATCGAGTGTAATGTGAATCAGCCCATCTCCACTCCGTTCCGTTGTGAGAATACCAAGCTCGATCGCATTGAGCGCCGCGCGCGCGTCTCCGCCTGCCATATCGGCCAGAAAATCCAGAGCCTCGTCCGTCGCCTCCGCGCGATAGCTTCCCATGCCCTTTTCCTTGTCATGGATCGCCCGCTCTAAAAGCTCGCGGATATCCGCATTTTCCAACGGTTTCAGCTCAAAAATACGTGATCGGGAAATCAGCGCCCCGTTGACCTCAAAATACGGATTCTCCGTCGTCGCACCAATGAGCAGAATCGTCCCGTCCTCAACAAACGGCAGAAGATAGTCCTGCTGCCCCTTATTAAAGCGGTGAATCTCGTCAATAAACAGGATCGTGCGCTTTCCGTACATCCCCAGCGCATCCTTGGCATCCTGCACGACCTGTTCCATATCTTTTTTCCCCGCCACCGTCGCGTTGAGCTGCTCAAAACGCGCGCTCGTCGTGTTGGCAATCACGCGCGCCAGCGTCGTTTTGCCCGTTCCGGGCGGTCCATAAAAAATCAGCGATCCGAGCTTATCTGCCTTGATCGCCCGGTACAAAAGCTTATCCTTTCCTATGATATGCTTCTGTCCCACCACCTCGTCAAGCGTGGACGGGCGCAGCCTGGATGCCAGCGGCGCCTCCTGCTCGATCGTATTTTTCCGCATATAATCAAATAAATCCATCGTATCCTCTCAATCAATCAGACATTCTTCTATTGTAACAAAAGTATATCCCTCCGCCGTCAATGTGTCAATCGTCTCAAGCGCAGCATCGACCGAAGTCTGATATGCATCATGCATCAGCACCACCGTGTGAACCGCCGCATTTTTGCAGATATGCTTCACAATCCGCGCCGTATTCCGGTTTTTCCAGTCCAGCGTATCGACGTCCCAGAACACCGGCGTCATCGACACTCTCTCCTGAAGCTCCGTACTCCATGAACCATACGGCGGACGTATGTATTCCGGACGTTTTCCCGTGACCGCCTCGATCCAATCGGCCGTCTCCCGAATCTCCTCCACGCTCTTTTCAATCGGCTGGCGCGCCAGATCCACATGTGCCATGCAGTGAACCCCGATGAGATGACCGTCTTTAGCCATCTGTTGCACCAGTTCCTCATTACCCGGAATATTTTCCCCGACCAGAAAAAAAGAGGCTTTCACGCCCCTCTCGCGCAAGCCGTCCAGCAGCTTTTTCGTGTACACCCTGTGCGGTCCGTCGTCGAAGGTCAGCGCCAGCTCCCCGCCGGAAAAGCATTCCGGGGAGGAAACCGTCTGGTCCGTCTGGTCCGCCTGCTCCACTTCCGCCAAATCTTCCCACTGCATCCCCACTGCCAGCCTGCACACGATTCCTAAGAAACACAGATCCAGCAGCACTGCCGTGCACAGGCAGAGCAGTTTTTTCCTCATGGAACCCTTATTTTGAATGATCCGATTTACCATTTTAGACGTGTCAGCCCTGAACTGTGACAGGGCATCCCCTTTATATTTGCGTTTCCGCTTCCATGTATTATATGAACGCAAAAAAGGATCCAGACCTCCGCATTTCTGTCAGGTCTGAATCCTCTTTTTCTATTTAATGTGCTCTCAGAATCTTTCCGCCAGCCGCAAAAGCAAGTGTAGGAAAGACTCCGAGCGTACATTTTAACCTACTAGCGCCGAAATACCAAAGTAGGACAGCACCACGATACCAAGCACAATCCGATAATATCCGAAAAACTTGAAATCATGCTTGCGGACATATCCCATCAGGAACTTGATCGAGTACACAGACACGCCAAATGCGACCACCATACCAAGAACCAGATAAATGAACTCCGCGAAAGAAAATCCGCCGCCCTGAATGAAAAATTTCACAATCTTTAAAAAACTCGCACCGAACATAACCGGAATCCCAAGGAAGAATGAAAATTCTGCCGCCGCCGGACGTGAACAGCCGATCAGCATCGCGCCCAGAATCGTCGCGCCCGAACGGGAAGTACCCGGAATCATCGCCAGCACCTGGAAACAGCCGATCAGTGCCGCTGTCTGGAACGAAATCTGCGTCACGCGCTCAATCGGAAAATGACGGTGTACGTTTCGATTTTCCAGTACGATAAACAAAACGCCGTAGAGAATCAGCATCGCTGCTACGACATAGCCGTTCATCAGTTTATCCATGAAATGGTCAAGCGGAAGCCCAATCACCGCTGCCGGAATGCAGGCTATAATAATTTTTATCCACAAACGAATTGTACCGCGCTTCTGCGCCATCGATTTGTGCGGTGAAAACGGATTCAATTTATTGAAATACAGCACCATAACCGCCAGAATCGCACCCAGCTGGATGACAACCATAAACACTTCCCGGTACGCCTCGCTGACATCCAGATGGATGATCTCATCCACCAGAATCATATGCCCGGTACTGCTGATCGGAAGCCATTCCGTGAAACCTTCCACGATTCCCAGTACAATTACCTTTAAAATCTCAACAAAACTCATGTCTGCTCCTTCCTACACGTTTTCTATCTGCCAGTCGATCGGGGCAACACCATGTTCTTTTAAAAATTCATTGGTCTTGCTGAATGGCCGGCTGCCGAAAAATCCGCGGTACGCAGACAGCGGGCTCGGATGCGGTGCTTCGAGAATCAGATGCTTTGGATTATTAAGCATCGATTTCTTCGCTTGTGCCGGACGTCCCCACAGAATAAATACCATCGGACGGTCCTGCTCATTTAAGATCTTGATCGCAGCGTCCGTAAACTCCTCCCAGCCGATTCCACGGTGGGAATTTGCCTGATGCGCGCGAACGGTCAGAACAGTGTTCAGCAGCATGACTCCCTGCTTCGCCCATTTCGTCAGATAGCCATTGTTCGGGATGTAGCAGCCGAGATCATCGTGCAATTCCTGATAAATATTCACCAGGGACGGCGGGATTTCCACATCCGGCTTTACCGAAAAGCAAAGCCCATGCGCCTGTCCCGGACCATGGTAGGGATCCTGACCTAAAATAACCACCTTTACCTCGGAAAGAGGGGTAAAATCAAATGCATTGAAAATATCATTCGCATCCGGATATACAACATGCGTCTCATATTCCCGTTTCACAGTATCGTATAACTTTCTGTAATATGGCTTTTTAAACTCTCCGCTGAGCGGAGCCAGCCAGTCATTACTGATTGCTCCCATTGCCCTATCCTCTCGTCCATGTCATTTTCTGTCGTTTTCTGTCAAACGATGGTTCCATTTTAGCACAATCGAAGCGGTTTCTCAAGTTTTGCTTCCCAAATGTCCCCTCCGCAGATAAGTGGACGTTACTGTTCACGCATACGTGCCCAGTAACTAAGTGGACTCTCAATCGCAGGAAGGAAAATTGCGGATAAAGCCGACCGAATTCTGCGGAATCGATACGGTCCTCTCCTGAATATCTCCGACAATCTGGTAAAACTTCTGGTTTATCCGATACATATGCGATTTGCGGTTAAAAAAGACCGTCTTTTCAAAGGGCCAGCGGATGACGGTCGGCGTCTTGAAATCCACTCCCAGCTCGAGAATCAGAAGCGCATGGTTTAAGGTTCCAGCCAGCCATTCCCGGTAGAGATTCCAGCTTTTCAAATAACCTTCCTCGATATACGGATTCGCCAGAACTGTGTTTTCTGTCAGCGGCGCCCCACAGTGCGGGCAGATACCATCCGCCACCTCGCCGCGCTCCCAGATATCCTTCGTACAGCCTTTCGAACACTGAAGCCAGTTCACATTACCGCACGGCGCCGTGATTTTCGCTTCATCCAACGAACTTTCAAAGATGCGCGCATCCTTTGCGGTTGTCACGATAAAATAATCCTTCCCCTCTGTCATCGATGCCAGCGCCCGGTATGCCTCCTGTACCTCCGCGCCTCCCGCCTTCTCCCATTCGCTTCCAAGCCCAATCAGCAGAAATTCGCACGCCTTAAGCCGTTCCCGAAGCGTTTTAAGTTCCTCATCTGCTGCCGTTTCATTTCTTGTCTTCTCTGCCATCTTGATTTGATTCCCCCGTTTAAAAAAGAGTCTGCATCTTCGCGGAGCGTTTTTTTATTTCATAGGACGCAATTTCCCATGAAATAAAAAGAGCCCGGCATGCGCTCACGCACACGCCAGACTCTCCATCTGTAATGCAATTAGCTCTATGCGAAATTACTTAAATTACTTTAAGGTAACTTTAGCGCCTTCAGCCTCTAATTTAGTCTTGATGTCCTCAGCCTCTTCCTTGGAAGCGCCAGCCTTAACTACCTTCGGAGCACCGTCAACTACTTCCTTAGCCTCTTTCAGACCAAGACCTGTAGCTTCACGAACTACCTTGATAACTTTAACTTTGTTCGGGCCAACCTCTGTCAGCTCTACGTCGAACTCAGTCTTCTCTTCTGCTGCCTCAGCTGCACCTGCTGCTGCTACAACAACGCCTGCTGCTGCGGATACACCGAACTCTTCCTCGCAAGCTTTTACTAAATCGTTTAACTCTAATACGGATAATTCTTTGATTGCCTCAATGAACTCAGCTGTTGTTAACTTTGCCATTTTAATATTCCTCCTGTGATTGAATTTTAAATCGACCTTATGCGGCCTCTTGCTTTACTATGCGGCTCTCACGCACCTTACACCCTGCTTTGCAGGTAAGGGTCTTATGCCTCCTGCTGCTCTGCGATCTGTTTGATAACACGAGCGAAGTTTGTGATCGGAGACTGCATGCTTCCAAGAAGTTTTCCAAGAAGAACTTCTCTGGACGGGATGGTTGCGATAACCTGCATGCCCTTTGCATCGTAGTAAGTATCCTCTACAACGCCGCCCTTGATCTCAAGCTTGTCTGCTTTTTTAGCGAACTCAGCTAAAATTCTTGCCGGAGCTGTAGCATCCTCTTTGGATACAGCCAGAGCGGTCGGACCCTCCAGATTCGGCTCCAGAGCCTCGAACGCGGTACCCTTAGCAGCGAAACGAATCATGGTGTTCTTATATACTTTATAAGTAACACCAGCTTCTCTTAACTGCTTACGGAGCTGTGTGTCCTGCTCAACTGTCAGTCCACGGTAGTCAACTACTACTGCGCCCTTAGCGCCGTTGAATAATTCTGCGATTTCAGCAACAACCGGCTGCTTTAATTCAACTTTTGCCATGATTGGTTTACCTCCTGTTTTATTTCTATAACCGCCTGGTAAACGTTTTCTGTAAAATAAAATCCCTCCGTCACTCGCAGGACAGGGGGATAGAAATATACAACGATATCAGTTCCCTCGGCAGGCGTATTAACCTTATGCCTTTCGGCACCTGCTGTCTTCGGCAGTTAAACACGATAAGTACTATAACATAGAAGTCAAGGGTTGTCAATAGACCTATTAACTTTTTTTATTTTGTAAAAATGCAGCCGCAACCTCCATATCCTCCGGCGTTGTCACCTTGATATTCCGGTAAGAACCTTCGGTCAGGCGCACCTTGTGATCGGTCATCGTCTCGACCACCATCGCATCATCCGTCACTCCCTGCTGGTACTCTTCCCGACTCATCATCTTGTCATACGCCGCGCGGATCAGCGGGTAAGTAAATCCCTGCGGTGTCTGAATCATCCAGACATGCGCCCGTTCCGGCGTCACAGAGGCAAATCCGTCCGCATCCACCAGCTTGACCGTATCCTTTGACGGCATGCCTGCCACTGCTGCGCTATAACTTCGTATATCTGATACGATACGTTCAATCATCGGCTCGTCCACAAACGGACGCGCCCCGTCATGAATCAGGACGCAGTCCCCCTCCCCATAGGAAAGCTGGCTGCCGAGCGCCTTTAAACCCTCGTAGACCGAATGGTAGCGCTCTTTTCCGCCCGCAACGATAGCGCGCACCTTGGAAAATCCATATTTTCCTACAATCTCGTCCCGGCAGTACGCGATCTCATCCGCCCCGGTCACCAGAATCACATCATCGACCCGGCTCTCCTCAAACGCGTGAAGTGCATACCAGATGACCGGCTTTTCCTCCAGAAGGAGAAACTGCTTCTGAATCTTGCTTTTCATCCGTTTTCCCTGTCCGGCTGCCAGAACGATAGCGGCGGTGCGGGTCGGATGCGGTGTAATTTTCTCTTTCCCAAATTGATCCAATGTATGTTCCATCTCGTTTCTCCTCCATGCCAGAACGATCTCTTAAAACACTCTTTTTCCACTTTTTGTCAAATCAATATTTTAAAAAAACTAACCGCAAAACAATTCTTCCTGAAAAAATTTGTATTATCTCTCGCCCAGCTTCAAATTCGGCACCGCATTCAGATCCCAGCCTGCGCGCGCGCCCTTCTTATATTCATAGTACGCCGCCGCGCCGATCATCGCCGCATTGTCCGTACAGAAGATCGGTGACGGATGGAAAAACTGGATGCCCGCCTCTTTACAGGCCTTCTCCATGCCCGCCCGGAGAGCGGAGTTAGATGCCACACCACCGGCGATCGCCACGCGCTTATAGCCATGCTGTTTCGCCGCCTCGATCGTGCGCGATACCAACACTTCCACAACCGCATTCTGGAACGAAGCCGCCAGATCCGGCACATTAATCTCCTCGCACATCATTTTCGCATGGTTAATATAATTTAAGACCGCCGATTTTAAGCCGCTGAAGCTGAAATCATATGGATTGTCGCCCACTTTTGCCCGTGGAAACTCAATCGCATGTGGATTCCCCTCTTTTGCCGCCTTATCGACCTTCGGGCCGCCCGGATAACCGAGCCCGACCGCGCGTGCCACCTTGTCAAACGCCTCGCCTGCTGCATCGTCTCGGGTGCGTCCCAGAATCTCAAATTCGCCATAATCTTTCACAATCACCAGATGTGTATGTCCGCCTGACACGATCAGGCACATGAACGGCGGTTCCAGATCCGGATTTTCGATGAAATTTGCCGATACGTGCCCCTCGATATGGTGTACGCCGACCAGCGGCTTCTTCGCCGCATACGCGAGTGCTTTGGCTTCCGCCACACCGACCAAAAGCGCGCCAACCAGCCCCGGACCGTAGGTAACTGCAATCGCCGTCATCTCCTCCAGACTCATATGTGCCTCTGTCAGCGCCTCTTCAATAACCTGGTTTATCTTCTCGATATGCTTTCTCGACGCAATCTCCGGCACAACGCCGCCAAACAGCGTGTGAAGATCGATCTGGGAAGATATGATATTGGAAAGAACGGTACGTCCGTTTTTCACGACTGAAGCTGCCGTCTCATCACAGGAACTCTCGATTGCAAGAATGTAAACATCTTCTGATGAGTGTCCGTTTTCTGTATCATGCACGGAAATCTCTGCCCCCGATACCGGAGCTTTCCCTGGTCCCTGTTCCAATGCTTCTGAAACTGGCATTTCCATCCGTTCTTCCTTCTTTTCTTCTATATTCTCTCTCTTTTCTTCCGTCTGCATCGCCCTTACTCCTCATCAAATCCCAGCTCTGCCGTCCAGCCATCGCGGGCGGCTTTCGCTCTCGGGAATATCTCACGCACTTTATCCATATAATCATCCGGACGGATGAGCGACGGGCTGTAATGAGTCAGCCACATTTCCTTCGGCTGGGCCTCCTTCGCCAGATGCGCCGCCTCCTGGAATGTCATATGCTTGTATTCTCTCGCCTTGGCTTCTTTCCCGTCCTCGCCGTACATGCCTTCACAGATAAACAGATCCGCATCCTTCGCGTACTCCGCAATTACCGGAAGCGGTCTCGTATCGGTACAGTATGACACCTTGATTCCCTTCCGGTCACCTCCGAGCACCATATCCGGTGTCAGCGTTCTGCCTTCCTCCTCGATCGTCTCCCCCTTCTGCAGGCGGCTCCAGAACTTCTGCGGAATCTCCTGCGCCCGCGCGCGTTCCACATCGAACCGTCCCTTTCTCGGAATCGAAATCGAGTACCCATAACAGGTCACATTATGGTTGACCCGATACGCATCGATCACATACGGTCCAATTTGAAGCTGCTGTCTCGGCTCCGTCAGCTCGATAAACTCAAGCGGAAACGGCAATTCCGGCGCGATCGTCCGCAGTGCCGTCACCACGCGTTCCAGTCCCTTCGGTCCAATCATCGTGATCGGCTCCGTCCGCTCCGCATTTCCCATCGTCAACAAAAGTCCCGGCAGACCGCTGATATGATCCGCGTGATAATGTGTAAAACAAATCACATCCACCGGCTTCGGGCTCCAGCCCTTTTCTTTCAACGCAATCTGCGTGCCTTCCCCGCAGTCTATCAGCAAATTGCTGCCCGAGCAGCGGACCATCAAAGCCGTCAGCCACCGATACGGCAGCGGCATCATCCCGCCCGTTCCCA
Organism: Clostridium sp. OM05-5BH; assembly: GCF_003481505.1. Taxonomy (NCBI): domain Bacteria; kingdom Bacillati; phylum Bacillota; class Clostridia; order Eubacteriales; family Clostridiaceae; genus Clostridium; species Clostridium sp. OM05-5BH. The sequence continues at coordinate 106,964 of NZ_QULJ01000006.1, read as the reverse complement.
GCAAACATACATCTAACATGAAACATCCTCTTTTCTATTAAATAAATGATTCATAATAAATCTTTTTAATTAAAAGTCATGCAAAAAGCTGTCAAAACAGCTTTCCCCCTAACTCCCATATCATTTAATAATATCATAAAGAAATACTATGTTGCAAGCCAGAAATTCAGCAATCCAATTCACTGGAGAGACGCAGATGGCGCACCGCCTGTCCCGCGTTTCTCCGTTCCCCTCACGACTCTACAATAGTTCCGTCCTCTCCTCCTTATCTGCCTCAATCAGAAATTCCCGCGTCACTCCATCATAGCACTCCTCGCACAGATCAAAATGATGCACCTCCCCATCTTTCTCCGAAAAATAGTCCCATGCCACATCAAAATGCGCCGCTCCTTCGCGCAGAATGCCATCTTTCACCGCCAGCTTCTTTCCGCACCGGTTGCAGACAACCGACAGAAGAATGCCGCTCTCTCCATATTTTCTCATGCTCTCCTCGCCTTTCTCTTCTATATACGCAAAATGGAGAAGCCATGTCCTCCACAGCTTCTCCATCATTATACTGTTTTTTATACCGGTTTTTAAGCGGAAAGTGCTGGAAATACTTACAGTACCTTATATCCCTTCGATGTCAGGCAGATGCTGACCTCCCTCACATCGTCCGTGTGAAGCACCATAACCGGCTTGCCAGAATCACGATTGAAGGAGAGATACAGGTAATCTACATTGATATTGCTCTCTTCGAGGGAAATTAACAGACGGTTGAGTGCTCCGACCTCGTCATCCAGTTCGACGCCAAGCACCTCTGTCAGACGGCAGAGATAACCAGCTTCCGCCAGCACTTTCTCCGCGTGCTCTGGATTAGAAACAACCATACGGATAATACCGTACTCCGCACTGTCATTCGTGATCGAACCCCAGATGTTAATATTCTCCTTCTGAAGAAGGGATGTAATATTCTGTAAACGTCCTTTCTTATTCTCTGCAAAAATAGATACCTGACTCAGCATATGAACCTCCTACCGTTCTTTTCTTTTAATTTAACGCTGTAAAGTGTTACGCTTTTATCTGTTAAACAGTATACTCATTTCCATTTCATCTGTCAATGCTTTTTCCGCTTCTTTTCCAATAAATCAGCGCATCTTCCGTCGGCCCGCTGTAATAATTCTTCCGAACCGCCTCTTTCTGAAAGCCATACGCCTCATACAGCGCAATCGCCGGGGCATTGGATGCACGCACCTCCAAGGTGATATCCTCGACGTTTTCTTCCTCTGCTTCCCTTAACAGCCGTTCCATCAGAAGCCGCCCATAGCCGCGCCCCCGGCACGCGCCGTGAACCGCGATCCGCATCAGCTCGCCTTCCCCGGCAATGACGCGGAAATTGCTGTAGCCACAGACGGTTTCATCCTCTTTCAGCACCCAGGCTTTATCCCAGCTGCTCGTCAGCAGATCCTGTAAAAGCTTCTCCGACCATGCATCCGAAAAGCATTCCAGTTCCAGTGCCCGGACCGCAGGAAGATCCCCCGGCTGTAAATCCACTATCTGAACACGAAGCTCTTTTTGCGTTCCCGTTCCTGCCGCCATTATTTCTTCTCCACGACCACAATACCGGCTGCCAGCTTATCCATCTCGCCCTGGCGCTCTGCGACCTCGCGCTCGCGCTCCGCCTGCGATTTCCGCAGATAATCCGGCTTGTGCTCGGCTGCCGTCTCGGTCTTTCCCTCTGCCAGATACACTGCGCCAAGCGCTGCCACCGCCGAAGCTCGCTGACGGCTCGCCTGTGCCGGTGCAAACGAATACGGCACCTTCATCTCTTCCTCGATCACCGCCCGGTTGACCGGCACACCGTCCCCCAGGAAAATCACGCGCTCGCCGCGCTCATTTAACTCGGCAATCAACGCATGGATATCCGTAATGCACTGTTCTTTCACAATCTCAAACTTCTCTTCATACCGATAGAGCCCCGTGTACACCTGCTGCCGTCTCGCATCCAGCATCGGGCAGATGAGCGCCGAAGCCCCGTACAGACAATATCCCATCGCATCCATCGTCGGCACATGGATCAGCGGCTTCCCAAGCGCCAGTCCCAGCCCCTTCGCTGTCGCAGAGCCAATCCGAAGCCCCGTAAAAGATCCCGGACCGCCGGATACTGCGATTGCATCGATGCTTTCCAACGGCACCTCCAGCATTTTCACAATCTCATCAATCATCGGAAGAAGTGTCTGCGAATGCGTTTTTTTCAGATTCACCGTATATTCCGCCGTGATCACATCATCCGTAACAATAGCAACCGATGCCACCAGGGATGCGCTTTCGATTCCCAAAATTCTCATTTTCTCTTTCCTCCTGTCGCCGGCTACTGCTCGTTTACTGAAATTTTCCGGTAATCAAAGCCCTTTTCCAGATCCTTTTCAATCGTGATCTGGATCGGATGTTCCGGCAGGATCTCGCGGATGCGCTCCGACCATTCGATCAGGCAGATGCCCTCGCCGTAGAAATAGTCCTCATAGCCAATCTCATCCATCTCGTCCACATCGCCGAGACGATATACATCAAAATGGTAGAGCGGCAGGCGCCCATCGTCGTACTCCTGCACGATCGTGAAAGTCGGGCTGTTGACCGGTTCCTGAATTCCAAGTCCCGCGGCAAACCCCTGGGTAAAGACCGTCTTTCCTACGCCCAGATCACCATTCAAACAATACACCTGCCCTGCCTGGGCTTCCATTCCAAGCTTTTTTCCAAACGCATACGTCTCTTCCGGGCTGTTTGTTTCTATCATCATGCTCGAATTCCTCTTCTCTTTTCCTGCGGCAGATTTCTTGTGAGCATACTGAGAAAAATCTGCTCCTCCGAACCTCTGAACACGCGCTTCGGCATCAGGTATGCCTTGTCCCGATCCAGGTAAAGCACATAGATTCCCGCGATCTTTTTCACTTTTACCAGCTTATCCCAGCTGATCTCGCCCTTGCTGTTCGCCTGGCGGGTACGGATGCCCTCGTCTCCAATATGAAATACAATCTCAGCGCCCTTTTTCGCATCCCCGGCGGTGTGCTCTGCCTGTTTCCAGATTGCAAAAATCTGAAAGCCTGTCAAGGCAATCACACCCAGAATCACCAGGTTCGTCACCTGCGTTCCCAGACGTTCCTCGCTGGCTGCCGCCGCAATAATGACGAGCACCGTCAGTATGATGCTTCCGATTCCACGCATTCCCGCCCAGAAATTGTACATCGAATAAATAAAAATCTCTTTTGGCTGTATTTTTACACGTAAGTCCATTTTATCTTCTCCCTAATTTTCTATGCCTTATCCGCCGCCCCATTCCAGTCAGCGCTCCTGCATCCTATACCAACGGCTGAATCTGCCGTGGTTTACTTCGTCTCCCGGATTTTCATCGTCAGCGAAATGCGCTTCTTCGCCACATCAACCGCCAGCACCTTGACCTCCACGATGTCCCCGACGCTGACCGCCTCCAGCGGATGCTTGATATAGCGGTCTGTCATCTGGGACACGTGAACCAGACCATCCTGATGCACGCCGATATCCACAAACGCACCGAAATCAATGACATTCCGCACGGTTCCTTTTAAAATCATGCCCGGCTTCAAATCCTTCATTTCCAGCACATCCGTGCGGAGAATCGGCTTCGGCATCTCCTCACGCGGGTCGCGCGCCGGTTTTTCCAACTCGCTCACGATATCGAGTAAGGTCGGCTCGCCGATCGAAAGCTCTTTTGCCAGCTTTGCCGTATCCGCGATCTCCTTGCGGATATTGCGGATGCCGCCCGCCGCGATCTCCTTCGGATCATGTCCAAGCTGCTTTAAAAGTGCCTCCGCTGCTTTATAGCTCTCCGGGTGCACACTCGTCGCATCGAGCGGATTCCTGCCGCCCTGGATCCGCATAAATCCGGCGCACTGTTCATACGCCTTCGGTCCCAGCTTCGCCACCTTCAAAAGCTCACGGCGCGTTGAAAATGCGCCATTCTCCTCCCGATATGCCACGATATTTTTCGCAATCGTCTTGTTAATGCCGGAAATATAGGCGAGCAGCGGCGCCGATGCCGTATTCAGATCCACGCCGACCTTATTTACGCACGTTTCCACCACGCCCTGCAGCGCCTCGCTTAAATTTTTCTGGTTCATATCATGCTGGTACTGACCGACTCCAATGGATTTCGGATCAATTTTTACCAGCTCCGCCAGCGGATCCTGCAGGCGTCTCGCGATCGATGCCGCACTTCTCTGTCCGACGTCAAACTGCGGAAATTCCTCCGTCGCCAGCTTGCTCGCCGAATAAACCGACGCGCCCGCCTCATTGACGATAACATACTGAACCTTCTCCGGAATTTCTTTTAAGAGTTCCACGATGATCTGCTCAGATTCTCGGCTTGCCGTACCATTCCCCACTGAGATCAGGGAAATGCCGTACTTGCGGATCAGCTTTTTCACGATCTCCTTCGACTCTTCCACGCGGTTCTGCGGCGCAGTCGGGTAAATGACCGTCGTATCGAGCACTTTTCCCGTCTCATCCACAACTGCCAGCTTGCAGCCCGTCCGGAATGCCGGATCCCAGCCGAGCACCACGCATCCTGCGATCGGCGGCTGCATCAGGAGCTGTTCCAGGTTCTTGCCAAATACCTGAATCGCGCCGTTCTCTGCCGTTTCTGTCAGCCCCGCGCGGATCTCGCGCTCGATGGCCGGTCCGATCAGGCGGCGGTAGCTGTCCAGAATCACTTCTTCCATCACGCGCGCCGCATCCCCATCCGGGCGGATAATCAGCTGTTTCTCCATATACCGGACAATCTGCTCCTCCGGCGCTATAAGCTTCACGCTCAGAATCTTCTCTTTCTCACCGCGGTTGATCGCCAGCACACGGTGTCCCGCCAGCTTTTTGACTGGTTCGGAGAAATGATAGTACATCTCGTACACCGACTGTATCTTCTCATCCTTTGCGGATGCCTCCAAAAGACCGTCCTGCATCGTCTTTTTACGTGCGTAGTTGCGGTATTTTGCCATCTCGCTGATCTGCTCAGCCAGAATATCACGCGCGCCGTCTATTGCCTCTGAAACATCTGCAACACCCTTTTCTTCCGACACATACTTCGCCGCCTCCGCCTCCAGGCTGCCGCCCGCTTCCTGCTTGTAAATCCAGACTGCTAACGGTTCCAGCCCTTTCTCACGGGCAATTCCGGCACGGGTGCGCCGTTTCGGGCGGTACGGAAGATAAAGATCTTCCACCGCAACCAGCGTCACCGCATCGCGGATCTGTTTCTCCAGCGCCGGAGTCAGCTTCTCCTGGGCGCGGATCGCACCGATCACCTGCTCCTTTTTATCCTCCAGATTCCGAAGATAGCGCAGTCGCTCATCTAGCTGGCGCAGCACCTCATCATTCAGGGAACCGGTCGCCTCCTTGCGGTAGCGCGCGATGAACGGGATCGTGTTTCCCTCATCGATCAGCTTTACCGCCGCTTCGACCTGATTTCTCCCTATCTGAAGCTCTTCTTTCAATGCCTGTATAATATCCATGCAAAAACTCTCCTTCAATATCAATACGCTGTTTAATCATACCATTCCAGCGCATATTTCGCAAGTCAATGCCTAACTGGACAAGCGGCTTTATTCATGATACACTTTTATCGGATTCAATCCGCCAGATGGGCATAGATTTTGTTTTGCCCTATTCAGCGGCTGTCTCTAATTTTCAGAAAAGGATGTAGCTGTTTTCTTTTTTCACAGTTATGAAAGGATTAGATATACGATGAGTTATTACGATGAAACACCTTCTCCGAAGGAACATTCAGATACAAATGAAACCCGGCGCAATCGTTCGCGCCGCTATGCCACGATGTCAATGATGTGCGGCATCTTCGCATTTTTCTCCCTGTTTTTGAGTTTTTCCGCCGCGATTCTGCTCGGAATGTCGGCGAATGTACTGTTTGTCCTATCCAAGGAGGAAGGACAGCCGCGGCGCGGCAGCGCAGTGGTCGGGCTGATACTGGGAGTTATGTCTACCATCTTTGGAGTAGTTGAGTTTTTCTGCCTGATCCAGGTGTACCATATGATTACGGATCCGCAATATGCGCCGTTTTTTGATCAGGCAATGGAGTTGTATGAGAGTTTGATTGGTCCGTTACAATAAAATGATTGGCAAGGGGACCTTTTTCTGTGTATTTCTTGCGTTAAAAAGCACACCGCGTCATGAATGACTTTGGCGTGCTTTTTACTTTATATCCTATTTTGTATAGCGAATCGTCTGGCGGATATCTTCCTCGAATGCCGCTGCCAGTTTCCGGAAGCGTGCTTCGGTCATTTCTCCGGTTACGACCGCAAATTCGTCCATCTCCGGGAGTTCGATGGTTTCTGCCTCACCGAAGGCTGCACGCACATCGGCAAGTTTGTCGGCTGATTTGCCTGCCAGTCGGAGGAAGTAGCTGAAGGTTACTTCGCCCATCGGTGCAACTGGCTGTTTTTCGTCGGTCCAGCCGGTCGGGATGTTGTCTTCCATGTGTCCGGCGATCTCTACGATGTCGCTGACGACTGCGCTGGCGGTCGGGAGTTTTCCGGCGCCGCTGCCGTAGAACATGACGGTTCCAAGTGTATTGCCGCGAACCATGACTGCATTGTATACGTCATTGACTGCAAAGAGCGGATGATCCGGTCCGATCATCATCGGGCATACATAGACGCTGGCTTTATTGCCTTCCATGCGGCTGGTTCCAAACAGTTTAATCGAAGTTCCCAGCTTTGCCGCATATTTGAAATCAGTATCGGTAATCTTTGTGACGCCCTCGGTCGGCACATCTTCGTAATTTACTTCTTTTCCAGTTGCCAGTGAGGTAAGAATCGTGATCTTGCGGCAGGTATCGTAGCCTTCTACGTCTGCCTCCGGGTTGCGCTCTGCATATCCGAGTTCCTGCGCTTTCTTCAGGGCTTCCTCAAAGGTCTGACCTTCTCTTGCCATCTTGGTAAGGATGTAATTGGTTGTACCGTTTAAGATACCGCTGATTTCCTCGATCTTCTCGCCTGCAAGAGACTGGGTCAGCGGACGCAGAAGCGGGATGCCGCCGCCTACGCTGGCTTCAAAGAGGAAGTTTAAGTTCTTCTCGCGTGCAATCGCCAGAAGCTCGGTGCCGTGTGCCGCTACAAGTGCCTTGTTGGAGGTCACAACGTGCTTACCGGCTAACAGGCACGCTTTTGCAAACTTGTATGCCGGATTGACGCCGCCCATCGCCTCCACAACAATCTCTACTTCTTCGTCTTTTTCAATGATCTCAAAATCATGAACAATCTGCGCTTCGTGCGGATCACCCGGAAATTCACGCAGATCCAGAATATATTTTACTGCAATCTCTTTGCCGGTTTTTTCTGTGATTTTGTCTTTGTTGGTTTCTAATACTTCTACGACTCCGGAACCAATTGTTCCATAGCCCATCACTGCTACCTGAATCATAATCTTTACTCCCTGGCTATAATTTTTACGTTGTGTACTCCCGAATTTTCTTCCATCTCTTCGACCATATGCGATATATTTCCGGTATCCGAACGGACTTCCACGCTGAGTGTCAGCGTCGCCACATTGTTGACCGGAATACTCTGATGAATCGTCAGAATATTTGCCTTGTAAATCGCTACGATATGAAGAAGATCCGATAAAAGTCCCTGTTCATCATCCATCTGCAGCACCATGGTAATCGTCTTGCCCTTGGCGTTGTCATAAAATGGAAAAATATCGTCCTTATACTTGTAAAAGGAACTCCGGCTGATCCCCAGCTGGTCGGTCGCCTCCTGAATCGTCATCGCTTTTTCTGACGCAATGAGCTTCTTCGCTTCCGCCACCTTCAAAAGGACTTCCGGCACTGCTTTCTGCTTTAACAGATAATACTTTGTTTTTTCTTCCATTCCATCTCCGCTTGTGTACGCACCAGAAATACATTTGTGTTTACCAGAAAGATATTATCACATTTATTGACACTCTGCAATCTATTTTTTTCATAATAATCGAATTGTATCTGTAAAAAAACAGCCTGAACTGACGGCACTCGACAGAGTGTTTTCTTCTCTGTCAAACTTTTGTGCCGCCAATCCAGGCTGATTTATCTTCTTTTACGCCTCTTCTGTCTTCTGGTTTTTCAGGCTGATCCACTTTAAATACGCACTGATAAACAGATCAATATCTCCATCCATCACCGCGTTCACATTGCCATTTTCAGCGTTCGTCCGGTGATCCTTGACGAGCGTGTACGGCTGCATAACGTAGGAACGGATCTGGTTTCCGAAGTTGATGTCCTTGACATCGCCGCGGATGTCGGACAACTTCTCGGCATTTTCCTGTTGTTTGAGCAGGTACAGCTTTGCCTTTAACATCTGCATCGCCTTGTCCTTGTTCTGGAACTGGGAACGCTCATTCTGGCACTGTACGACGATACCGGTCGGCAGATGCGTGATACGGATCGCGGAGGACGTCTTGTTGATATGCTGTCCACCGGCACCACTCGAGCGATAAGTATCGATCCGCAGATCGTCCGGATTAATCTCCACATCCAGATCTTCTTCAATATCCGGCATGACATCACAGGAAACGAATGAGGTCTGACGCTTGCCAGCCGCGTTGAACGGGGAAATACGGACCAGACGATGGACGCCTTTCTCCGATTTCAGGTAGCCGTAGGCATTTTCGCCGTTGACCTGCAGTGTGATGGACTTAAGTCCCGCCTCGTCGCCATCCAGGAAATCAAGCACCTCGGTCGTAAAGCCCTTTTTGTCCGCCCAGCGCTGGTACATACGATACAGCATACTGCACCAGTCCATCGCCTCGGTACCACCCGCGCCCGCGTTCAGCTTGAGGATCGCGTTGCAGCCGTCGTACTCGCCGGACAGGAGTGTCTTTGTGCGGAGTTCTTCCAGCTCTTTGACGAACTCATCTAACATCTCCTGAATCTCCGGAATCATCGCCGGGTCATTTTCCTCATAGCCCATCTCAATCATGACCTGGATATCCTCATACTGCTGTTCAAGGTGCTTGTAGCCATCCACGGTATCTTTGAGATTTTTCGCCTCACGGACCGTCTTGGTCGAGCGCTCCGGATCATCCCAGAAGCCCGGTTCTTCCATTGATTTGTCAAGCTCCGTGATGCGGCGCTCCTTATTTTCCAGATCCAGGGAATCCTTGACCTCTTTCAGCGTCTCATCGTAGGTTGATAATGTATACTTAAACTGATCTAATTCAACCATGCTCTCACCTTCTCCATTCTCATCTATCTGCTGCCATTTTCCTCAACGGTTCAGCATTCTTTCAGTTATATTTTGTTACGGATCACACACATATAGACCGTAACTCTTTTTTATATTTGGAAAAATTCCCGGAACCAGGTATTTCGCCATAGTTTCGGGAATTTTCTGCACAGACTGCTGTAAAATCACGGCAGCCTGCCTTCTTTCATCTATTAATTCTTCGCGTACAGCTTCCGTCCACAACACTGTTTGTACTTCTTGCCGGAACCGCATGGGCACGGATCGTTCGGGTAAATCTTCTTCTCCTCACGCTTCTTCGGTGCCTGCACGGTGCTGTCGTCACGGTTGGTTCCCGTTACCTTGGCAGCCGGTTCACGCTCGACCTTCTGCTCTGCACGGATGTGGAACAGAATACGGACGGTATCCTCACGGATCGCTGCCGTCATGCTGTCGAACATCTCATAGCCGCTCATCTTATACTCAACCAGCGGGTCTCTCTGACCATATGCCTGCAGACCGATGCCTTCGCGCAGCTGATCCATATCGTCGATATGAGCCATCCACTTTGCATCAACCACTTTCAGAAGGATCACGCGCTCCATCTCGCGTACCTGTTCCGCGCTTGTAAACTCTGCCTCGCGTGTCTCATAAAGCTTCGTTGCCGCCTCTTTGAGCATATGTTTCAGCTCATTTTTCTTCATATGCTGCTGATCTTCCGTCAGCTGAATCGGCTCTAACGGGATAACCGGAAGCAGCAGGGAATTTAACTCGGACAGATCCCACTCAGCCGGTTCCTGCTCATCAGAGATGGACATATCTACGGCGTTTTCTACGATATCCGTGATCATCTTCATGATAACGGAACGCATATTCTCGCCATCCAGTACACGGCGGCGCTCTGCGTAGATTGCCTCACGCTGCTCGTTCATAACCTCGTCGTATTTTAACAGGTTCTCGCGGATACCGTAGTTGTTGGTCTCAATCTTCATCTGTGCCTTCTCAATCGCCTTGGAAAGCATCTTGTGCTCGATCTGCTCATTCTCCGGTACGCCCATGGCGTTGAACATATTCATCAGACGCTCTGAACCGAAGAGACGCATCAGATCATCCTCCAGGGACAGGTAGAAACGTGATTCACCCGGATCGCCCTGACGTCCGGCACGACCGCGCAGCTGGTTATCAATACGTCTGGACTCATGACGCTCTGTACCGATAATCTTTAAGCCGCCCAGTTCTCTGGAAATCTCATCCAGCTTGATATCCGTACCACGGCCTGCCATATTAGTCGCGATCGTAACGGCACCGTGGATACCTGCATCTGCTACGATCTCAGCCTCCAGCTCATGGAACTTCGCATTTAATACCTTATGCGGAATGCCGCGTCTTGTCAGCATCTTGCTCAGAAGCTCGGAAGTCTCGATCGTAATGGTACCAACCAGAACCGGCTGTCCCTTTTCATGGGCTGCTGCCACTTCCTCGACAACCGCATGGAATTTCTCTTTTTTCGTCTTATAAACCGCATCCTCGTAATCAATACGCTGTACCGGGCGGTTCGTCGGGATGGAGATAACGTCCATCTGGTAAATGTTACGGAACTCCTTCTCCTCAGTCTGTGCCGTACCGGTCATACCTGCTTTCTTATTGAACTTATTAAAGAAGTTCTGGAACGTAATGGTAGCCAGTGTGCGGCTCTCACGGCGCACATGTACGTGTTCTTTTGCCTCAATCGCCTGATGGAGACCATCGGAATAACGGCGTCCCGGCATGATACGTCCGGTAAACTCATCGACAATCAGAACCTCGTCATCTTTTACCACGTAGTCTTTATCGCGGAACATCAGGTAGTTGGCACGCAGTGCCAGAATGATGTTGTGCTGGATCTCCAGGTTCTCCGGATCCGCCAGGTTTTCGATGTGGAAGAAATCTTCGACCTTCTTCACACCAGCCTCGGTCAGGTTGACTACTTTATCTTTCTCATTGACTACAAAATCGCCTGTCTCCTCGATCTCCTCGCCCATGATGGCTGCCATCTTGGAAAATTCCGCTGATTCCTCGCCCTTTTCCAGCTGACGTGCCAGAATATCGCACACCTCATAGAGCTTCGTGGACTTGCCGCTCTGTCCGGAAATGATAAGCGGAGTTCTCGCCTCATCGATCAGGACGGAATCGACCTCATCGATAATCGCATAGTCCAGATTCCGCATAACCATCTGCTCTTTGTAGATCGCCATGTTGTCACGCAGATAATCGAAACCAAGCTCATTGTTGGTAACGTAGGTAATATCACAGTTGTAAGCTTCCCGGCGCTCGTCGGAATTCATCGAGTTTAAAACCACGCCGACCGTCAGACCGAGGAATCTGTGAACCTCGCCCATCCACTCTGCATCTCGTTTTGCCAGATAGTCGTTGACGGTAACGATGAATACACCCTTTCCAGCCAGCGCATTTAAGTACGCCGGTGCGGTGGAAACCAAGGTTTTACCCTCACCAGTACGCATCTCTGCGATACGTCCCTGATGCAGGACGATACCACCGATCAGCTGAACCGGGTAATGCTCCATATTTAATACTCGTCTCGCCGCCTCACGCACGGTTGCAAATGCCTCCGGCAGAAGGTCGTCCAGCGTCTCGCCGTTCGCAAGGCGCTCTTTGAACTTGCGCGTATTGTCACGCAGTTCATCATCCGATAAGGCAGTCATCTGCTCGCGCATACCTAGAATCTTATCCACGATCGGGCGGATCAGCTTCAGCTCGCGTTCGCTGTGGGTACCAAACACTTTCTCTATCAGATTCATGCTTTTCTCTCCTATTTCTTACATTCTAAATCTAGTTATTTTATTTCATTCCATCATAAATGATATGTTTTAATACATAAAGATCATATAGGCATAGTTATACAATCTTATTTATTCTAACACTAACGGGGATTTTATTCAATGATTTCATTATTTTTTTACATTTACGCTGCGCTCGCGCCCGGCTGAGATAACCCGAACCTGCCGTATCCGGAAAATCCCAGCCATAAAATAAGCCCCTCCATACACGAACAAAAGGACCTGCTTACCTCGCTTCCAGCATGGTAAACAAATCCCTGTTTCTATGAAATATATCCCCCGAAAATACCTATTTATTATTTTGCTTTTTTCAGTTCCTCAATCCCGCCGCCTGCTTCCAGAATCCGGGAAAATTCTTCTTCTTTTGCCGCGGACTTCTCCGCTTTTTCAAGCACTTCCTCGACAAGCTCATTCGGAACAATGCAGACACCCGAACCGTCTGCCACGATCAGGTCGCCCGGCATGACAAGGCAGCCGCAGAGGCTGACCGGTCCGTTCACTTCTGCACACTCCATGCGGTATTTTCCGGTCATCGGCGTCACGCCGCAGGAAAAGACCGGGAAATCCATCCGGCTGATCTCCTCCGTATCGCGGCAGCTTCCATAGGCGATGCAGCCAGCAAATCCCCGCACTTTTGCCAGATGGCAGCTCTGTCCGCCGATGTTGGAATATTCCAGATTTCCGCCGAAATCCGACACCAGCACATCGCCCGCCTCGCCCAGATAGAAAATATCCTTCGTGGACATCAAAATCTTATCTTTGTCTCGCTGTCCCTGCGTCGCCGTCTTGCGGGACGGGATGCTGCGGACCGTGACAGCTGTTCCCACCAGGCGTGAGCCTGCCTTGACTGGCTTTAAGCAGGTGTTTGGAACAGCACCGTGAATGCCGTAAGTATCCAGAATGTCCGATACAGCCGTACTCATATCTTCCAGCGCATAGTAGCGGTCAATCACCTCTTTGCTGGTACGTGGAATCTGAATCTGCACAATCTTTTCGCGCGGAACTGTGCCCCAGATGCGCCCTTCTGCCTTATATTTTTCATAATCAGCGTCTCTCTGCGCCTGCATTTCTTCTATATTCATAGACTCTCTTTCCCTTTCTTTTAAACTATTTCTCACGTTTTGGCTGTTTCAATCTTTCGCGACTGATTATACGCCCGCAGTCCCCGCCCCATCGGGCATCCGGGATTCCGGGCGTACAGACAGGATTCAGCGTCTACTCACAATACTCACAAGCAACCGCCCGATTCCCATTTTTATTTTGTGTTTTTGTAAAAGTTAATCAAGCTTCCCGCCAGCAGAACTTCCTTCTCCGCCTCGGTCACATCCTTGAGAGCCAGCATAAGCTTCCGGCTGCTGCCGTCTGTTCCGATAACGGTTGCTTCAAATTCCTTTGCACCCTTTTCAACTGCTTCACGGATACCCGGCAGATATACATACTCGCCAGCTTCCAGATTAATTTCCGCCTCATCACAGGTAAATGGAAGGATACCCCAGTTGACGCAGTTGCTGCGGTAACGCTTGGTTGCGTACTCGATACAGATGTCAGCCAGACCGCCAAGCACCTTCTGACAGCTTGCTGCATACTCACGGGCAGAACCATCACCCGGACGTTTTGCATACAGTACGGACCCAATACCGGTTGTCTGCATCAGCTCCTCAAGCGATGTTGTAACGCCAGCTGCCTGCAGTACCTGATAAAATTCACCAGCCTTAGCGCTGTCACCAGCCAGACGAGCCTTCTCATACTCCTGTGCCGCTTTCGCACGGCCAACATACTTCGGATCCTTACGAATCAGGGTAAATTCTGAAATCTTGTACGGATTAGAACGATAGGAGGCTGTCTCACCGGACGGAATCAGTTCGTCTGTGGTTGTCACTTCGTCACGGATTACGCTGGCTACCTGTAATAACAGATTTTCTTTTAACGGCTCCATCTCCGGCCAGTCCTTGATGGACGGTCCATAAACGATCTCTGTCTCCGGTTTTGCTTTTCCAAATCCATTGTATACAATGTTCTCGTAAATGTGCTCATTGAATTCATAGGATGGTGTTTCAAATACAACCGGGCAGTTCTCTGCAGAGGTTAAATAGCCGCCATTAAATGCAGTTGCCGCGATTGACTTGGAATCCATCAGTGCAACCGATGCGATCTGACCGGTTGCCGGGTTGCTTCCCTCACGGTTCGGGAAGTTACGAGTGCTATGACGGATACAGAAATCATTGTTTCCAGGTGCATCCGATGCGCCGAAGCACGGTCCGCAGAATGCTGTCTTCACACGCACCCCATATCCCATCAGGTCATTTAAGACACCGATTTTGTTTAACTCATACATAATCGGCTGAGATGCCGGATAAATATTGAATGGGAAGGTTCCCAGTCCTTTGTCCATCTTCTTCGCGATCTGGTCAACCGCATAGATATTTTCGAAGGAACCGGCTGCACAGCCTGCGATCGCCGCCTGATCAACCTTGATCTTGCCGTCATGAATCTTAGAGCAGAGATCCAGATGAATATCCTTGTTATTCTCGAAAACACGCTCTGCCTCTTTTTCTACCATCTTTAAATATTTCTCCGGTTCAGCGATGACATCCGCTAACGGATATGCATTGCTTGGATGGAACGGAAGCGCAATCATCGGAACGATCGTATCCAGATTTACCTCTACTACGCCGTCATAGAGTGCTGCATTGCCCGGAACCATCTCCTTGAAGCCCTGCGGACGTTTGTGAATCTCGAAATACTCTTTTACCTTGTCATCGGTCTCCCATACAGAAGACAGGCAGGCAGACTCGGTTGTCATCGTATCAATACCGTTTCTGAAATCCATTGAGAGGCTGTGTACGCCCGGTCCAATGAACTCAAGGACTTTATTCTTCACAAAATTATTCTTAAATACCTTGCCGATGATGCTCAAAGCCACATCCATCGGACCAACCCACGGCTTCGGGGTACCGGTTAAAAGAACGGCAATCACACCCGGATAGTCGATCTCATAGTATTTTCCCAGCATTGCCTTTGCAAGCTCCGGACCGCCTTCGCCGATGGAGACAGAACCCTGTGTACCATAACGGGTGTGGGAATCGGATACAATCGACATATCGCCGGAGTTAACGATCATCTCACGCATGTACTGATGGATGACTGCCTCATGCGGCGGAACGAAGATACCACCGGATTTGCGGCAGGCAGATTCTGCATATTTGTGGACATCGGTGTTAATAGTACCTCCGACTGCACACAGACAGTTATGGCAGTTTGTAAATACACACGGCATCGGGAACTCTTTCAGACCGCTTGCGTAAGCTGTCTGGAGAATGCCGACGTAGGTATTGTCATACACACCCATAGAATCAAACTGGATTTCCAGATGTTCCATATTGTCTGAGTGATTGTGTTTTGAAAGCACCTGCCAGGTCAGTGTTTCTTTCTTTGCTGCTTCTTCAGAAAGCTTTGCAGCTTCCTCTGCACTTGCAATGTGATCGTTATTTATAATGAATTGTTTTCCCTCATGTAAGGTTACCATATATGTACTCCTTTCGTTACGATTCGTGCCAATCGAATCATTCTCATTTTTCTGCTAAAAATCGGCTTTTCAATTCAAAAATATCTCGGCTTTTTTCTCTACCGGGTCTTAAATACTATGCAGACGGGGCTCTCCGTTTCTACTACCACCGGATTTTCCTGTAAACTTCCATTCTCATTTCTCTTGAAGCATACAATGGTGTCTGTTACCTCATTGGCTGCAGCAACCCACTCTCCATCCGGACTGACAGTCAAAAATCTTGGCTGTTCACCGCCGGTCTTAATGTTCTGCATCCAGCTCATCCGGCCTGTCTCAGCGTCAAGATGGTACACGCTCACGCTGTCATGCTTGCGGTTCGATACGTACAGGGTCTTTCCCTCTGCATCCATATCGATAGCGCTCGCCCAGCCGTCTCCAGCATAGTCCTCCGGCAGACTCGTCAAAATCTGCATCGGCTCCAGCGTTCCCTCGTTCTCATCAAACCGGTACGCCGCTACCGTACTGTCTTTCTCATTCACGCAATAGCAGAAACGGTTGCTCGGTGCAAATACGCAGTGTCTCGGCTCTGCCCCTGTGCGTCCCTTGATGGCAAAATGCTCTCTCAGTGTTCCTTCTGTTCCGTTTGTTTCAAATAATGTAATTTTTCCGACACCCTGAAGCCGTCCCTGGGATGGAACTGCCAGCCAGCGTCCGCTCCGATCAAGCATCGTCTGATGCGGATGGGAAATATAACCCGGACCGCCGTTACCGGAAATGAAATACAATTCCTTGATTTTTCCAAGACTTCCATCCTCCAGCACCGGAATCAATGAAACTGCACCGGTCTGTAAATTTGCCACATACAGCCATTTTCCGCTTCTATCAAGCACCAGATGCACCGGATTCGTTCCGTGTGTGCCCACTGTATTGCAGTAGACAAGATTTCCATCCGGCTGGATTCGATAAGCGCTGACTTCGCTGTAATCACCATGAATGGTATACAGCATGTCCTGTGCTTCATTCAGACAAAAATAGGACGGATTAACCGGACCTTCTAAAAGTCCAACCGGTTTCCAGGTTCCATTTTCTATCTCAAAAATACGGATGCCTTTGCCGCGGGCGTTACGCTCCTTGGTGGTGCGGCATCCTACATATGCGAACTGTTTCATGATAGATTCTCCCTATCCTTTCCTTAAACTTCCACTTAACGTTTGTTCAGAAACCAGCCTGTTCCATTTTCAAAACCAAATCCATTCAAAATGGCATTCCGTTTTCTGAACTTCCGCTTTCTCCTCTTGGCTCTGTCAATTATCCAACAAAACTTGTCACTCCGATAAAGGTCAGTACACACACAATCACAACGACTGTCGCGGACAGTGCGAACAGAGTACCGAACATCTTCTGCTGCTCCTTATCGCTGCAGTCCGTCTCCTGTGCATAGCTTGCCAGAATCAGGCTGCCGCCGGTTGAAAGCGGGCTGATACCTGCAACAGTTGCGCTGCACACGATTGCAGTGATAATCTGCATGACGGATGCACCACCTACCTGGGATGCGATATCCGGAACCGTCGGAATCAGAGTCGGGAATACAACGCCGTTTGCACTGGAAAACCAGGACATTAAGCCTGCCGTAAAGCCCATGATCGAACCAGCCGTCCGCTTCGTCATAAAGGATGCCAGGATGGAGGAAAGCAGGTCGATGCCGCCCATTGTCTGGGTAATATTCATCAGAACATTGACGCCTGCAATCAGAATCAGAACACTCCACGGAATCGCCTTGATCGCTTTTTTCTCATCTGCTGTTCCAAGTAAAATCAGAATCATTGCCAGTGTGAAGCAGAGAAGTCCTACATCATAGGAGAAGCCGACAACCAGCACAACCATGATTACCAGAGCAATCAGGCTGAGCCACTGATTCCGCGTAAATTTCTCCACCTTTTTCTCGCCGCTCTCTGCATTTCCGCGCAGCTTGTAGCCGCCTAAAAGGATATACATCGCAACTGCACAGACAAAGTTGCTGACGCTGACACCGATGAAAATATTGTTGATGGAACCTTCAATTCCCATCTCTGTCATCATATCACCTACGATAATACCTGTCAGGGCAATCGGGGAAGCCGTTCCGCCGACCGCACCGAGAATCGCCATGACACCCATCAGAATCGGACTTACCTTCATCTGTACTGCCAATGCGACTGCAAAAAGGACGGTAACCGACTGCACGCTGATCGCGCCCGGTCCAGCTGCAGATAAACCAAAACTAACTACATAAATGATAATCGGTACTAAAAATAAATGTTTCCCGCAAAGTCCTATCAGACGATCCGATATCTTTTCCAGAGTTCCATTCTGCTGTAAGAGGCTGAAAAACAGCATCGTTCCGAGCAGGGTTGCAAACAGCTTAAATGGAAATCCTTTATAGATATCTGACGCACCTATGCCGCCAATTTTTCCCAGTATCAAAGCCAGACCGAAGCAGACCAGACCTACATTTGTTTTCTTCACAAATCCAAGTACAATCGCCCCAATCAGGCATCCAAGTGCTACTACCTGAAGTCCCATAATCATTCTCCCTCTTCTATCTTGTGTTTGTTGCCAGGTTACCTTTATTCTTTTACGACGTCCATTGCAATGTGGCAAAGCTTGCTTTTTTACTTTTCCAGCTATCTTCCATTTTCATTTCTTGCATTAGTCTCTCACATACACCCAGCCGTCCATGATACGTCTCGCCGTCCGTGTCACGCCGCCCTTGATGACTTTTTCGCCGTCCATCTTAACATCCACTTCGGTCACGCCACTCGCATGTCCCAGACGGATAATATCCTGATCCGGCGCCGGGTTGACAATCTCATTGACGATTGTGCCTGAAATCCGTGCTGCTGCGCCTGTTCCGACTGCTACAGTCATCGGGTACGCCTTGTGAAGTGCGCCGACCGAGATCGCCCGGCAGCAGAGATCCATCGTATCCGCTTTTACTTCATTTCCATCCATATTGATGTAGTCTTGCGGAGCAGAGACGATGGAAACCTTCGGAGCCGACGTCGATTTCGTCCGCGCGTCCTCCCAGTTCTCCACGAAACCGCATTTCACTGCCGCCATGCCGCGGATACGCTCGATGTGTTCCATCACATCTTTATTTTGATTCAGTTCCGTAAGCTCGGATCCCTTAATTCCCAGATCCGATGCTTTGATAAATACCATCGGGTTCGAACAATCAAGTACAGTCACTTCCGCCGGACCATATCCCGGTACATCGAATACCTCTTTTTTCTGACCGGTCGGGAACAGCTTTCCTGTCTTGGAACCAGCCGGGTCCTCAAAATACATATCGATGCGGGAACCCGTTCCCGGAACCCCCTGAATCACCTCGTCGCCGTGTACCATCGCATGACCGTCCTCAACGCGGACATGTTCCTCAATGATCTTATTGGTGTTCGTATTTAACACGCGCACCACCGTGATCGGCTCAACCGCCGGAACCAGACCTTCATCAATCGCAAACGGACCAACCGCCGATGAGATGTTTCCGCAGTTTGCCCTTCCGTCCACTCTCGGAATCACGATATCCACCTGACGGAATGTGTATTCCACATCCACGCCCGGCTTGTCGGACGGTGCAATGATCGCAATCTTGCTGGTCGAAGAAACCGTTCCTCCCATGCCGTCAATCTGCTTCACATCCGGGGTACCCATGACTTTCAGGAAAATATCATCCCAAAGACTCTTATCCTCCGGCAGATCCTTCTCGTGGAAAAATACCGCTTTGCTGGTACCTCCTCTCATGTAGACACATGGATATTTTTTCATGTACATAATTCTCCTCCTTCTCCTATAATGCTTATTTTCATTGAACCTTCTTTTTTGTTTCACTGCTTCTATGTTGTGTTTTTACTTTCACATCTGCAGCTGCCCTTGTGCTGTGTTTTGAACGGAGTTTTCCTTGGCTCCTGCCCTGTATCGCACGAAATTTTCAGTTCAGAAAATCCCCACCTGTGAACAGTTACAAATTCCTGCTGCCACCACGTTTTCTTACGGCACTTTCGGTTCCAAAAGTGCCTACCTGTGAACAGCAACCAACTTACTATTAATTTTTTCTTATACATACTATAACTCATTGCCCCATCCGCTGTAAAATGGTATGATCTTATCAAACTTCATAACGATTTGGAATGATAAGGAGTTCGATATGGATAAACGTAACTATGAACTGCTGCTGGCGCTCGACCAGCACAAAAATATAACAAAGGCGGCGCAGTCTCTCTATATGACACAGCCTGCCATCACCAAGCGGATTCAGAAGATGGAAGAAGAACTGCACTGTCCGCTGCTCATCCGCTCCAAGCGCGGCGTGCTCCTCACCCCGGCAGCCGAAAGCCTGCTGCCCTGCGCCCGCACGATCCTAAAAAATATGGAGCAGATGGAAGAACTCGCTGCCGCCAGCCAGGACTATATCTGCGGCACGCTGCGACTCGGCTGTTCTCTGAACTACGCCCACTACCGCCTCCCGGCAATCCTCAAGGACTACACAGACCGCTATCCCAAAGTAGAGGTGCATATCACGACCGAGCAGAGCCGCCAGCTCTACAAGATGCTTTGCAAAGAAGAAATCTCCCTCGCCATCCTGCGCGGCGAATATAACTGGGACGGCAAAAAGATTCTTCTCGCCTCCGAACCCATGTGCCTGATCTGCAGCCGCGAGGACGCAGGGCGTCCTCTGACCGACTATCCGTACATCAGCCACAACACCGACTCCGGCTTAAATTCCCAGCTTTTCTCCTGGTTCGAAGCGCGTGGACTGACCGGCATCCGACGGAATTTCCAGATCGACAGCATCGATACCTGCAAGGAAATGGTGCGGTATGGGCTTGGCTGGAGTATCCTGCCGTCCATCTGCCTGAATAATTTTGACGGCTACACCGAGGCGCTTTTCTGGCAGGATGGCACACCCTTTGTCCGCAATACGTATCTGCTCTGCCAGCCCACCAGTGATCGACTTCCGCAGGTCAAGAAGTTTCTGGAACTTCTCTAAAATGCCACCCTGCTTCGATCCCGTTCAGGGTGCCTGCTGCAAAACGCCGCCTCCCTGCCTATCCAGGTAAAACGTTTTTTCTTCTGCCAGCCCGCCAACTTTATGGTAAACCAGACAAGTTGCACAAAATGTATGTTCGGCTTTCTTGTTGTCCACATTATCCACATTTTGTCCCCAGTTTTGTGGATAAGTTTTGCACACCCATTTTTTCCCTTTTTTAGGGAAAATGGAGTTTTGCACCGACTTATCCACATTATCCACAATTTCCGTCTGTTCACGAAGCCCCCGTTTTCCCCGGCGCATTTTGATTTCTTTTTTGTTCAGATCTCATAAACTTGCATATTTCTTCCAAAAATACAAGCAGATCTATTGACAAATGAAGAACCCTCGCATTGCCTCCAAACCCCCGTTTTTCCTAGCTTTTTCGACCTTTTTTTGTTGCAAAAACACACCCATTCTGCCCTATCCTGCAAGACTCTTTTTTAATATTTCATTGTCCGCCGCACAAACCGCGCGCAACTCCCTTATAAAACAACAGCAATTCGTGAAAAATCAAACGACACAGTATTTCGACCTGTTTTTCAATTAATTGTGTTGACAATTTTGCGAAAAAGGTTGAATTTAACATCCAAAAGTGGTATACTATAGCCATCCCAATAAAAAGGAGCGATGATTATGCGTTATAAGATTACTGGAAGAAATATCAATGTTACCCCGGGGTTAAAAGCAGCTGTAGAGGAGAAGATCGGAAAGTTAGAGCGATACTTCAATCAGGACACCGAAGTGAATATCACACTTACGGTTGAGAAAGATCGTCAGAAGATCGAGGTTACCATCCCTGTCAAAGGCACCATCATCCGTGCAGAGCAGGAAAGCAACGATATGTATGTATCGATTGATTTGGTAGAAGAAATCATCGAGCGTCAGCTCAAAAAATATAAGAATAAAATCGTAGACAAGAAACAGGCAGCCGTTGCATTCTCTGACCTCTTCATAAACGAAGAGTATGATTCCAACGACGAAGTAGATATCGTCAAAGTAAAGAAATTCGCTATGAAGCCGATGGATCCGGAAGAGGCTTGTGTACAGATGGAACTCTTAGGACATAGTTTCTATGTATTCCTGAATTCCGAGACCGAGCAGGTCAATGTTGTTTACAAACGTAAAGGCAACACCTACGGATTGATTGAACCAGAATTTTAATTCATCGCTTCGTACTATAAGTAGACAAGTTTCCTGGCAAAAAGGGGAGCTGCCATGTGGCAGTTCCCCTTTTTGCGTTGTGTTAAGTTCCATTCATATTCTATTTCTTTTCGTAACTGTTCAGTACCTTCACAGTCACGCGCAGTAAATGCGCAGACCTACTGAACAGTTACTTCTTTTTTTAGAACAGACCCGTGATCCGTCCATTCTCATCGACATCGATCTTCTCTGCCGCTGGCATCTTCGGAAGTCCTGGCATCGTCATGATGTCGCCGGTCAACGCTACGATGAATCCTGCGCCCGCGGATACTTTCAGGTTGCGGACAGTTACTATAAAGTTCTTCGGTGCGCCGAGCAGCTTCGCATTGTCCGAAAAGCTGTACTGCGTCTTCGCCATACAGATCGGATAGTTACCAAATCCAAGCTCAGTCAGGCGTTTTGCCTGCTTCTTTGCTGCATCCGTGAGTACAACGCCATCGCCGTGGTAGATCTTCTTCACGATCGCATCCAGCTTCTCCTCGATCGTTGTATCGGTCTCGTAGCAGTAGTGGAAATCGCTCTCAGTCTCGCACAGGCGGATGACTTCTTTTGCCAGCTCCTCGCCGCCTTCTCCGCCTTTCGCCCATACCTCGGACAGAGCTACATTGACACCGACCTCATGGCACTTGTCCTCGATCAGCTTTAATTCTGCCTCGGTATCCATTGGGAAGCGGTTGATCGCTACGACACACGGAAGTCCATATACCTTGGTAATATTTTCTACATGCTGCATCAGGTTCGGAAGTCCCTTCTCCAGTGCTTCCAGATTCTCTGCGTTTAAGTCAGCCTTCGCCACGCCGCCGTGATGCTTCAGGGCACGTACTGTCGCTACTACAACGACCGCCGACGGTTTCAGCTCTGCCATCCGGCACTTGATATCCAGGAATTTCTCCGCACCCAGGTCAGCGCCGAAGCCAGCCTCTGTGATCGTGTAATCACCCAGCTTTAATGCCATCTTTGTCGCAATGACGGAGTTACATCCATGCGCGATGTTCGCGAACGGACCGCCGTGGATAAATGCCGGTGTATGCTCTAAGGTCTGTACCAGATTTGGTTTCAGGGCATCCTTTAAAAGAGCCGTCATCGCGCCCGCTGCTTTCAGATCACCGGCAGTGACCGGTTCCTCGTCATAGGTATAACCTACGATAATCTTGGAAAGGCGTTCTTTCAGATCCGTAATATTGCGTGCCAGGCACAGAACTGCCATGATCTCGCTGGCAACCGTGATGTCATATCCGTCCTCACGGGTCACGCCATCCACGCGGCGTCCCAGACCATCTACGATGTTGCGGAGCTGACGGTCATTCATATCGACAACACGCTTCCAGGTAATACGCTTCGGATCGATGCGGAGTGCATTGCCCTGATAGATATGATTGTCCAGCATCGCTGCCAGCAGGTTGTTTGCTGCGCCGATCGCGTGGAAATCACCGGTAAAATGGAGGTTGATATCCTCCATTGGAATGACCTGTGCATATCCGCCGCCAGCTGCACCACCTTTGACACCAAAGACCGGTCCCAACGACGGCTCACGAAGCGCTACGGTTACCTTTTTGCCAAGACGTTTCAATCCGTCTGCCAGACCGACCGTGGTCGTGGTCTTTCCTTCTCCGGCTGGAGTCGGGTTGATCGCGGTCACCAGAATCAGTTTTCCATCCTTGCCCTCGGTCTCTTTCAGAAGACTGTAGTCAACCTTTGCCTTATAATTTCCATACTGCTCCAGATACTTCTCGTCTACGCCTGCTGCCTGTGCAATCTCACCGATTTTCAGTGGATTCGCTGCCTGTGCAATCTCAATATCTGTCATCATTACTCCTGTACCTCCCTGTTTTTGCGGTTTTGCCTGTTACGGAAGTTTTCACACAGTGAATGTTATCTGCTTTATCTTCTGTAAAGAAGATCCCCCCTGTGAATTTCCCGGAAAGGCTGTGAATGTTATCTATTATATACTGTGTCTGACAATTTGGAAAGACACAAAATTGATTTTTCACAAAAAATTGCATCCGATTCCAGTTTTTCTACTCTTTTCTCAAGTTCTGATACATAACTTTCGTCCTTGATCGATGCCAGATTGATCTTCACATTAAAGAGGGCACCCACAACCGCTGTCCGGGCTAACATCGCCGCAATCAGACCGTCGGAAACGGCACCTTTATTGCCCCTCTTTACGACCGCTTCCGCCATCGGAAAAATCTTTGCCGCTGACTCCGCAATCGCAAGCGGCGCTTCGGTCGCCTCTTTTAACCCCTGCTGCAGGGCGGCAGTGCGGATTTTTTTCTCCTCCTCCGTCTCCTTCGGAAGCTTCAGCGCTCTCATATATCCATTGAACGATTCGCTGTCCTTTTTGATCCCCGCCAGCAACTCCTCATGCAGCGCAGCGCCCTCAGCTGCCAGCGCCTGCATTTCCTCCTGCACCCCGGCATATTTTTCCTTTCCGATCGTCAGATTTGCCACCATTTCCATCAATGCCGCGCCCAGCGCCCCCACCATCGCCGACACGCTTCCGCCGCCCGGTACAGACGCCTTCGAAGCAGTTTCTTCTACAAACTGGTTTACGGAAAGTTCTCTTAATTCTGCCATGATTTTTCTCCTTTTTTATAAAAAGAATGTGCCTTGGCACATTCTCGCGCCGAGCGCGGTCGCTTGCGACATGTTTCTGCTTCGCGCGAGTGCATACATTTTCCTATGAAAATGAAAAAATACCGCAAAATTACTTGTCTCACCGATCAGAAATCTTCTGCCCCGCTGGCAACGTAATTTTGCGGTATTCCCACCGAGCCCTACGGATATGAAATCGTTCCGTAAGAACCGATATACTCCTTTATCTGCGTTTACTAATTTAAGAATGAAACTGCCTTACACGGTGTTCGGTAGTTGGACGGCGAAATCTTGATGCCGCTCTTTGCCGTACTTGCGTGGATAACCTGTCCATTGCCTATGTAAAGTGCTACGTGATTGATATAATTGCCGCTCGCATAAAAAAGCAGATCGCCCGGCTGTACTGCGCTGACCGCAACCTCCTTGCCCTTTGCCGCCTGATCTCTCGAGCTTCGTCCGGTTGAAATACCGAAATGTGCAAATACACTCATTGTAAATCCGGAACAGTCCGCGCCGTTTGTCAGACTGGTTCCGCCGTATACATACGGATTTCCAAGGAACTGCTTTGCATATGCCACAACCGCAGAACGGGTAGCATTTGTTACTTCATTTCCAGAAGAGGACGTACCGCCTGTGCCTGGTCCGCCGCCCGGTCCAACGCCGCTTGCAGTGGTCGCTTTCGTCGCTGCCGCGGTAGTCGGCGCTTTCGTCTCAGCTGCCTTTGTCGTCTCCTTGGCTGCCGCTGTCGTCCCAGCTGCCTTGCTTTCGCTCGGATTCGCCTCTATTGTTCCGCTGTAGGAAGTCTCCGGTGCTTTGGTCGTCTCTTTGGCAGCTGCCGTGGTTTCCTTCGCTGCTGCCGTGGTTTCCGCTGCCCTCGACTCTTCCTCGGCTTTCTTCTTTACCTGTTCCAGGTTCTCGATCGCCGCATTCGCTTCCTGTTTCAGTTTTTCTTCTTCAGCTTTCTGCTGCTGTTCCTCAGCTACGGAAACTGCCTGTTTAAAGTCTACCTGTGTCGTAATATAATCTTTATACACATATCCGACCAGATCATTATCGACGGAAATCTTGGCAAAATCGCCCTCTTCTCCGATCACCTCATACTCTGCATCGGCAGAAAGAAGATCCAGCGTCTTGCCCTCTAAGCTCGGCGTCTCTCTCAGGCGAAGCGTAGAGGTATTTGTAACCTTCGCGTAGGTTGTGCCGACCTCCCTGGCAATCTTGGACGCCTCCTCGCCAGTCACAAAATACTGTGCTTTAATATAACCGGTCACGGACCCCGACTGGATATGGTACCATTTGCCGCCCTCGCCGTCCACCGTGTCCAGAATCGTCGCCGCACAGTTATTGTAAATCTTTCCGACTACCTCGCTGCTGGTGCTCGCCTGTGCGCGCACATTGACATAATTGGTCACACGGGAAATCGCGATATTATCGTAGATCGACTTAGACATCGCGCGGACAACCGCCTCTGTCTCGCCAGTTGTCTCCTTTGGCTGGGCTTTCGTCTCTGCTGGCACCTGTGCCGGTTTGGCTGTCTGCGCACCGCCTGACACGCCCGTCTGACCGGCTCCCGCCACTGCCAGAACTTCTTTAGAAGCAAATGCCTCCGCCAGCTCTTTTTCCGGGTTCAAGCTGCTCGCATAGTAATTATTGATCGCCACTGACGCACCAGCGACCGGGGCATCCGTCTCCAGATTCATCGCCGCCTGGGCGCTCATCTGTCCCGTCCCTGCCATCACAAGGCACGCTCCTGATGCTATCAGAAATTTCAGCGTTTTTCTCATAAGGACCTCCTACTCTTCTGTCCGTTCTGTTCCGTCGTTTTATCTCAAACTGTAACTGTTCAGTACCTTCACAGTCACGCGCAAAAATCCATTAAAAATTGCCTACGGCAATGGGATTTTTGCCTGCTGCCCCATGTTTTCGTACGGTCAGCGCAGTAAATGCGCAGACCTACTAAACAGTTACTCTGTTTTCTTCTATGTTAAAAATGAGTTATGCCTGAAGATATCGCTCTGCAGATGCCACGCAGTTTGCACCGTCCGATGCCGCTGTCAGAATCTGGCGCAGCGCCTTGGTCCGGACATCTCCGGCTGCAAATACGCCCGGAACGCTCGTCTGACCGCTCTCATCCGCCCGGATATAGCCCTGCTCATCAAGCTCTAACTGACCCGCATACAGCTCACTCTCCGGTGCGATTCCGACCGCAATAAAAACACCATCCACGTCCAGCCGCTTCTCTTCTCCGGTTTTGGTCTGTCTCAGCCGCAATGCCTCCACCTGACCATTTCCTTCAATCGCAGCCGTCTCGCTGTTCCAGACAAATTCAATATTTTCAAGCGCCTGTAAGCGCTCCTGCAGCCGTTTTGCCCCGCGAAGCTTGTCTCTGCGGTGGACGATATATACTTTTTCACACATCCGTGCAAGAAAAATTGCATCTTCCAGCGCCGCGTCGCCGCCGCCCACAACGGCAACCGTCCTTCCCCGGAAAAATGCCCCGTCGCAGGTCGCGCAGTATGAAACGCCTGCCCCGCGAAGTTCCTCTTCTCCCGGCACCTCCAACGTCCTGTGATGTGCTCCGGATGCCAGAATCACACAGCGTGCCTCATACGTCTCTTCCTCGCAGACTACTTTCTTCACATTTCCTGAAAGCTCGACCTGCACGACCTCATCCTGTACAACTCTTGCTCCCAGCTTGTTTGCATGCTCCCGGAACTGTCTGGAAAGCTCAAAGCCGGTCACACCCGGAAATCCCGGATAATTGTCCACCTCCCAGGTATTCAGCACCTGTCCGCCGCTGATTCCATTCTTCTCTATCACAATCGTGTCCAGACATGCCCGCTGTGCATAAATCGCCGCACTCAAGCCAGCTGGTCCGGAACCAATGATTATTATATCATACATGGTATACAGTTCCTTTCTTCCGAATCTGTTCGGTAATTGATCCGCTCTATCGCTGTGTCAGATCCATTTGGTTTTAGTATAACACATTTTGGCACTTTCATACAATGCTGTAAAACACTCAGAACAGCAAAAAATGGATGAAAATTTCTTACGATTTTATGACAGGCGGAAAAATGAAACTATTTCATGAATTTTAAATACATGCTATAATTCAATCAAATATGATGTTGGAGTCAAAAGCTTTTGACCCCTCTGATACCGAATTGCTCTGCACTGCGTGCTCCCGCAATTCTCAAAAACATTCGCATATAAGGAGTTTACTGCCATGAATCATAAAACTATCCTCGTAACCGGCGCTTCCCGCGGAATCGGGAAAGCGATTGCATTAACCTACGCCAGGAATGGCTGGGATGTCGTGATTACCTGCCTGAGGCGGGAAGAAGAATTAAAAAAGACCCAGCGCGAAATCGAAGCGCTGGGCGTTTCCTGCCTTGCCTGGATGGGCGATGCGGGCGATTTTGAGAGCTGTTCCCGCCTGTTTGACGCGATCCGGGAGCGCTTCGGTTCCCTGGATGTCCTCGTCAACAATGCAGGGATTTCCTACATCGGTCTGTTCCAGGATATGACGCCGGACGAGTGGAACCACATTCTCAATACCAACCTGACCTCCGTCTTCAACTGCTGCCGCCTCGCTGTTCCGATGATGGTGTCACGCAAATCGGGACGCATTCTCAATATTTCCTCCGTCTGGGGCGTCTGCGGCGCTTCCTGCGAAGTCGCCTATTCTGCCACCAAAGGCGGCATCAACGCCATGACGCGCGCCCTCGCGAAGGAACTTGCGCCGAGCAGCATCCAGGTCAACGCGATCGCCTGCGGCGCTATTGACACCGAAATGAACCAGTTTCTCGATGAAGAAGAACGGAATGCCCTGCTGGAAGAAATTCCAGCCGGACGTATGGGGCGTGCCGAGGAAGTCGGAAAACTGGCATACCAGCTGGGGAGCGAGAACTCCTATTTAACGGGACAGATAATTCAACTGGACGGCGGCTGGATCTAAAACCTGAAATAAATAAACGGATTATACGTGCTGCTGACGAGATACATGGTACACAAAAACAGCAGCACAGCCATAATCACAATATCCACTGTCTTTGTCACTTCTTTCTCATACAAATGCTCCCGCAGCTTCGGGCATATACTCTGCACGATGCCCGAAAGCAGCACGCCCAGCACCGCAAGAAAAATCACCTTCCGATTCACGAACAGCGACGCCGGATAGATGCCGTTCTCCCAGGTAAACATCTGATGCAGGATCACTTTCGCATCCGCCAGCGTATCGGCGCGGAAGAACACCCAGCCAACCACTACAACCAACGCCGTATAGATGTGATTCAGTCCCCGGAAGCAGTTCTTCTCCAATAGCTTCCCAAGTCCCATGCGTTCCACCACCAGAAACAGCCCATGGTACAATCCCCAGATGATAAAGGTTGCCCCAGCGCCATGCCAGAGCCCGGTCGCAAAAAAGACAATCAGCAGATTAATATACGTCCGCACCTGCCCTTTCCGGTTGCCGCCCAGCGGGATATAAAGATATTCCCTAAACCAGGTCGAGAGTGAAATATGCCAGTGTCTCCAGAACTCGCGGATCGAGGTAGAGATATACGGATAATTGAAGTTCTCCATAAAATCAAATCCAAACATTTTTCCCAATCCGATCGCCATATCCGAATATCCCGAAAAATCAAAATAAATCTGAAGTGTGTACAAAACCGCCAACATCCACGCATTGACCGTTCCCAGCTGTGCCAGCGGTTTCTCCATCATCCAGTCCACCGTCGCCGCAAAGGTATTAGCAAACAACATTTTTTTCGCCAGTCCGTAGGAAAAGCGCTTGATTCCATACGCCATCCCCTCCGCCGTACACTGCCGGTTCCCAATCTGTTCGCAGACATCGTGATACTTGACGATCGGTCCCGCGATGAGCTGCGGAAAGAAAGAAATATAGAGCGCCAGATGAAAGATATTTTTTTGCGCCTGAATCGTCCCCCGGTACACATCCACCACGTAGGAAAGCGCCTGAAACGTGTAGAAGGATATTCCGACCGGAAGAGCAATCTCGCGGAAAGAAAGTGTATGTGCGCCGCCCGCAAAGCGGCTTAACAGAGAATTTGCAATCTCGACTGCGAAGTTAAAATATTTGAAATAGCCCAGAAGAAGGAGGTTTAAAAACACGCAGGTTGTAACAGCAAAGCGCATTCTGTGTTTACTCTGCATCCTCCCAATCCACAATCCAAAGAAATAATTCAGCCCGATCGAAACAAGCATCAGAATCACATACTTCGGCTCGCCCCACGCATAAAAAAAGAGACTGGCAGCCAGAAGGACGCCATTGCGGATATGCAGATTTTTCGTTATAAAATAAAGCAAAAATACCGCTGGCAAAAAATACCATAGGAACACAAGGGAACTAAATAACATAAATCATACCATCCTGTATTTGTTACTGTTCACGCATACGTGCCCAGTAACAGAATTCGCCGTGGTTTCGCATTTAAATACGGCAACTTCCTGCCGCCACCACGTTTTCTTACGGCACTTTCGGTTCCAAAAGTGCCTACCCGTGAACAGTAACCTGTATTTTCTTATATAGCAGATAAATCATATCTATATTCCAGATACTCTATTATACGGGCAATCCACCTTAATCTGTCAAGTGTTTTTGACCAGAATAAAAAATGTGCCTTTTTGTGTAATAGCAAATTCTAAGAAATTTCCTATTACACAAAAAAACCCTGCCTCCCAGGCTCATCACCTCGGAAACAGGGTTCTCTTTACTCGCTGGCATGGGACTGCGGAGTACTGGGTGGATTCAAGTCGAACGTTCGTGAGACTTGGCGCGTGATTCTGGTCAGCGAAGCTGACATATTCCTATCAGAATCACTGCGCATCCTCGCGGAGCGTTTATCTCAGTCTTCTCGACTGAGATAAATCCGTCCAGCCGGCGCTGTCTCATATATTTATCAGAGAAAAACATACAAAACTCTACTGCTATATGCTAAGAAGATTTCTCTTCCTATTTTAATTAGTTGTTCTTAGCTGCTGCTTTAGCTTCTTTGATCTTCTCAGTCAGCATCGGAACGATCTTGTTTAAGTCACCTACTACGCCGTAGTCAGCAACATCGAAGATCGGAGCAGACTCATCTTTGTTGATAGCAACGATGATGTCAGACTCTTCCATACCTGCCAGATGCTGAATAGCACCGGAGATACCGATTGCAAAGTATACGTTCGGGCGAACAGTCTTACCTGTCTGACCTACCTGAAGATCCTTCGGCTTCCAGCCAGCATCTACAACTGCACGAGAGCAGCTTACGGTACCGCCGATAGCCTCTGCCAGATCATCCAGAATCTTGAAGTTCTCCGGGCTTCCTACGCCACGACCGCCGGATACAAGGATCTTAGCATCCATGATATCAACGGTGTTGGATACAGCCTTAACAACTTCCAGAATATCAACATATTTGTTGTTCTTTGTGAATCCCGGATTGAACTCAGTAACAACAGCTTTTTTGCCAGCTTCCTTCGGAGCCTTCTGCATAACACCCGGACGAACGGTTGCCATCTGCGGACGGAAATCCGGGCAAGCGATGGTAGCGATGGTGTTGCCGCCGAATGCCGGACGAGTCATAAGCAGCTGATTGTGCTTTGTCTCTCTACCCGGAACCGGATTCATCGGGAAATCACCGATATCAAGTTTTGTACAGTCTGCAGTCAGACCTGTATGGATTCTAGCGCAAACACGCGGACCAAGGTCACGACCGATTGCAGTAGCACCGATCAGGAAGATTTCCGGTTTGAACTCTTCGATAACAGATGCGATTGCATGTGTGTACGGCTCTGTACGGTACTCTTTTAACTCCGGATCGTCTACAACGATAACCTTGTCTGCACCGTACTCTGCTAACTGATCTGCAAGACCCTTAACGTCAGAACCAACTAAAACAGCGGTTACCTCTACTCCTAAATCTTTTGCTAATTCTTTACCTTTGCCAATCAGCTCAAAAGCGATATTGCTGATAACATTATCCACCTGCTGTGCAAAGACAAATACGCCCTTATATGCTTCTAAGTTGTTCATCTTATTCACCACTCTTTTCTATAAAATAATTAGATAATGTGTTTCTCTGCCAGTTTGCCAACGATATAATCTGCGGAAGCTGCCGGATCCAGTTCTACCTTCTCGCCAGCACCCTTTCTTACCTTATCGGAAGCTTTTGCGATCTGTGTCGGTGAACCCTTCAGACCGAGGTTGGAATCCTCAACCTCTTTCAGATCTTTTCTGCCCCAAACGGTAATCTCTTTTGCGTATGCATCGAAGATTCCGCCCGGAGTCATGTAACGCGGCTCGTTTAACTCTGCAAGAGCGGTTAAAAGACACGGAAGCTGTGCTTTTACTACGTGATATCTATCATCATACTGACGCTCAACTACGATGTATTTCTCAGCTTCGTTTACTTCACGGATGTTCTGAGCGTAGCTGATTACCGGAAGTCCAAGATGCTCGGAGATCTGCGGACCTACCTGAGCGGTATCGCCATCGATAGCCTGACGGCCAGTAATGATTAAGTCATAATCCAGGTTGCGAAGTGCGCCTGCGATTGTCTGGGAAGTAGCCCAGGTATCTGCACCACCAAGTACACGGTCAGTTACAAGAACACCATTGTCTGCGCCCATAGCCATAGCCTCGCGAAGAACCTCTTCAG
This sequence comes from Clostridium sp. OM05-5BH, assembly GCF_003481505.1. Classification (NCBI taxonomy): domain Bacteria; kingdom Bacillati; phylum Bacillota; class Clostridia; order Eubacteriales; family Clostridiaceae; genus Clostridium; species Clostridium sp. OM05-5BH. Next base: position 74,868 of record NZ_QULJ01000006.1, on the reverse strand, counting down.
CCTTCGGAAGACCCATAGTAACTACGGTAACTTCTGCACCATACTGATCTTTTAAGCGAAGCGCTGCCTCCAGACCTGCTTTATCATCTGGGTTCATGATTGCCAGCATTGCGCTTCTGTCAAGAGTACCATCCGGGTTAAATTTAACTCCGCCTTTGGTATCCGGAACCTGTTTTACACAAACTACAATTTTCACGGTATTTTCACTCCTTATTTTTTTCTTTTTTCTCTAGGACTGAGATTGTTCTGATTTCTCTGCAGACTGAATTATTTTAACAGATCAGCGGAGATAACCATTCTCTGAACCTCAGATGTACCCTCGTAGATCTCAGTGATCTTAGCATCACGCATCATACGCTCTACGTCGTACTCTCTCGTGTAGCCATAACCACCGTGAAGCTGTACAGCCTTGGTTGTAACTTCCATAGCAACCTCTGCTGCATACAGTTTAGCCATAGCTGCTTCTACAGAATAGGTTTTCTGTGTCTTCTTAGCAACGGCTGCTCTGTAAACAAGGAGCTGAGCTGCTTTAACTTTGGTAGCCATATCTGCCAGCTGGAACTGAGTGTTCTGGAACTGACCGATAGCACGACCAAACTGTTTTCTCTCTTTTACGTAATCAACAGTTCTCTCAAGAGCGCCCTCTGCAAGACCAAGTGCCTGGGAAGCGATACCGATACGTCCGCCATCCAGGGTATGCATAGCGATGTGGAAACCTTTGCCCTTCTGGCCAAGCAGGTTCTCTTTCGGGATACGGCAATCTGTGAAGATCAGCTCGTATGTAGCAGATCCACGGATACCCATCTTCTTCTCTTTGGTACCGAAGGTGAAGCCCGGAGTTCCTTTCTCTACGATAAATGCAGAGATCTCTTTTTTCTTTCTGCCCTTTACTTCAACAACGCCTGTTACAGCGATGATAACGTAAATGTCAGCCTCTTTACCATTGGTAATGAAAACTTTGGAGCCGTTTAATACCCACTCGTCGCCGTCTAATACAGCCTTGGTCTGCTGACCCTGAGCATCTGTACCAGCACCCGGCTCAGTAAGACCGAAAGCACCAAGCTTCTCGCCCTTAGCAAGCGGAACCAGGTATTTCTGTTTCTGCTCTTCAGTACCGAAGGTCTGGATCGGATCGCAGCACAGAGATGTGTGTGCAGATACGATAACGCCGGTAGTACCACAAACTTTGGAAAGCTCCTCAACGCACATAGCGTATGTTAACGGATCACAGCCCTGTCCGCCATACTCCTTCGGAACCGGGATGCCCATGAAGCCAAGCTTCTGCATCTTTTTAACGGTTCCCTCCGGGAAGTGCTCTGTCTCGTCAACTTCCTGTGCCAAAGGTTTTACTTCGTTCTCGGCGAAGTCATGGAATAACTTTCTCGCCATTTCATGCTCTTTACTTAATGTAAAATCCATGTGTCTATTCCTCCATCATTTTCTTATATACGCTTAAGAGGCGGCTTTAAGTGCCGCCCCGCTGCGGTTCTTAAAAATCTGGTACTCTATTATGTTTTCATCTGGTCAAGAAGCCAGACTTATGTACATATTAGTTGTACTTGTAGAAGCCCTCGCCAGACTTACGGCCAAGCTTGCCGCCGCGAACCATCTTTCTAAGAAGCGGCTGCGGACGGTACTTCGGATCACCCGTCTCAGACTGAAGTACTTCCATGATAGCCAGAACAACGTCCAGACCTACCAGGTCGCCCAGTTCAAGCGGTCCCATCGGATGGTTAGCACCCAGCTTCATAGCGGTATCGATACCCTCTACAGAAGCCTCGCCCTCAGCGTAGATACCGATAGCTTCGTTGATCATCGGGATGAGGATACGGTTTACTACGAAACCAGCGCCCTCTTCTACCTGTACCGGGATCTTGCCGATCTCTTCAGAGATCTTCTTAACTTTGTCAACAATCTCTGCCGGAGTGTTTAAGCCTGCGATAACCTCAACCAGCTTCATAACCGGAGCCGGGTTGAAGAAGTGCATACCGATAACCGGGCGGTCAAGACCTGCACCAATCTCTGTAATGGACAGAGAAGATGTATTGGTAGCAAATACGCAGTCTGCCTTGCAGATAGCGCCCAGCTCTTTGAAGGTCTGTTTTTTGATCTCCATGTTCTCGATTGCTGCCTCAACTACGAGATCGCAGTCGCTGCAGATAGTCTTAACGCCGGTATGGATTCTGGCAAGGATCTTGTCTGCATCCTCTTTTGCCATCTTTCCTTTTGCTACTCTCTTCTCAAAGTTCTTGGTAATTTTCAGTTTGCCGTTGGAAGCAAACTCTTCGTTAATATCACACAGGCATACTTCATATCCATCTACCTGGGCAAATGCCTGAGCGATTCCGGAACCCATGGTTCCTGCACCAATAATACCAACTTTCATGACAAATCCTCCTGAAATTATACAACTATAATTTAACTAACTATCTATTGTTAAACTGCTCCACTTTCCGTTTCTCAAGGAATGCTTGCATACCGTTCTTCTGATCTTCTGTCTCGAAGCATCCGCCAAACAGTTTTTCCTCGATCACGATAGCCTGATCCATATCAGTCTGAAGTCCGTCGTTCATCGCCTTCTTGCTGTTTCTGACAGCGATCGGAGCCATCTTTGCGATAGCGCCTGCCAGCTTCTTCGCAGCCGGCATCAGCTCTTCCTGTGTATAAACAGCATTTACAAGTCCGACACGGTATGCCTCGTCCGCTTTGATGTTGCGGGACGCAAATACCATCTCTTTTGCCTTGCCCGGTCCGATGAGACGTGCGAGTCTCTGTGTACCGCCGAAGCCTGGTGTGATACCAAGACCTACTTCAGGCTGTCCGAATAATGCATTGTCCGAGCAGATACGGATATCACAGCTCATGGCAAGCTCATTGCCGCCGCCGAGTGCGAAACCGTTTACTGCCGCGATAACCGGAATCGGGAAGGTTTCGATCTTGCGGAAAATATCGTTGCCGAATTTACCGAAGTGCTCGCCCTGCTCCTTGGTCATCACGCTCATAGCAGCGATGTCAGCACCAGCTACAAAAGATTTCTCTCCTGCGCCGGTCAGGATAATTGCACGAATTTCGGAAAGGTCTACTGCATCAAATGCAGCTTCAATATCCTTCAGCACATCCTCGTTTAACGCGTTCAGTGCCTTCGGACGATTAATAGTTATGACTGCGACGTGTCCGTCTACCTCATAGTCTACAAATCCCACTTCCAGTTCCTCCTAAAAAGCTCTTGAATTGAAATACGTAAAACCAGAAACAGCCGGAGCGCCGGGGATAAGCCCCGACGACTCCGGTTCTGCGTCAGAGATTAGTCTCTCTCAACGATCGTTGCGCAGCCCATGCCGCCACCGATACACAGAGTAGCCAGACCCTTCTTAGCGTCACGTTTCTGCATCTCGTATAACAGAGTTGTCAGGATACGGCAGCCAGATGCTCCTACCGGATGTCCGATAGCGATTGCACCGCCGTTTACGTTCAGGATGTCTTTGTTGAAGCCAAGGTCACGAGCTACAGCGATAGACTGAGCTGCGAATGCCTCGTTTGCCTCGATCAGATCGAAGTCTTCTACCTTCCAGCCTGTCTTCTTCAGAACTTTCTTGGTAGCTGCAACCGGTCCAATACCCATGATGCTCGGATCTACACCGCCCAGAGCGCCTGCTACCCATGTAGCCATCGGTTTGATACCCAGTTCTTTTGCTTTCTCTTCGCTCATAACAACTACAGCTGCTGCACCATCGTTGATGGAGGAAGCGTTACCAGCTGTTACACGTCCGTCTTTCTTGAATGCCGGACGAAGCTTGCCAAGAACCTCTACAGTGGAACCCGGACGCGGACCCTCATCGGTATCTACGATAACAGTCTCTTTTTTCTTCTTAACTTCGATCGGAACGATCTCGTCTTTGAAACGTCCAGCCTCGATAGCTGCGCAAGCCTTCTGCTGGCTAGCTGCTGCAAACTCATCGAGTTCTTCTCTTGTGATACCCCACTGATCGCAGATATTCTCAGCGGTGATACCCATGTGGTAATCGTTGAATGCATCCCACAGAGCGTCATTTACCATGGTGTCGATCATGGTCGCATTGTTCATACGGTATCCGTAACGAGCCTTCATCAGAGCATACGGAGCTGCGGACATGTTCTCTGCACCACCAGCTACTACGATGTCAGCATCGCCTGCAAGGATCATATCTGCTGCTGCGTTTACAGCATTCAGACCAGAACCGCAAACCACGTTCAGGGTAACTGCCGGAACTTCTACCGGAAGACCAGCTTTCAGAGACATCTGACGTGCTACGTTCTGACCAAGGCCAGCCTGGATAACACATCCCATGTATACGTGATCAACCTGCTCCGGAGCAACGCCTGCTCTCTTCAGAGCCTCCTTGATAACTACGGCACCCATCTCAGCTGCTGGAACAGTACTGAGCTGGCCACCCATAGAACCTACTGCGGTACGGCATGCACTTGCAATTACGACTTTCTTAGACATTGAAAAAATCCTCCTTGAAAATGATCCACCACGTAAATAACACAACTGCAGTAAATAGTAAAATAGTGATAAATATGATAGTGTATTTGTATCTTAACACCCCACGCGGCTCCTGTCAAATAATTATCAATGGATTTATAAAGATTTAAGATTCTCATTTTTCCGCGTACAATCCACTTATTTCTACATCGTTTTGATCTCCTTTAGGCGGAATGCACAATTTTTTTCTTCCGTTTTCTCAATAAAAGTGGTCTTCTCTGGCATTATAACCAACATGGTATTTTGTTTGTGAATTAATAGACAAAGTCATTTCTTTTCTATTTACATACACTTATATCTGTAATTCATAAATATGAATATGTCGTCATTTTCCCCTATTTTGTCCTCCGCCTCTTTCGTTGACAAGGGGTAGTGGAGATGATACACTGATAAACAACGGGGGATGTCCGAATCACGCATTTGTACGGACTTCTTCATATTATTAAAAAGGACAAGGTGAATAAGTATGGATTACAAGAAACTGTATGCAGAAAAGCTGGTTTCCGCTGAAAAAGCTGCTTCCGTCGTTAAATCTGGCGACTGGGTTGACTATGGCTGGACCACCGGCACTCCGGTAGCAGTCGATGCTGCTATCGCAAAACGTCTTCCGGAACTGGAGAATGTAAACTTCCGCGGCGGTATCCTGATGTGGGTACCGGAGATCTTCAAGATCGAAAACCCGGCAGCTCATATGACCTGGAACTCCTGGCACATGAGCGGTATCGAGAGAAAGGCAATCGCACAGGGATTCAGCTTCTATGCTCCGATCCGTTATTCCGAGCTTCCGAGATACTATCGTGAGTCCGCAACCAAACCGGATGTAGCTGTATTCCAGGTCGCTCCGATGGATGAGCACGGTTATTTCAACTTCGGACCAAATGCTTCCCATATGGCAGCCTGCTGCGAGACTTCCAAGGTTGTCATCGTAGAGGTCAATGAAAATATGCCGGTCTGCCTCGGCGGATTTGAGAACGGCGTTCATATCTCCAACGTAGACATGATCGTAGAGGGCAGCAACCCGACCATCGCAGAGATGGGAGGCGCCGCAGCAGCGACTGATGTCGATGAAGCAGTTGCAAAACTGATCGTAGACGAGATCCCGGATGGTGCCTGCTTACAGTTAGGTATCGGCGGTATGCCGAACGCAGTTGGTTCCCTGATTGCGAAATCCGACTTAAAGGATCTGGGTGTTCACACCGAGATGTACGTTGACGCATTCGTTGATATTGCCGCAGCCGGCAAGATCACAGGCGCTCACAAAGCACTGGACAAAGGCCGTCAGGTATACGCATTCGGCGCTGGTACCAAGAAACTGTATGACTACTTAAACAACAACCCGGCCTGCATGAGTGCTCCGGTTGATTACACCAACGACGTCCGCACCATCGCAGCCCTGGACAACTTCATGTCCATCAACAACGCGGTTGACCTCGACCTCTTCGGTCAGGTAAATGCAGAGTCCGCAGGAATCAAGCACATCAGCGGTGCAGGCGGACAGCTTGACTTCGTTCTGGGCGCTTACCTGTCCAAGGGCGGAAAGAGCTTCATCTGCTGCTCCTCCACCTTCAAGAACAAGGCTGGCGAGCTGCAGTCCCGTATTCTCCCGACCTTAAATCAGGGTTCCATCGTAACCGATACACGTGCAAACCTGCACTACCTGGTAACCGAGTACGGTAAAGTAAACTTAAAGGGTCTTGCAACCTGGCAGAAATGCGAGGCTATCATCTCCGTTGCACATCCGCAGTTCCGCGATCAGCTGATTAAGGAAGCTGAGAAGATGCATATCTGGAGACAGAGCAATAAGATCTGATAAGAACTCAAGATCTGATAAAATCGGCAGGATTCGGAGACAAAATCCAGCAAACCATCTATGGTATCTGAGACTCCCGGTTCTCCGATACATCAGATACGTTTATTTTCTAAAAAAAGTGCTTTTCCTCTCAAGAAATTTTCTTCGAGAAGAAAGGCACTTTTTTATTTATACTTTTTTTCTTATAGTTTTTGTTCTACAAGTCTCTGTCTACCATCCGCTACTGTTCCAGAGACTTCCACCGGAAGTTCGGAATCACATCCGACCACTTATTAATTCCGATGATTGATTTTGCAAAATTCGAAGTTTCCAGCGTGTATCTCTTCTGATCAATGTCGTGGAAAACTCTCCAGAGCTTTCGATCCTTTACCGCTACAATCTCATTGCCCTGATTCATATCACAGGACCACAGACCGAAGCTTAAGCCTGCCCTTACCTCTGACGGCGCATCGACCTGACGACTCAGAATGTACGCGTCGATATACGGGTTGCTGTCCACGATATAGTAAGAATATGCAAATGCCGCCGCCTGGATATCCGACACATCGCCGCGCGTCAGACTCTGTGCAGTAAATCCTTCCTCCGTCAGAATGACATGGCGCACCTCGCCAGATGCTGTCTTCATCGAATCCTGATTCAGATAATCGGTCAGTACATGCAGGTTTGCAAAGTTGACAATCGGTGAATCTGCACTCTCGGTTACCAGCCCCGTTGCCGGATCATCCCAGAATTCCGGTTCCGTCATCGGGTACGGATACGGATGGTAGGCAATGCCCCAGTCCATCTGGCCTTCCGTTACTGCCAAGGCGTTAAACGTATCAACAATGCCTTTGCCCGTATAATGCACCTGATCGTTCAGGTTCTCATACGGAGCTCCCCACCAGAAATCAAGTGAAAAATAAACCCGGTCATTCGCACTTGTGCTCTTGATCGCCGTGTAGAACGTGCGGAATGCCTGCTGATACGTGGATACATATGCATTCAAATCTGCCGGTCCCATGTAGTTCCAAATCTGGTTGTTGATCTCATTGCCCAGAATCCAGTTGGAAATCTTCGCATAATTTGAATTATGATTCTTGCCGCTGTAACGATCCGCCAAAAACGCGAAGATCGCACGCGTTGTCTCAAACCCTTCCTGTGTCTTCGTGTTAAACATATAATAATTGGCGCTCGAAGATTTCGCAGTTCCCGCATGAACCAATTCCGGGTGCGCGTCATTCCAGTCATTTAAAACGATCGCCGTCACGGATATATCTTTTCCGATATATGTACTGATCACCTTGTCATAATTTTCAACCACCGACTTATTAAAATGATACGTTTTTCCATCGTACTCATAATCAATGCCACTTCCTAAAAACTGGGAAAATGCGATATTGACTGCCACATGTTTGACGCCCAGTGTAAATGCATCGTTGAGCATATTTAACTGGATATTCAAGCCCTTTTTCGTCAGCGGCGTCTTAAACGCATCCTGATTGGATGCAACCACCTCCGGATTTGTGATATAATGTGCCGCGCCAACTGCCGTAAATGCAGTTCCGTCAAACACTGCCGGAACAAACCGGCTATAAAGGCGGTCCTGGGCAGTTCCCTTGTTTAAAGGAATCGAGACGGTCCTCGTCTCCCCTGCGCCTACGCTGCTGACATAATCAGTCCGGCTTCCAATCTCCGACTCATACGGCCGCAATTCAAACAGATAAATCTTTCCGTCCGTCCCCGTTGTATCACCGTTGCTTGAAAGTAAAATATCCACTGTATTCTGCCCCGAACCAATCAGACAGGAGCCGATCGAAGCGGTTATCTGAAACGTCTGCGCCGCCAGTGCTGTGAACGCAGCCGCCACACTCAGGCAGACCGCTGCAGCCAGGACAAGCGCCGTTTTCATCCATTTTTTCATCCTGTTCCTTCCTTTCCGTCTAATATCCTATGGTATTTGATCATACTTCATTCTTCCGTCAGATTCAATTACTATTTTATTAAGGATTATTACAACTATTTTGGAAATTCTGTATGATTCCCAGCATTTTATCTTTCCCAAGCCTTGATTTCTTTCTTATTCCTATTCTTTTACCACTTGCAAATATTGGTTTTATATATAAATCCCTTAGAGCCGCAAATTTAAAAAGCTACAGTTTCCGGAACCATCAAGTATTCCTTCCGCCATAGCTTTTTGATATTAGCGATTATTTAGTTCTTAATGCCCTCATCGCATTTAAAATTGCAATGACGGAAACACCGACGTCCGCAAACACGGCTTCCCACATATTCGCCACTCCAGCCGCGCCCATCAGAAGCACAACCGCCTTAACCGCCAGAGCAAACACGATATTCTGGTGCGCGATTGCCATTGTCTTGCGTCCGATTTTAACCACACCTGCAATCTTCGCCGGGTTATCATCCATCAGGACAATGTCCGCCGCCTCGATCGCCGCGTCACTTCCCATGCTTCCCATTGCAATACCGACATCTGCGCGGGAGAGAACCGGTGCATCGTTAATGCCGTCGCCGACAAATGCCAGCTTCCGCTTTCCGGTCATCTCCGCCAGCATCTCCTCGACCTTCTGCACCTTATCCGCCGGAAGCAGCTCCGTGTACGCCTGATCGATGCCAACCTTCGCAGCCACCGCCTCTCCGACCGCTTTCCGGTCGCCCGTCAGCATAACAGTACGGCGGATTCCAGCCGCCTTCAGTCCACGGATCGCATCCTCCGTCTCCGGCTTGATCGTATCGGCAATCAGGATACTTCCGGCAAATTTTCCGTCCTTTGCCAGATAAATCACAGTGCCGATGCCGTCGCATTCCTGATACGGTATATTTTTACTCTTCATCAGGCGTCCATTACCCGCCAGAACTATGTGACCGTCGATCGTTGTCTCGATACCATGACCGGAAATCTCGTTGGTTTCACCGATGCGGGTTAAGTCGATCAGGGGTTTGCGTACCACTCCCTGCACACCCTCTTTGGACTGCACCTCTTTTATTGTGTCATTGTCAGCATCCAGAACGATTTCTGCTGTTCCCGCATTCGCCTTTTGAGTTTTTGCTTCTGCCAAACTGCCTTTTCTCTCACGATACGCCTCCCGTATCGATTCCGCGATCGGATGCGTCGAATAATTCTCGGCATACGCCGCCAGCTCCAGAAGCTCATCCTCACTGATTCCCGCCGGATGCAGCTCCGTCACTTTAAACTCGCCCTTCGTCAGGGTGCCTGTCTTATCAAATACAACCGTATCCAGCTCCGAAACTGCCTCCAGATAATTGCTTCCCTTGACTAACACACCGATGCGGGATGCAGCACCAATGCCGCCAAAGAAGCTAAGCGGAACCGAAATCACCAGCGCACACGGGCAGGAAATTACCAGGAAAATACAAGCTCTCTGAATCCACTCGCCAAATTCTCCGCCCAGCACAATCGGCGGCACAAATGCCAAAGCAACCGCCGCGATCACGACCACCGGCGTATAATATCTGGCAAACCGGGTGATAAAGTTCTCCACCTTCGCCTTCTTGCTGCTGGCATTCTCCACCAGCTCCAGAATCCGCGCCACCGTCGAATCATCAAATTCTTTCGTCACGCGCACCCGCAGAAGCCCGCTGCCATTGACACATCCGCTGATGATTTCATCCCCGGCTGCCGCACGGCGCGGTACCGATTCACCAGTCAGCGCCGAGGTATCGATCATCGATTCACCCTCTACCACCACGCCATCCAGCGGAATCCGCTCTCCCGGCTGTACCACGATGATGTCATCCACTTCCACATCATCCGGCTCGACCTGCTCTATCTGTCCATCTTTTTCAATATTGGCATATTCCGGGCAGATATTCATGAGATCGCTGATCGACTGGCGCGAACGGTTAACCGCATAACTCTGAAACAGCTCGCCAACCTGATAGAACAGCATAACCGCAACCGCCTCAGAAAACTCGCCCACACCGAACGCCCCGAACGTCGCTACTGTCATGAGGAAATTCTCATCAAACACCTGACCATTTTTAATCCCCCGGAACGCCTTGTATACAATATCCCATCCAATAATCAGATACGGAATTAAAAATACGACTAACTCTGTCCACCGCTGCGGCATTCCGGCAAATACATTCATTTTTTTCGCTGCTGCCGCCGCGATATATACGATTGCCGCCGCAACGATCCGCTTCAGCATCGTTTTCTGCTTCTGATTCATAAAGCCTCCCTTCATTCTGGAAACACATTCCCAGAAAAAAAGATATAGGAAAATGTGCCGGCACAGCTCATTTGCCTATATCTTTTTACTTTGCCCTTCTGTGCATTACACAATCTGATTTTATTCTTTTAAAAAGCAGCTTTTGACCCGATTATGCCTTTTCCAAGTTTACATATTAATAATGCAGTCCGGTTCCACCTTCTTGCACACTTCTACAACCTCTTTCATGATCTCGTCAAAACGTGCGTCATCCGCATCGATCGTCATTTTCTGCATCATAAAGCTGACACTCGCATCATTGACTCCATCCAGCTTCTTGATCGCATCTTCCATCTTTGCTGCACAGTTTGCACAATCCAGATCAGTTAATTTAAATTTCTTCTTCATGATAATCCTCCTCTTTTTATTGAGTTATAAATTTTTAATGTTTGCTTTTCGAGACCTGCAATTTTTTCTTTACAGATAGCACCGCTTTCACATTCATTCAATCCATTATCATCATTCAAGGAACTTGCTATTCTTTAATATGCTCAAAGCCCTGGTTGATAATCCGGTAAACATGGTCGTCTGCCAGCGAATAGAACACCGACTTTCCGTCCCGTCGGCTCTTGACAAGCTGCGACTGCTTGAGAATCCGAAGCTGATGCGAAATCGCCGACTGCGTCATATTAAGCAGCTGTGCAATGTCGCAGACACACATCTCCGACTCAAACAGCACAAACAAAATCCGGATCCGCGTCGAATCACCAAATACCTTAAACAGCTCCGCCAGATCATACAAATCATCGTCATCCGGCAGCATTCCCCGGACCGACTGCACAACCTCATCGTGAACAGCACACTCCTCACAGCACTCTACATCATGAATTGCCATCCGATTTCTCCCTTCATGCTACGCATTTCTGCCCTGCTTCACTGCTTCTTTCGTGAAAGCAGTTTGCAGGATTTTATCAAGATTTCTTTGAAATATTTTTATTTATATGAATCATTGTTCATATGTTCATTATATGAATGTAACTGGGAAATGTCAAGAAATATTTGTGGGAATTTAAAAGGAGTAAATGAAATATTTTCTCAATTATAAAATGCTGCAAAAAAGACTGTTCATACAGACAAAATCCACTAAGTAATGCGCGTAAATGTGCTTCTTTCTGCCCGGTTTACAGATGATACTCTGTAAACCGGCACAGCTCAAATATCTATTCTCTACATCCTATGCTTTTTTGTCTATTTATGAACAGTCCGTTCTTTTTTATTCATTATTATATATCTTTTGCAGTTTATTTTTTCGACACTGCTTGAGCTATATTATCCATCGTCGGATGATCTTTTGCCTCTTTCTGCAACCCCGACTTAGACTTCTAATAGAATCTCTCCTCGCCCGGAATCGCATCCAAATATTCTTGCCATTTCTCAGCCGGTACATCATGAACCGATACCGTCACAACCTTCGGATCCTTCTTTAATTCTTCTGATACCAGCGTTCTGACCTTCTCAGCCAGCGCTGCCTTCTCTTCCCGGCTCCGTCCCGGGTACATAGATATTGCAATGTGTGGCATGATTTTCCTCCTTTGTACTAATAGCACTCTTCCAAAATATCCAAGATTTCCGCGTGCGTCAGCTGCCGATACCCGCCGTCATTGCGGATACATGAATCAGCAATCGTTTTCAGCAGGCTCTGATCTGTGATTCCCAGTTCCCGCAGCGTCCCCGGCAAACCAATCTCATGAATAAACGCCTGTAATGCGTCAATTCCGCCAAATGCCAGTTCTTCCTCATCGCCGCCATCTGGTGACATTCCCCAGACATTTACAGCAAATTTCACAAATTTCTTGATGCCGTCCCGGCAAATTCGACGATAATACGCCGGATGGATCACGCCAAGTCCCATGCCGTGGTTGCAGTCCGTGTAAGCCCCCATCTGATGTTCAATCATATGCGCCTCAAAATCACACTGTTTTCCTAATTTGATAATGCCAATCTCCGCCATCGTGGATGCCCACATCAGGTTGCTGCGCGCCTCATAATTTTCTGGTTCCCGGATCGCCACTGGCAGGTTCGCAATAATACTCCGCATCAGCGCCTCCGAGATCGCATCCGAAAGATTATCCTCATCCGGTGCGCTGAAATATGTCTCCATCACATGGCTGAGCATATCAAAACCGCCCGCTGCCGTCTGGAGTGGAGAAACCGTGTAGGTATATTTCGGGTCCATCATCGCAAACACCGGATTGCAGCGCGGATAATTCCGGCTCGTCTTAATTTTCTGTTCCTCATGGGTGATTACACCCTCGCCGTTGACCTCGCTTCCAGTGCCGACCACGGTCACAATCACGCCCACCGGAACCGGCTCAAAATCAATCTCGCCCTTTTTGATCCAGTATTCCTCCCAGACGTCCTTGTCCGTCGCAGCCGCCATTGAGATCGCCTTGCTGCAGTCCATGACCGAACCGCCGCCCACTGCCAGAATCAGATCTACCTGATTTTCCTGTACGACTTTTTTCCCTTCCATTACCTTGCTGTAGGTCGGATTCGGCATGATGCCAGAAAATTCTATCACCTGTTTTCCAGCCAGCTTTAAGACATCCATCACTTCCTGATAAATGCCATTCGTCTTGATCGAGCCGCCGCCATATGCCAGCATCACCGTTTCCCCATACGGCTTCACCGCCTCCAGCAGGTGCTCTTTCACACAACCTCCGCCAAAATAAATCTTTGTCGCATTTTCAAATGTAAACGCCCGCATCGTTCCCTGTCCTTTCTGAACCCGTTCCGGCAAATGCTTTTGCATCCGCCTGATGTTCTGCCTTCTTCTTTGTAGATATGTTTTTTTGAATCTTTATTTTGATTATTTTTCTCCTTTATCTCAGATTCATCAAATGTTCATCTATAACCCACACTAAATTTGACAAGTTCTCTGTAAGTGTTCATATTATATCACGATTCGCATCTTCGATGCTTACCGCTGCTGACGCAGCTATCGTGATCGCCATTCGCCGTTCGCCATAAATCTGCAAGCAGCTTTCTGGCTCACTTGCGCTCATTATATCATATTACCTTTTTACATTCTATCTTTTTCAGAAATTTCACGCATATATTTTCATTTTTATGAATAAAATTGCACAAACTTATATCTGCGTGTCATTTTTATTCCCCCATCCACTTCCAAAATATTTTCCGAAATTTATGATTTCTTCACATTCCGAACATACTTTTATCACATTTTTTCGATATAGTAATACGCGTAAAGGCAAAAGACCTTTCATAATATACTTTTTCATACCTACGCCGACAGGAGTCCGTTCCTGTCGGCTCCTCCTATTTTAAGGGATATATCTACTCAAGCGGGCAGTTTCATGATAAAATAAACACACAGATAGAATCATCTCACAAACACAGATTCTATATTAAATTTACAATAAAAATAGCTGCATGAATCACATATATTAGGAGGAACTTCTCATGAAACACGAACTGACGCAGGAAGAAATCCTGGTTGAAATAAAAGACATTCTATCAGAATACGTAGAAATCACCCGCCCGCTGACATCGGCTGACCGCCTGATCGACGATCTGGGGCTGGATTCATTTTTGATCGTATACTTTATCACAGAAATCGAAGACTGCTTCGAGATCGATATTCCGGAAACGGATTTTATCGAGCTTGTCACGGTCAAGGATCTCTGCGAACGGATTCAGCTGGAAATAAAAAAGCACTCCACTTATTAATACCAGCGTGTCATCGGCAAGTCATTATCAATTCCTTTTGTAAATAAAATCTGGTGCAGACGTAGATTTTCTACATCCAGGATATAAAATCCATCTGCTGAACCACAAGAAATCATTTCCCAGAGACTTAGAACCATTACGCCCGGGAAAATATATTTTTTAATCCACGAATCGCCCGGATGTTCCTCCAGCACACTGATAAATTGCAACAGAAACAGTCCGTTCCTTCTATCTTAACCTAAAATGAATACTCATCAAACTTTGGGTTATATCTGTCCCTGTTCTTTCAGATATGCCAGAAAACCCACACAGCCCTCCAGAACATCTTCATACGTCGCGTCAAAATCACCCGTATACCACGGATCCGCGATGTCACGGTCTGAACCTGCAAATGTGAGGAATTTATATATTTTCCCCTCTGGATCGCCTTTCAGCATCCGGTTTAAATTTCGGATATTGGCACTGTCCATACCTATGATATAATCAAATTTCTCATAATCCGCCCACGTCACCTGCCGCGCCCGGTGCGGCACCAGAGGAATTCCAACCTTCCTCAGCTTATTCACCGTCCCCCGGTGCGGTGGATTGCCGATTTCTTCGGTGCTTGTGGCGGCGCTGTCGATAAGGAAGTGAGCGGAAAGCCCTTGGGATACGACTTTGTGGGTGAAGACACTTTGGGCTAGGGTGGAACGGCAGATGTTGCCGTGGCAGATGAAGAGCACTCGTATACTCATATAAACTCCTTTCAAAAGGCGCTTTTCTGCTGCCATTTGCAGCATTTTGCGCGGTGTTAATTTTTCTTTATGTATTGGTCATTTCTGTACATAAAATGCAAATCTTAGCAAAATTTTGCAAGATGTGTACAGCAAAAGTAGTAGAAACGGAGTAAAAAGCGGGTGGGGTTACTACTCAATTTTGACAAAAATCTCATATCCTTTTTCCAGTTCAATATCGGTTACTATTCCAACCTCACCATTGTCTACTTGATCTACATCCTTATCATTAAGCTGTATACTTACAATAGAAGTACAAATCCATTTTCCATCTTTTTTTGCATATATCATTTTTCCAACTTCCAATTTAACATTGTTAAGTGTCAATATACCTGCTTTAGGTTTCTTAAAATATTCCTCATAAATCCCCACTCTAATTAAATTCTTTGGAAGTAACGAAATAAGCCCCCATTTATCTAGTGATTCTCTTGTTTCTTTTTTCGTAAATATACCATTTTCTATCAACTTATATTGATTGTAAAGCTGCCATGTAGTAAGAAGACCTCTTTCATCATTTTTAGCATAATCTATTTGATTATCACTAAATGGAGGATTTTGTCTTAATGAAGGCCTTATATACCTTTGATGATTCACAATATAAATTGGCAATATTTCTTTGTCACGATGCTCTTTTTCTCTTCTTCGTCTATGTTTTGCTACCTGTGAACATTCTGCATCTGTAGATGTTCCCCCAATACCTTTAACTTCAATAATAAATAATTTATCATCTTCCAAAATCTGTATATCTTCTCTTAAAATATCTTCATTTCCATCAATTGCTTCTACATTTGCAAAACCAAGCCACTTGAAGTATGTACATACAGCTTGAACTAACTTATCCCCTGTTTCTATCAACAAATCATTCAAAAATTTATACTTCTGGTCAATAGCATTTCTTCTCTCATTCAATGACTTAATTTTCGAATTATATTGTTCTTGAATTAAAGTCCGTTCTTTCTCAAGTTCAAGTATTTCTTTAGGTAAAAAATCTTGTTCTTTTATCCATTCAAACTCTTTTGATTCAGGGAAAAAATCTGGCAATATTTCTGGCAATACAGATGTTACTAACCTTTCAATCAATTCATCCTTCTTTTCACAAAACGGAAGCAACAGTTCATAGCCTGAATTTTCTGAATATCCTATATACGAAACTACCTCTCCATCTTGATTTTTTAACAATGGTAAGAAATTAGGATCTGCAATTGATTTTTGAGAAGTTCTATCCCATTTTGTTGGTAACTCAAAAATTACATTATATCCTTTAACATATTTTGCTATTAAATTTGCAAGATTGCTATTGTCTGATATTATTTTCTTTCCGAATTTTGATGTTGCACTAGCTTGAATAGTTTCATATATATTATGTACTTCTTCACTCGGATAGCTATATTGATTTTGTTTTAACACTTCTATAATATTATATTTTTCCGAATAACTACTTCCCGCAAAAATAATTTTCAGTGCTTTTGTTTTTAACTTGTCTTTCATAATGCTCAAAACAAGAGGACTAGGTCTAAATTCTTTCTGAGGAAAACTCAACTCAAATAAATATGGTATACCATCCGGTTCATCATCCTCTAAACAGTGTCTTGTATCATTCTCATTTTGTAAATCAATTATGACCACACTATATTCATGCAAATTACTTATCATACTATATTCTAGGTCAACATATCTCTTATTCACATATTCTTCGTACTCAACAGTTTTAACCACTCCCAGATCACCAGTTGCAACAATATAATTCTGACTCAACCTTTCTGTTATTTCTCTGTTATTAACTATATATATTTGTGGTTCTTTATACTTTTCCATTTATCTTTCATCTCCAATCATAAGAAAGTATTATTCACATTCGTTTGTCTCTTTATGTTTTAATCTAAGCAAATACAACATTGCATAAGCACGATTATACAAGTATTCGATAAACAGTGAATCATTTAACGCCTCTCTCTTTTCTTTTGCCGCATTCAAATAATCATTGTGTCTTACATCAAAATACTCATTAGACAATTTCATTAATTCTTCCAACTCTTTTTTTACAACAGCATAAACTTTGCCATCCATATTATCACTCACACTCAAAGCCAATGTTTTATACTGCTCATTTCTACTGTCTCCTTGAGTAGATATAAGATATTGCAGTGCATCAATAATAAAATCTAACGCACTTTTCTTTTCCATCAAATCTTTGCTATTAATCATATCTTCCGAAAACTGTATTTTACGCTCAAACATCCTATAATTAATAATTTTATCAATAGGAAATGTTGTTTTATATCCTTGCTTTATTACAATCCCACTTTGTAATCTATATGGTAATTTAAATATTTTAAATCTATCATTTACTTCTATAGTGAATTTGTAATGACATTCTCCGGAGTTAATAATCCAATACTTATATGCAATCTCTATAAATGCCTTTATATCATTAAAATCACCTGTATTATTTTTCAACGAATCTGGATAAACTGTACCTCTATACAAGGTAAATTCATGGTCATAATCCAAATCTAAAAGCCATATTCCTCCATCCCAATTATCCCATCGCAAATATTTACCATCCAACAGTTCCAAACCAGGTAATTCTGTTTCAAACCAATGAATAAACGAATTCCAAAATCTTTTCTCATTTACATTTTCTTCGATGCTTTTACCTTTATATTCGATTCCGCTGTCAGCCAAATACTTTATCAGTATTGCTCTCGTAGTGTTTGCATCTCTTATTTCTGTTCCTGTCCTTATCAATAAACTTCCTTGTAAATTTGGTATATCATTTCCAAAAACATTTACTATTTCAATTAACAAATTAACGATTTCTTCATCTGGTTCTATTGACAAATTATAATTATCAATTGCCATATCAATTTTCTTTATATAATCATTAATCAATTTTTCTTTAACCGAATTAATTTTATTCGACATTCGTTCACCTCTACCCCATATAACATTTTAATTATCATCCAATCCGATATGCTATTTATTATATCGTCATTTTCTTCTCTTTTCCATAACAAAAAACGCCACAGCTATCGCCAGAGCGCCTCCAAACTAACTATCCTTATATTGCTTTAAACATCTTCTGTGACACCGTTTTTTCTCCCTGTGTCCGTTCTAGTTCCTTTCTGGCATTCTGCAGGTCCTCCAGACGCTTCAATTCATCCTCTGCATCCTCAAGGCCTAAATGCGTATAGGTGTTAAGCGTAACTCCTATATCGCTATGCCCCATAAGGTACTGCAGTGTCTTTGGATTCATGCCGGATTTCGCCATATTGCTACAATACGTGTGCCGGCAAACATGCGGCGTGATATTCGGCATCTGCACCCGATAGATATCATTGTACCGCTTCACCATGTGGTTAAAGCAATGTTCCCAATGCATTGCCACTAATGGCAGTCCTTTGTCATCCAAAAACTGGAACCCAGTATATCCATCCACCACTTTTTCTACCTTTGGTTTCTCCCAGTCTTCGATGATGGCTTGAAAGCATTTTGCAACATCCTCTGTTACCGGAATTTTTCTTGTTCCAGCGGAAGTTTTTGTTGGCTCAATAACCAACGTCATATCGGATAATCTCTGAAGCTGGTGCTCGATATTTACAATTCGATTTTCTAAATCAACATCTTTAATTGTAAGGCCGCAAAATTCTGAAATACGCATACCTGTATGAAAAAGTATATACACAACTTCATAATACTTACAGTATACATTTCTTATGTTTATTTAATCCGTTTCTGAATATCTTCAACAGATGGCAGCTGCTTTTCCAGATTATCCGGCAAACTACTAGTTATTTTGTATTCGCTTACACCAATCGGCTTTGAAATATCTTTGAGCGAATATTCTGCGACCACATTATTTTTGCTTTTGCACAGAAGCAAACCAATGGACGGATTATCCTGCTCTTTTTTCAAAATGCCGTCCACGGCTGACAGATAAAAGTTTAGCTGACCAGCATATTCCGGCTTGAAATCACCGGTTTTCAATTCGATAACTACATAACAGCGAAGATTCAGGTTATAGAACAACAAATCAATGTAAAAATCATCGCCGCCTACATTCAGGTGATACTGGTTTCCCAGAAATGCAAACCCTGTTCCAAGCTCCAGAAGGAGCTTGGTGACATCCCTAACAAGTGCCTGCTCAATATCCCGTTCGAGCATATCTTCCCGGAAAGGAATAAAATCAAATACATATGGGTCTTTCATTGTCTGCACCGCAAGTTCACTTTGCGGAGACGGTAAGCGGTGATCAAAATTTGTAACTTTATCTGCCAGAACCTGTCTCTGATACAAGTTGCTTTCAATCTGATGGACAAGAACATTTCGAGACCAGCCGTTTTCCGCTGACTTTTTAATATACCATTTACGTTCATCCATATCAGCGACCTTATCCAGAAGAACTATATTGTGACCCCATGGAATTTGTGCAACAACCTGTTGCACAAATTCTCGGTCTGGATAAATCTCTGCGAATTTTGCCATATACTTCAAATTACGAACAGAATATCCTTTGCTTTCTGGAAAAGCAATTCGAATATCTGCTGCAAGGTTATCAATAAACTTGTTTCCCCATGATTTATGTTCATTGATTACGCAACCAATATCATAATAAAGAAGCAGCATATCTGCATTCACATGAACTGCCGCACGATATTGTGCCGCAGTAATTTCACTCTTAATATTTTCAATAATGGAAATATACTCAGCCGTATTCATTAACATACTCATCGTCTCGCTTTCACATAATTCCTATCATTATTTTCTCTATATAAGATGCTCATAAACAATTTTTAAATAATTCAGGTAACCACATGAGCATAGATACAATAATATCAGCCATCCAGCAGCACTGACATCAATTCGTTGACTTTCTTGTACACCCTTAGCTTTTTTGCATATATGGAAAGATTTTGCAGATTCTTCCTCTCATCCTTTGCATAAGCATTCAATGCCTTACTAAATATTTCATGATCAAGCCTTGAACGATATTTGAAGCAATCACAAATCGTACGCTCTCGATCATATATGGAGAGCTTAACCCCGGAAAAATCATCCGCTACTCTCCCCAGTTCATATATTTCTGGTTGAACATAATACGTTTGCAAAGCCAGTGCATCTACATCCAATTTTGTCCGAGACATAGATCTCGGAACAGCAATCGACCATTTCCGAGGTGCAAAGCCACTATAACCATAATGAAAAAGAGCCGATTTCACACAAATAATTGCCTTTGGAATCAATGTTGCAATAAGTTGTTCTTCAGAAGATGTGTCCCAATCGGCAAGTTGATAGTATCCGTGTCGAATGCGTTCAAGGTATCCGGTATTACAAAGATTCACAACATCAACAGCGGGTATGCCAGCTGCAACAAAATCTGATGTTTTTGCAATACCGCCCTTTTCTATAATTACCTGTTTTGAAAGAGTTTCCTTATCCACATATTCACCAACTTTTTATTAAAAACTACACACAATCAATTTGCTTCGGTGCTTATATTTTATTATATCATCCAAATTGAATTAATCGATAATTTCACACACAGTTTTATAATTTCTGTGTATGAAATTTTTAATTCTGGATTTCAGCCTGATGTGGTAAGCTAAAACTGGACACATGAAGCAACGCTACATAATTCTGCAATTATGATCTATATATTCACTTCAAATCGAATGTGTTTTTTACATTTTAAAAGTTACTTCCTTAATACCCAATCCTAAAATAATCCAAATACGCTTTATACTTATCCTGTGCAGTCAGGCAGGTATCTGTCAGATAGCCTTTTTCGTTGTCCCATTCCTTTAGCCCTCGGTAATAGAACATCTTCAGATCGTCCTCAATGATGAAAGGAACGATATTGTATTTCAGGCACTCTTTAAACATGATCAATCTGCCCACACGGCCGTTGCCGTCCTGGAACGGATGGATCCGCTCAAACTTCACATGGAAGTCCAGAATATCTTCAAAGGTCTTTTCTTCCTTAGCGCTATATTCCGTCAGCAAGGCCTTCATTTTATCGGCAACTTCTTCCGGAAGGGCTGTATCCCTGCCGCCGACTTCATTCGGGAGTTTCTTATACTCGCCAACAGCAAACCAATCTTTTCTGGAATCACTGGTGCCGTTCTTCAAAACCAAGTGAAGTTCTTTGATGAACTTCTCCGTCAGAGCTGCTTTTGCATGATCAATAAGCATGTCAATGCAGCGGAAGTGATTTGCTGTTTCGATCACGTCATCCACATTTAGCACTTCTTTTTCTACGCCAATGGTGTTGGTTTCAAAGATATATCTGGTTTGATCGTGCGTCAGGCGGCTTCCTTCCATATGGTTGGAATTGTATGTCAAATCAATCTGTGTTTTATGGTAGATTCCACCGGAATATTTACTTACCTTCTGCTCTTTCAGAATATCCAACAGAGTAATTGGTCCTTCTTTTCTTTTGTTGATACGCTCCGGTTTTTCTGCGTTTTTCGGAATGTTCCATGTCTTGCCGGTAAGAAACGCACCGTTCACACGCCCCTGGGCGCAGTAATTTCTAACACTGCGCTCTGACACATCCCACTTTTTCGCTATTTCAGCAACTGAAAGATATCGCATCTATGATCCTCCGCCATAAAATCTATCCTCAAAACTACGTTAATCTATTACATATTATATCACATCATCGGCAAAAATATCAACATTTTCCGAGTTTGGCTGTTGGATTTTTGCCGCCACAGGATACTTAGGTTTTCGACGATATTCCGTAAAATACACTGATTTACATAAAAGCATGATTAGGATTGCGTCAACTAATGCTTTGCGTGTACACCTATAAGAAAAAGATCTCCCAATACCATGCGTACTTGGTATTGAGAGACCTTTTTTCCTAATCACTGATGCATTCGGTACAGTTAACTATAGTTGCTACATTCTTCATTTTTAAGCCAGACTTCCCCAATATATTATTTATATTCTTTGCAAATTGGCCTGCACTCCAATCACCATTGACATATACCAAAATTAGCTTGGTTTTAGCTCTTGTGGCTGCAACATAATGGTTATAAACATCTTCTTCACTTGACAGTTTATAGTCAGACACAAACAAAACTACTTGTTCAAACTCCAGTCCTTTCGAAGAGTGAAAGGTAATCGCAATTCGTTTCAATTCATCCATATTTACTGCAGATTGTCATCTTCACTATTTCCATCTACAGCCAATTCACACTTTATATCCTTTATAATTATTGAAACATTCCTCATATTTTTTGAAGAAAAAGAAATCTCCTGATCACTCCAACTTCTAATGCTATTTTTAATTTCAAATACAACCTTTGAAATCACTAAATCATCTCCTCGCCAATTTGATGTGAAATATAACCAATAGAAAATTTAAATTCTCTCACACTATGAAGCTTTATGCCTTGCTCTTCACAAATCTGATATAATTCCTGTAGTGCCGCCTGCCCCATATTACGAAACTTTATAAAATGTTCCTTTGGATATTCTCTCAATACTTCCAATGACTCAAATCCATTTCTTCTGAGAATATTCCGTAACCTGCTCGACATTTCAATATCATCATAATTTATTTTTTCAGCGTACATAAAAGCTCCCTTTTGTCATTTTATTTGTCATATAACTTATCAACCTCTGCTTCATATACTGATTCAGTATAAGTATCAAACAGCACCCATTCCACCAAATCAAAGCTGTCCGGATTATCCTGCAAGAACCCGTTTACTGTATGTACTGCAATCTTTGCTGCCAACTCAACCGGAAAACTATATACTCCCGTTGATATAGAAGGAAATGCAATAGACCTGATTCCATTATCCATTGCCAGCTTCATGGAATTAAAATAGCAGTTAGCAAGAAGTTCCTCTTCTCTATTCCTTCCACCATTCCATATCGTTCCTACAGTATGTATCACATAATCACATGGCAGATTATAGGCTTTTGTTATCTTTGCTTCTCCAGTCTCACATCCGTGAAGTGTCCTGCACTCCGCCAGAAGCTCCGGTCCTGCTGCTCTATGAATCGCACCATCTACACCGCCTCCACCAAGAAGAGAGTTGTTTGCTGCATTCACGATTGCCTGCACCTCTGTTACTTTTGTTATGTCTCCCATTAAAGTCTTAATTAAGTACATTTAGTTCCATCCTTTCCAGATATCCGGCTGATAACCAAGTGTTGATTGCTTTCCGTTTCTTACTACTGGTGTTTTAATTACCTGTGGATTCTCAAGCACCTTGTCGAGCTTATCTTCATCTGCGATATACTTAATAAGAGCAAGTAAATCCTTGTCCTTGCCATCCCAATTAACCATATTTTCTAATCCACCATTTGCCTGAGCTACTGAATTAAATTCTCCTTTGCTCATACCTTTTTCTTTCATATCAATGAACTGATACTTTATGCCCCGCTCCTTGAAAAAACGCTCCGCCTTCTTAGTATCATTGCATTTCTTTGTTCCAAATATCTGTATATTCATATCAGTATTCCTTCTCTATCTCTCCATTTATTCCATACATTTTCTTGAATGCATCAAGGTCTGCCTGGTTCTTAATCAGCATAATCTCTTCTATCTTACCTGTATGAATGTCCTTAAAGCCTGCAACCTGCTCGCCATTACATATGCTCGCTTTGATTACTGGTTTCTTATTTTCTTTATCATATGTCTTTGTAACTATCTTTTTCTTAAATAGTCCCACTCTGAGTACCTTCTTTTGACTTTGCCATCAGTATAAGTTTTTCAAAGGACTGTGCAAAGCGTACATCATCTTCTTCTGTACGCTTTCTCGGTCCTTTCATATGATTCTTATGAGAGCTACGCCTTGCCTTCTTGTTAAGATGTCGCTCCATAAGCATCTGATCTATGTTCTCATTCGTGTACCACTTGCCTGATTGGTGAATAGCATATGCACCTTTTCCAAGAGCCATAGCAGCGACACCATAATCCTGAGATACTACTACATCCCCTTTATGGCAAATACTAATCAGCTTATAATCTACAGCATCTGCTCCTGCACCTACTACAATCACCTCGCTGTAATCAGAATACAAAATATGATTCGTATCACACAGCAATGTGGTGGAAATATTGTATTTTCCTGCTATTGTCTCAACAATGTCCACTACCGGACACGCATCTGCATCTACAAATATCTGCATATTTTTCCTCAAATCCACATCATATCAGTTGTGATTAACTGGTGTTCGTACTTCTATAAGATTTCCTGATGGATCATAAAATCTTACAAGCTTCTGTCCACCTTCAAGTTCCATTAATTCCGTAACATAACTTACAACATACTTGCCAGACTCCAGTTTTTCAATAATACCTTCTATATCATTATCTTCAAAATAAAGTTCTGTCATATTGTTATGTGGAGTTGTAGGTATTTCTGTACTGTCATACCATACATCTACATCCTGTAATACAAGCCCCTCAGACATTATTACATTACCTTCCAGCCTTGTAATCACACGCAATCCAAACAGTTCTTCATAAAAATCAATTGATTCGTCAATATTATCAACAATGATCAATACATTTTTCAAACTCATATTTTTTGTTCCTGCCTCTCCATTTCTCGTTGAATCCATGTCATAATTACATCTACAAGGTAATCCTGCTGCACCTGACTCAATTCCTTGCCTGGCTGCATTTTATGCCACTTTCGTATGCACTCCCTACAACATGTTGCCGTTGCGCGCTGAGCAATAAATACTGGGTGACCTTTCATCGGTGTTTGTTTACCATCATTCGCTATATATGCGGGAGCTTCTCTCTTTGCAATAAATTCCTTTACATGTTGCCGGATTGTATCCAACCCTTTTTCATGTATGTAATCAATATCTTTCTGTTTCAGATGAAAACTGCTTCGGAACTTTGAATTATCCAGTCGCTCAAATAACTGCCTGTACCATTCATCCTTAGTCATTAAAACTTCACTACTTCCAGCTCATGGGATGGACCGGTTGTGACACTGCCGCTCGACGCTTCCCCGTCCTTTGAGATCGGCATCGCCGCCCCCGCACGGGAAATGCAGTCGCCTGCGGCAGCAGAACTGATGAAATTTATGCAGAAGGATCTGATTCATGCCTTCGAGTAATCTATACGAAAATCCGCTTTTTATACATTACTCGTCCTTCTTCACCTGCCGCAGCACCTCCTCCGGCACCGAATCCAGCAGATAATTTTTATGTCCGCTATGCGGTCGGTTGGTATGCTCACGTGTCTGATTCTTCACACGGTCTACCTCTTCCTCAAAATCCCGCGCCGAATACAGCCCGCAGCCCTGCCCACGGATGATGATCTGTTCCAGACGGTCGGAGGTCGCTACCATCACCGTATATTTCCGCCCATTTTCATGGGCAAATTTCTCGATGTACTGGTCAGCTGTCTCCGCCTCTTTCGTAAAGACTACATGAATGTTGTGGTAATCCGTCACCTCCGTCCGGTGTCCCTGCACCCGGTAGGCGTCGAACACCGCTATCACCTCGATACCGCGGCTTCCCTGATAATCGCAGAGAATATCCAGCAGCTTACCACGGGCGCTATCAATGTTGATCTTCGCCAGCTCATTTAACTCATCCCAGGAGAAAATAATGTTGTAGCCATCTACCAGCAAGTATTCCCGTACCGCCGATGCCATTTTCCCTTTGGAGCCGCCGGTTCTGCTGCCCGCTCCGCCACTTTCCGGCGCTTTGCCTGCATGTTCCAATTTTCCTGCATTTCCAGCCACAGAACTTCCCGATTTTCCTTCACTTCCAGATGCCAAAGTTTCAGCTGTCCCGACTTTCGAATCGCTCTTCTGTCTCACCGCTTCCTGCCTCCGCGCCGTCTCTCCGTACACTCCGGCACCATAGGTTTCCGCCGGGCGTTTGCTCTTTCCGCCCCACCGGCGTTTTCCGCCGTCTTCCTTTTTATTTGCATGGTAGGTGCGAGCGAGAATCGCATCGACCTCGTCCGTTCCGATCCACATTTCTTCCGAAGCGCCGCCGCCCTGTCCATCCGAGGAGCGCGCACCCAGCTCAGGGATCGCATCCATCCGCCGTTTTCCATTGGAATCGCCCAGGCAGCTTTCCAGATGCATGTAATCTTTGACCTCATCCCAGTTGACGACAAATCCCGCTCCGTGCGTACAGAAAACAGATCCGCTCGGGTTTGCCAAATCCGCATCCGGATCATACCCGGCTGCCGCAATGATTTCTTCTTCATTGTAGCACGGTCCGTAGCCATCGAGCGTGCAGATCATCTGTCCCAATCCGCCCGTGTACGCCGTCACCTCCGTCTGATATCCATCGAGTGCCGATACCGGGGCACGTCCGGTTAATATTGCCTGCCCGTCCTCCAGCGCCGGTCCCTCAAAAACGGCAAACCGCCGCTCCAGGTCGGTCATCGCACGTCCTACCATCTTGTCCGGTATCGTCAAATGAAAAGCATAAAACGGTTCCAACAACACCGAATGCGCCTGCATCAACCCCTGACGAACCGCCCGATACACGGACTGTCGGAAATCGCCGCCTTCTGTATGTTTCACATGGGCACGTCCCGATTTCAGCGTAATTTTCATATCCGTGATCGGCGCCCCCATCAGAACGCCCCGGTGTATCTTTTCTTCCAGATGCGTCAGCACCAGCCGCTGCCAGTTTTTACTTAAAATATCTTCGCTGCAATCGGTATCAAACACCAGCCCGCTGCCCGGCTCTCCCGGTTCCAGAAGCAGATGTACCTCCGCATAATGGCGCAGCGGCTCAAAATGCCCGACGCCCTCGACCGTATCGGTGATGGTCTCTTTGTATACAATACTGCGTCCGCCAAAGCGCACCTCGACTCCAAACCGCTCCTCAATCAGGCTTTTTAAGATCTCCATCTGGATCTCGCCCATGATCTGGGCGTGGATCTCCTTTTTCTCCTCTTCCCACACGATATGCAGCTCCGGCTCTTCTTCCTCTAATTGAAGCAGTTTCGGCAGCATCGCCGCCGCATCCACATCCTCCGGAAGCTCGACGCGATACGTCAAAACCGGCTCCAGCACCGGTTCCGCGCCCATTTCACAGACTCCAAGCCCCTCGCCCGGTTTCGTGTGCAAAAGTCCCGTCGCCGCACAGATCATGCCCGCCGGTGCCTCGCTCACCGCCTCATACTTATCGCCTGAATACAAGCGGAGCTGATTTACCTTTTCCTCGCCGATCCGGTCTTTGACATGCAGCACGCCGCCCGTGATCTTCATATAAGTCAGGCGTTCGCCCTGGCTGTCGCGCACAATTTTAAATATTTTCGCCCCAAATTCGTCCGGATACACTGGTTCCAGCGTATATTCTTCCAAACTGCGCATAAATTCTTCCACGCCCGTATTTTTGAGCGCCGAACCAAAATAACACGGAAACAGATCCCGGCTGGCAATCCGGCTGCGGATCGCATCTTTAGACACCTGTCCCGTCTCCAGAAATTCCTCCAATTCCGCTTCGCCGCTGACTGCTGCCTCTTCATAGAAACTTTCCGTCCCGTCCGCACCAAAATCAACGAAGTTGCCGCCCAGCGACTCTTTTAGGTCGCGCAGGATCTCCTGTTCCCGTCCCGGCGCCAGATCCATTTTATTGATAAAAAGGAACGCCGGAATCTGGTAGCGCGCCAGCAGCCGCCACAGCGTCCTTGTATGTCCCTGCACGCCGTCTGAACCGCTGATAACCAGCACCGCATAGTCCAGCACCTGAAGCACCCGCTCCATTTCCGCTGAAAAATCCACATGTCCCGGCGTGTCCAAGAGCGTCACATCCATATCATCCCATGCAAGCCGCGCCTGCTTGGAAAAAATCGTGATTCCGCGCTTTTTCTCCAATTCATATGTGTCCAGGAACGCATCGCCCTTGTCCACCCGCCCCAGATGGCGGATCATGCCGCCCGCATAGAGCATCGCCTCTGATAATGTTGTCTTCCCCGCATCTACGTGCGCCAGGATTCCCACCGCCAGTCTCTTCATGTATGTTACCCTCATTTCCGTTCTATATGAAAAAGAATGTGCCTTGGCACATTCGGGCGTCTCGCGCGGTCGCTTGCGACATGTTTCTGCTTCGCGCGAGTGCGCATCCTCGCGAAGCGTTTTTTGTTTCATAGGACGTAATTTCCTATGAAATAAAAATCACTCTATCCGTTATGATACCATGTATGTCACTGATTGTAAAATACCGCGTGCTGACCAGCCCGCTTCTATATCACAAAAAAAGTGCCTCTATTTTTCTTTTTTTCGTGATTTTTCGGATTGCCAATTTTATGTATTTCTTATAAAATCTACTCTCAGAGTTTTATAATCGTTTTTTAGAAAGGATGATTTTTCCATGAGCCGCTCTTCGCAACGCTCTACCATAAAAGATATGACAAATGGAAACCCGGCGAAGCTGATTCTGGGCTTTGCGGTTCCGATGCTGATGGGACTTCTGTTCCAGCAGTTTTACAGCATGGTCGATACGATCATTGTTGGAAAATTTCTCGGTGTCGATGCACTGGCTTCGGTCGGTTCCACCTCCGCCATCAACTTTATGATTAACGGTTTCGTCATCGGCGTCTGCACCGGGTTTTCCATTCCGGTTGCACAGCGGTTCGGCGCACAGGATTACAAGGACATGCGCCGTTTCGTCGCTAATGCCGGATGGATCGCCTCCTGTTTTGCCGTGGTCATGACCGTGATCGTCTGCCTGATGACACGCCAGATTCTCGTCTGGATGCAGACGCCGGACAATATCATTGACGGCGCGTACAGCTACATTTTCTTCGTATTCGCCGGTATTCCGGCAACCTACCTGTACAATACGCTGGCGGGCATCATCCGTGCGCTCGGCGACTCCAAAACGCCGGTCTATTTCCTGATTTTATCCAGCCTTTTAAACATTGCGCTGGATCTGCTTTTCATCGTACAGATCGGAACCGGCACCGCCGGAGCTGCCTATGCAACTGTTATCTCTCAGGCAGTATCCGGTATTCTCTGCCTGATCTATATGAAGAAAAAATTTGAAATCCTGCATATGCACCATGAGGAAACGCGCATCAGCGGCAGACACATTTACATTCTCTGCAAAATGGGTGTGCCGATGGGACTCCAGTATTCGATTACCGCGATCGGCTCGGTTGTCATCCAGACTGCCATCAACTCCTTAGGTTCCATCGCGGTTGCCTCCGTCACCGCAGGTCAGAAGATCGGCATGTTCTTCTGCTGCCCGTTTGACGCGCTGGGCGGCACGATGGCAACCTACGCCGGACAGAACGCCGGTGCCGGAAAGGTAGACCGCATCCGCCAGGGCGTCCGGTCCGCAACTCTCATCGGCGGCATCTACTCCATTGCGGCGTGTATCGTGCTGACTGTGTTTGGCGGCGTGATTCCGCTTCTCTTCGTCGATGCCTCGGAAACAGTTGTAATCCATCAGGCGCACCAGTTCCTGACCTTCAACTCCCTGTTCTACATACCTCTGACAATCGTCAATGTATGGCGTTTCACGATTCAGGGAATGGGCTACAGCCTGCTCGCCATCCTGGCGGGTGTCTGCGAAATGATCGCCCGCGCCATGGTCGGCTTCCTGCTGGTGCCGATCTTTGGCTACATCATCATCTGTTTTGCCTCGCCGCTTGCATGGCTGCTCGCCGATGCATTTCTGATTCCGGCATTCTTCTATTGCCAGAAACATTTGCTGTCTGAGAAAGCACGGATGGACTAAAACAAAATAAATAATACAACTCAAAAAAACTCCTCAGAAAGCTTTCATTTTGACCACTTTCTGAGGAAATTTTTGATTGCAGATTCTTATTTTGGGCTTTCGCCAATTTGATTTTCAAAGATTTTTATTGTTCCGTCTATCCTTACACAAGCACAGTTCTATGCAAATGATTTCATTTTTGTACAGACAGAGTTCACGCATTTTCACTTTTCTCCGGCTCATTCTCACTCCACTTATCCTGCATTTCTATCTCTTCTATTTGCCTCTTCTCATCCCGCACGTCCCTATAAAATGCCGCAAATGCCGCCTCCTCATATGGGCGCAGAAACAGATAGCCGATATTGAGCGGTCTCATCAGCACTGCCAGAAACAGCACTGCCAGAAACAGCACGGTCACACCACTGAGCCTTCCCTGTGTATACAAAAGAACCGCTGGTATTATATATTGAATGCTGCAGATCAGCCGCCAGCCGATAAAGCTAAAGGTCAGGCAGAATAAATTCCATTTTTTCCCATCCATCAGGCGGCGCGACTCGGTGATCGCCTCGTTAGCGGAATATTCTGGATGTTCCATCAGCACATATGGTGTCATCGCATAGCTGTACGTCTTTATGAAACCCGGAACGAAAAACAGGCAGGTCCAGCAATATATATAAAAGCCGCGCACAAATACCATCGCCACGCCATCTGTGATCCGCGAAAACTGGGAAAATAAATCAGAAAAGGACGCTTCCTTTTTCTCTGCCAGATTCAGATGGAAACGGGCGTATCCCATCTGCCCCGCACCTCCAATAATAACCACCATCAAGCCCCAGATAAGCAAAAGCACCCAGGGCAGAAGCATGCTGCGCATCGGAAATACCTGCGTCAGCACATTCTTCACTTCCGGTCGTGCCTGTATCACTTTTTGCAGCTCTGATATTCCATTTGGCGCCGTATCGGCAATCTCCGCACCGATCAGGGACGCTACTAATCCCGTTCCCATCGCAAGTTTCCAGTTTCCGCGCAGTGTCTCACGCGCCATTTGCCTAAATTCAGATGCACTTCTCATGCTTTCGCCCCCTTTCTTTCTGAAATCATTGTATCATTTTTCCATTTTGACCGTCAATATATCACTTCAAACCGTAAATAATTTGTAATAAGGTCGTAATGATTCTACTGTCGTCAAAGGCAAATTCAGAATGCCAGAATCACTCTCCCAGCATTCTGGGAGCTGATTGAGCTGGCGATCCGCTGGTACTTCTCATCTTCCAAATCTGCCCTGCTTCCTACAATCTTCAACTAAAATTTTTAGCCTGCATCACAGACAGGTTGTTTTCATTTTTCCCTACTTCATATACCCGCGCAGCTTCACATATTCCTTGATCAGCTCCGCCGTCTCGTCCAGTCCGAGGCGGGTCGTATTGATCGGAAGATCGTAGTTCTTCATGTTTTTCCAGTCATTTCCGGTAAAATATTTATAATAATTCTTCCGCTCATTCTCAATCTTCCGGATGCGCTTCTTCGCTCTTTCTTCACTGATGCAGTCTACTTCCATAACGCGCTGCACGCGGCGCACACGGTCGGCATAGACAAAGATGCGGATCAGATTTTCGATCTCCTCGTCCTGATCCAGCACATAGCCAGCCGCACGGCCTACAAATACGCACGGTTCCTGTTCTGCCAGCTCCCGCATCACCATCGCCTGGAATTTAAACAGGTTATCCGGCGATGTCACATCGCCTTTCAGGGACGGCTTTCCGAACACATCTGCCTTCTTCGCGCCAGTCAGACGGTGAAGCAGGTTGTTTCCCGCTTTCTCATCCGCTAAACGGAAAAATTCCTCTCCGACCGCACTCTTCTCCGACGCCATCTTTAAGATCTCATCGTCGTAGAAATGAAGCCCCAGTTCTTCCGCCAGCTTGCGTCCTACGATACGTCCGCCGCTTCCGTACTCTCTCTCGATTGTGATAATCAGATTTTTATTTCCCATAAAATCCACCGCCTTTCTATGTCCCAGTTTTATCTGCAAAACAGCCTGTCTTTTGTCTATGCAAATCTCCATGCCGTTTTCTTATTTGCATCTCTTTCTGCACATCACTTTTTGACACATCTTTCATTCCGTCCGGAATTTTTCTTTAGATGCGATCGCTCACACAGATCGCGCCGTGCGGACGGATACTCATGCGATATACATTTCCCTTACCGGTCGCATTTTCAATGTATTCTGTATACTCGTCCACCAGATCATTCGGAATCATCGCCATGATGACACCGGCAAATCCGCCGCCATGAACCCGGCACGCGCCGCGTCCTTTTTTCGCAATAAACAGCTCTGTCAGCGCCAGCGCAATGCTGATGCCCTGCTCCTGCACGTTGGCAGTCGTGTATACATTCTGAAGCCATTTCCAGGAAGAATTGCCCGAAGCAGTGATTCCCTCCAAAAAGGCTGCAAAATCATTTTCGAGGAGCGCCTTTACTTCCTGCTCTACTCTCTTATTTTCCTCAAAGAAATGGAATGCACGCATCACAGAGCGATCACCCGCAAATGCACGGACTTCCGGCAGATTTTCGATCACCTCTTCCTCGGAAATCTCCGCGCATACCTCTTTGCCAAAATACTGCGCTACTTTCTTCATCTCGTTCGGAACAGAAGAATAATCCGCACTCAGATCCGCGTGACCTTTTCCCGTATTTACAATCATCAGGCTGTGATCCTGTGCACCAAAATCAAAATCAATCTTCTCCACAACCGGCGCTTCCGGGTTTTTGAAATCGATCGTAATCAGACCGCCGACCGCGCACGCCATCTGGTCGAGCAGTCCGGACGCCTTGTTCCAGAACTTGTTTTCTGCATATTTTCCGATGTGCGCGTAGGTGACAACGTCCATCTTGCCCTCATTGAACATCGTATTTAACATAGAGCAGATCAGCATCTCATAGGAAGCCGAAGAGCTGACGCCCGCCGCGCTGATAACATTGCTGGTAATGTATGCGTCAAATCCGCCGACCTTGTATCCTCTCTCCTCAAAACCCTTTAAAATGCCCTTTGTCAGGTCGATGGTGCCGCTCATACCCGCGCTCGGTTTCAGGTCACTTAAATGGATGCTGAAATTTTGATGAAATGTCTCACTTAAAATGCGGATCGTGTCGGTTCCGTTCGGTGCCGCCGCTCCGACGCAGTCCAGGTTGATGCTGCCCGCCAGCACCTTGCCATGATTGTGATCGGTGTGGTTGCCGCTGATCTCCGTCCGTCCCGGGGAAGTAAACAGCTTGATATCGCGTTCCCCATATGTTTTTTCAAAGTGCTCTGCCACATAGCGGTAACGCGCCCGGTTCTCCTCCGCTTTCTCCGCCCCGTATAATTCTGCCATCAGCACTTTCGTTTTCTCAGATTCCAGCTGTTTCAGTGTTTCTTTGACTGACATATTCCTTCTCCTTTTCCCCAAATTGTTTGTTACTGTTCACGCATACGTGCCCAGTAACGGAATTTGCCGTGGCTTCGCATTTTAATACGGCAAATTCCTGCTGCCACCACGTTTTCTTACAGCACTTTCGGTTCCAAAAGTGCCTACCCGTGAACAATTGTTTCCTTTATATATATGGTTATGATTTCAGACATTTTGATTCAATCTGACTTCTTGTATGTATTATATCATAACTCACGAACCCGCGCTATCGCGCTCTACCGCCCTGCTTCGCATGGCTGTTCGTTCGTTAATGGCGCAAGAAAAGAATATGTCTGCTTCGCAGCCGCATTCTTTTCTTCTGCGCTCATTATATCATTTTCCTCAAAATGCCTCAATACGATATTCTTTCGTGTGTTTACAAAATGCTGTGGTTCTGGTAAGCTTTCATTTATATGTAATATTTTTGGCAACTGTTCAGTTACTATTTTTGATTAAAACACAGGAGTTCCTATGAAATCAACGACTCAATCCCATATATCATTACCTGAAAATTTTCATCATACCCCCGCCGCCTCCAATGGTCGGTCATTTTCTGTTCCACCCCGCCGCTACTCCGACGGCCGCCCTTACTATTCGTTAAATGCATGGCTGAAAGACCAATTTGGGCAGAAAATCTACAAGCTGGCGCTCGACGGCGGCATGACCTGTCCCAACCGGGACGGTACGCTGGGAACGGGCGGCTGCATTTTCTGCAGCCACGGCGGTTCCGGCGATTTTGCAGAGCCGGCTCACACCTCCGTGACCGAACAGATCGAAGCGGCAAAGACGCGTGTCGCAAATAAAATAAAGGGTGGAAAATATGTCGCATATTTCCAGTCCTACACAAATACCTATGCGCCTGTCTCCTATCTGGAGCCGCTTTTTTCCGAAGCAATCGCCCACCCGGATGTGGCTGCTCTGTCCATCGGAACTCGCCCGGACTGCCTGCCGCCGGATGTCATGGAGCTTCTCGCCCGCTTAAACCGTCGAAAACCGGTCTGGGTGGAACTGGGACTTCAGACCATCCATGAGGAAAGTGCCGCGCGCATCCAGCGCGGTTATTCCCTCCCGGTCTTTGAAAATGCCGTCCGTGAACTGAAAGCCGCCGGTCTGACCGTCATCGTCCATGTCATTCTGGGGCTGCCTGATGAAACGAAAGCCCAGATGCTCGATACCGTCCGCTATCTGGCCGATTTCCAGCCCGCCATCGACGGCATCAAACTTCAGCTTCTCCACATTTTACGCGGCACGAAGCTGGCAGAGCTCTACGAACAAGCACCTTTTCCGATCTTTTCAATGGACGAATACATTGAGCTGCTGATCGAATGTATCCGCCTGCTGCCGCCCGATATGGTCATCCACCGGATCAGCGGCGATGGACCGAAAAAATTGCTGGTCGCACCGGAATGGAGTGGAAATAAGCGGGCGTTTTTGAATACGTTTTCCAAGGCACTGAGGGAAAGCGGGTGTTTTCAGGGGCAGGATTTCACGAATTGATTTTACTGCACCTGCACCTTTCCATTCTCATCAATCTGCACGCCGTCCGAAAGCCCCTGTATCTTCTGGTAAAACGCCTCTTTCTTCCCCACGTCCAGCTCTCTCGTATATCCGGCGGATGAAGTTGCAGGCACAATCGAAAGCGCCGTCTCTCCCTGTGCATCTACCGACGCCTGCACCAGCATTGTCTCCGGAATCGAGCTTCCGAACACAAAATTTCCAAGACTGTACAGAATCCATTTTCCATGATACAGCTCAATCCCCTGCAGCACATGTGGATGGCTGCCAACCACCAGATCAGCGCCCGCGTCGATGTATTGATGTCCCATCTCCCGCTGGTACGCCTCTGGCTGCGTGTTCCGCTCGATACCCCAGTGGACATAGACAACCAGATAATCACACTCTTTCTTTACCTTCTGGATCTCCTGCACGACCGAAGCCGTGTCATACGCCGAAAACATGCCCGGATGCGACGATCCTGCCGCCCATCCGCCCGTCGGAAAGACGCGCGACGCGCCCAGAAAACCAATCTTTTTTCCATTTTTCTCAATGATCTGCGGCTGTTTCGCCTCTTCCAGATTTTTTCCCGCCCCAACATGCAAAATCCCGGCACTGTCCAGCGTATCGCACGTGTCCAGCAGTGCGTCCGTGCCGTAATCTAGCGCATGGTTGTTCGCCACCGTCACGATGTCTGGTCCGATCTCCTGTAAAATAGACACGCGGGACGGCGATACCCGGAACGTAAACTGTTTATCCGCCGCCTGTGTTCCCCGGTCGCTGAACGGAAATTCCAGGTTTGCCATAAAAATATCAGACTCCGCGATCGTCTCCCGCAAACTTTCTCCGAGGACGCCACCGATACCTCCCACACGGTCGTAGGCATTTAAAACATGGTTGGAAAAATAGATATCTCCGGCAAACAGAAGCGAACACTCATTTGAATCATTTTCTCCCGGTTCTAACTCAAGTTTGCCAGATTCGTCCTGCCCCTGCATTTCCACCCCCAGTTCCGCGCCATCTACCTGTTCTGACTCCACCTGCCCGTCTATATCTGTTTCCGGATCAAGCGTTTCTTCCGATACCGTTTTGTCTTTTGGCTCCAATGAGATTGTCTCTTTCCATATGGAACCTCCCGCCTGGCATCCGCCAAGCAAAAGCGTCATTCCTGCCAAAATTGTCAAATTTCCAATTCTAGATAAAAGAAATGCCGTCCGGTATCTGAACGGCATTTTCGTGCATTTACTAAAAAATGTATGCTTCATTTTTCCTCAATCAATCGCAGCTGTCCGGCGTTTTCCACCTTTCCAGCTGTCATCACCCACTCTTTCTCCCTACAGTGTCATAATGATTCCGCCGTCTCCCGCATATACGGTTGCAACGCCAGCCGTATTCGTGATCACTACCTCACGGAAGTTTGCCCGTTTACACATGATCTCTTTCACGTGCTCAGCACGTTCCGGGTTATTACAGTGTGCGATCACCAGACGTTTGCTTGCGGTATCGCCGCCCTCTTTGCACGCAATCTCCGCCATCCGGTCGAGCGCCCGGGTCATGCCGCGCGCCTGATCAAGCTTGATGATCGTACCGCTGTCCGCGCCCATAACCGGCTTGATATTCAGCGCTGACGCGATAAAAGCCGTCAAACCGGTCAGACGGCCATTTTTCTTTAAGAAATCAAGCGTCTCAATGACGAAATACGTGTTCATCGAATCCCGATATGCCTCCGTCTGCCTGCAGATCTCCTCAAACGGAAGACCTTTCTCGCACAGATCCCGGATGAACAGCGCAATATTTAACTCGCCCGCCGACGCCGACAGGGAATCAATGACTGCAATCTTCTTCCCGTCCGTTCCGTTCTCTTCCTCATAAAGGCGTTTTGCCAAAGCCGCCGAGTTGTAGCAGCCGCTCAGATGGTTCGAAAGCGTTACCACGAAAATATATTCTGCCTCGCCCTCAAATGCTTCCTTGAAGCTCTCCGGCGATGGACACGCCGTCTTCGGGCACTCGGGACTTGCCTTTACCTTTGCCAGAAACTCCTTCTGGTTAAATGTCTCATCATCCGTTACCTTGTAATCCCCTATCTGAAGGGTCAGCGGAATCATCTGAAAATGCGGATCCAATTTCAGTTCCTCCGTCAAATCCATGCAGCTGTCACCAATAATTTTATATAACATAACGTCCTCCCGTTACGCAATTCACATCACGTAGTATTCATTACTATTTATTATAGTAATCACACAGTAGGAAGTCAAGCATAATCCCGTGAAATACATGCTGAAATACATGACAAACACATGAACAGTGTTACTGTTCACGCACACGTGCCCAGTAACAGATTTTACCGTGGCTTCGCATTTAAATACAACTAATTCCTGCTGCCACCACGTTATCTTACGGCACTTTCACCTCCAAAAGTGCCTGCTTGTGAACAGCAGCTGACCACCACATCATCTCGACAAGAAAAACGCCATCGTAATCAAACTTACCAGAATAAATGCCACTGTTCCGAGATTCCCATACATTGCCCCACATATATTGCGGAATTTCACTCCCTCTGGGAGTGCCCCATCGGACAGCCGGATTTTCCGGAAATTGAAAATCAGCAGAACAAACGCCCCGATGATCGTGCAGCACATAAACCCGGTCATCAGAAACGTGATAAACAGCGGCAGCAGCGTATCCTGTGTTCCAAGCATCGCTATCACTAACGACCAGCTGTTGATCAGAATATGCAGCAGACAGTTATAACGCATCCGTCCCGTCTTCACCGCCACATACCCCAGAACCACGCCAATCACCGCCGCATAGAGAAACTGCGTCACATTTCCGTGCATCAGACCAAACATCAGCGCCGTGTAGGTGATCGCCGCCTTATCGCCAAAACGGCGCAATCGGTTTAAGAGTTTCCATCGAAAGATATATTCCTCAATAATGGGTCCTAAAAACCCTACATATAAAATCATTACCGGCGAGAGCGAATCCAGCATCTCGTTGACCGGGTTCATCGCGGATGCATCGCCGCCGCTACTTGCCGCCACCGCATCATTGATTGCATTTCCCAGCAGGTTAAAGATAGTTCCAAATCCCTGTGCCAAAATAAAAAACATACAGAACTGCAGGAAACTAATCTTCATTTTCTCTGCCCGTTCTTCCGGGACAAGGCGCAGAATTAAAAATACGAATGGAAGAACCAGCGCATAGATGACCAGCGTGCTTCCGCCGTCCTCATACCACGCTGCATTTACCATCCGGTTCAAAAACGTACTGATCACGCCTCCGTCCGCCCATACGTTTCCAGCCACTTCCAGAAGTATGCTGACAAGCATCGTCATCACGCTGAAAAATGCCAGCGCCCAGCCGAGGACATTGCAGACACGGCGCACCTCGCGGCGGCAGGTTTTTCGGATTTGTTTCGGACTCTGAACCGCATTCTGCAGCTCAGGTTCCGTTTGCAGACCATTTTCATCTGCTTCCCACTGCCAAAGATCCGATTCGTTCCAGTTTCCCTCTCCCATTTTCTCTCCTTCGTCATTCAGGTCTTTCATTCCCAGAAAATACCTGTTTTATCTTCCGGCGCTTTCTATCACACGGCGCGCCTTTTCCTCCTCTGCTTTCTGCACATAAAACAGATATTCCCGTTCCGATGCCGCATTTTCTCCCGCACTTCCCAGCCTCGCCCGCTGATTGCCGGAAAGCACGCCCGATTTCAGACGGTTCTGCACCTTGACCTGATACTCAATTCCCGCCTGTTCCAGCTGCTCCCGGATCGCCGCCTGCCGTTTCATATCAAACGTCGCGCCAACCTGTTTCCATCCTCCGATTCCAAACATACACGCACCTCCCCGTCAAATCTGAAAAAACCTTGCTAAGTGCTCCTATTCTATCATAAATACTAAATTCGTGAAATAGTGAATCCCATTTGCTCCCTTACGACAGGTAATAAAAGAGCTGCCACATTTACATGCAGCAGCTCCGTTATTATATCACATATGATATTTTAACATATTTTCCTATATAAAACAGTCGTGAACCAAACGCCCTTAGTTCAGCATCATACCCATAATCTCATTCGACCGTGCGATAAACTTCGTCATGCGCTCCGGTGTCAGGGAACCGTGGCTGAGCTGTGCCAGGTCGTAGAGCTGTTCGCAGATCTTCGGCGTATTCTCGCTATCCGTGTGCTCTAAGACGTACTGAACGAGCTTGTTGTTCGCGTTGAGTACCAGCACCTGACCGCTGCCGCCGAACATCGACGCGTCCATGCCCATGTTGTACATCTTCATCATATCCTG
Organism: Clostridium sp. OM05-5BH; assembly: GCF_003481505.1. Classification (NCBI taxonomy): domain Bacteria; kingdom Bacillati; phylum Bacillota; class Clostridia; order Eubacteriales; family Clostridiaceae; genus Clostridium; species Clostridium sp. OM05-5BH. Next base: position 35,930 of record NZ_QULJ01000006.1, on the reverse strand, counting down.
CATACGGCGTGTTTCCTCCGACAGGGTGATCATCGAAGAAATCTCAGCATCCTTCAGCTTCTCAACCTTTACCTGCAGCTTATCATCGCCCAGTGCTTTCTTGAAGGTCTCTGTCAGCGTCTCTTCCTGTTTCTTGAGCGCTTCCTTGTCCTCTTCCTTCACTTCCTCGCGCAGCGTGTCATTGACATCGGCATCAATACGCAGGAATTTCAGGTTCTCATGCTTCTGCTCTTCCTGGCTGATGAATGGATTATCAATGCTGTGAGACATGATGATCGCATCCTGTCCGTTTGCCTTGAACATGTTGATGTACTGGCTCTGCTCTTTCTCATTTGTTACATAGTAGATCTGGTTCTCATGACCTTCCTCTTTCGCCTTATCCATGCAGTCTTTCAGCGTCAGATATTTTCCGTCCAGATTCTTGTAAATGATGTAGTCATCCATCTTCTCAGCAAATTTCTGATCCTTTAAGCAGCCAAATTTGATAAATGGAGCGATATCGTCCCAATATTTCTCATAGGTCTCACGGTCAGTCTTGCACATACCGGTCAGCTTGTCCGCTACCTTCTTGGTGATGTAATCGGAAATCTTCTTTACAAATCCATCATTCTGCAGCGCACTTCTCGATACATTCAACGGCAGATCCGGGCAGTCGATCACGCCCTTTAAGAGCATCAGGAACTCCGGAATAACTTCCTTGATATTATCCGCGATAAATACCTGGTTGTTGTACAGCTTGATGGTGCCCTCAATGCTCTCGTACTCCATGTTGATCTTCGGGAAGTACAGAATACCTTTCAGGTTGAACGGATAATCCATGTTCAGATGAATCCAGAACAGCGGTTCCTTGTAATCCATAAATACCTTGCGGTAAAATTCTTTGTATTCTTCCTCGGTACACTCGTTCGGATGCTTGTTCCACAGCGGGTGAATGTCATTCAGTGCCACCGGGCGTTTCAGGATCTTATATTTCTCGGTTCTCGGAGATACCTCCACGGTCTCTTTCGTGCCGTCCTCTTTCTCCTTTTCCTCGGTCTTTGCTTCCTCGACCACCGTCTCAACGATGGTGTCCTTGTCGGTCAGCTGATCCTTCTCGATCGTCTCATACTCCGGCTCTGCCGTTGCATTTTTCAGGTAAATCTCAACCGGCATGAAAGAGCAGTACTTCTGGATGACTTCACGTGCGCGATACTCATTACAGAACTCAGTGCTGTCTTCATTTAAATAAAGGACAATCTTGGTACCATTGCCTTCCTTATCGCCCTTATCCATCGCAAACTCAGTGCCGCCCTCAGACTCCCAGTGAACCGGCTCTGCGTCTTTCTTATAAGAAAGAGTATCGATCGTAACCTTGTCCGCCACCATGAATGCAGAATAGAAACCCAAACCGAAATGACCGATAATCTGGTCTTCGTTTGCTTTGTCCTTATATTTTGCCAGGAAATCCTGTGCACCGGAAAATGCGATCTGGTTAATGTACTCTTCCACTTCCTCGGCAGTCATACCGATACCATTATCCTCGACGGTGATCGTCTTGTCCTCGGAATTAACGGTAACCTGAATCTTATACTCCGTCTCCCCGGGCTCCTCATACTCGCCCATCAGCGCCAGCTTTTTCAGCTTCGTGATCGCGTCGCATCCGTTGGAAATCAGCTCACGATAGAAAATATCATGATCGGAATAAAGCCATTTCTTAATGATCGGGAAAATATTCTCGCTGTTGATTGATAAACTTCCTGTTTTTGCTGCCATATCTATACACTCCTTTTGATTGCAAAATACAGTGGATATCCGCTCCCGGAAATGGAGTCTGGCAGTTTCACTCTGCCGCGTCCAATCCTGCTATCCAGCTACATAAATATACGCTTGTAAAATTCTTTTTTTGTGATTTTCCATCACCGTGACTCTTATTTTAATACCAGCGTTCCAAGATGTCAATAGAAAATTAGCACTCATTTTTGTTGAGTGCTAATAAGATTTTAAAATTCTCCGTCTTGCCAATAAGAAGTCACTTGCGTCCCCTTCCCGCCTGCGATAAAATAGAATCTACGTTATTGTTTCTACATTACACAGAAAATAACGAATTTACCATCTCAGCGAGGACACATATGATTGCCTGCAATATCTGTGATATAAAATTATTTACCAAGAAACTGTTCATCGGAGAGACATTTGACCGCTTTCTGCTCAAGGAAGCGGAGATCGTGACGTTCAACACCTTCTCCATCGACGGACGCGTCCATAAAAGCTTTTATTCCGAAGAAGAGCGTGCCGAGGGGCAGATTGAAGAATATTCAACCTGGAAAACTCTGCGCCCGTTCTGTTTTTCCCTCATAAAAGGAAAAAAGCTTCCGGAGCGCTTCTCCATCATTTTGAAGCTTCCGAAAGCTGCCACCGAACAGTTTCTGACCGCCCGCAAAAGCCAATGGCTCCCGGAGCAGGTCGGCGGACTGTTCTTAAATATTCATTATGAAAACCAGCATTTAAGCTGTGTCACCGGGCTGTCGCTCAACCAATTTACGTTAGACAAGACGCTGGAACGCGAGTGGGACGAGTCGATCCGGACATTTTTGCGAAAAGAAGAGCTGCCGTTTGAGGAATAACGGCAGCCCTTCTTTATCGGGTTTTCCAGTTACACATCTTCGATTAATTCTCCCAGAGAATCAGTCCATTGTCATTCAATGCCTGTTCGATCTTTTCAATATTCTTCGTGGATTCCGGTGCGGTCCGTCTTCCCAGTTCACTCATGAGCGCCTCCGTTACCAGCATCAAAGCAGTATCACCGCTCGGATGGTTCACAGAATTCGTATCAATCACTACATCTGCGATCTTTACCAATGGATTTAAGCTTGTATTTGTGATCAGTATCATCGGGATTCCCAGGTTATGTGCTAACTCTGCCACACGAATCGTCTTTTTCGTACATGGCCAGACCGAATACACTAAAAGCACATCCTTCGGCGTCGTATTGATTGCAATCCGGTCATAGACAAACTCTTCCTCCCGGCTGAGCTGGCGGATATGCGGATAAAAGCGCTCTGCCACATATTCAAAATACAGCGCCAGCGCCTTGCTGGAACGCATTCCCAATATATAGAGTTGATCTGATTCCAGCATCAGCTGGATTGCCGCCTCAAACTGGGAAATGTTTGACGGCGTACAGAGATTTTCAAGCACCTGGATTCCGTCCGCGATCGCCATATGGAACGTATCCCGGCTCGCCGTCTCCGAGGTACGGGAAAATTCCTGCCGCAGGCTGCGGTACGGCGTTGTATTTTTCAAAAGCGATTCCTGTGCCAATGCTTTCTTAAATGTAGTGTAGCTGTCAAAGCCCAGAAGCTGTACCAGACGCATGACCGTCGTGCTTCCCACACCCGCATTTTCCGCCAGCTCCGCCACCGTCATCACGCCAATCTTTTCATAATTCAGCGCCAGATAATTGCAGAGAATTCTCTGTTTTTTCGGTACGGCGTCCTTGATTTTTATGATCTGTTCCAATACTTCATTGCCCATCGTTTATCCTCATTCATTCCAAGATTCTCACTCGATTTTCGTTTGGTTTTATTATATACTTTCCTTAGAAATTCGTCAATTTGACATTTGTTTTTCGTCAAAGCAGACAAATTTCGGAGGATTTCTTTGTAAAAAAGGTAAATTTGTTCTTTGTTATTGTATTTTTGGTTGATTTATTCCTTTATAAATTCTATAATTATATCATAAATGTCGTTTATGGAATAAATATTCTATTTTAGGAAGGGGATACTCAAATGCAACAAACTCGATCACCTTACCAAATCGCCATGCTCCAGATGGACTGCGATTTGTTCCATGTTTCTAATAATCTTGATAAGGCAGAAAAACAGATCCGAAAAGCAGCGGCCCACGGTGCAAAACTGATTTGTCTGCCTGAGGTATTTAATGTAGGTTATCTGGGTTCCCGCATCCCGGATATGATGAAGCTTGCGGAAACCGAAGATGGCCCTTCCCTGACGCGGATGCGTACCCTGGCGAAGGAACTTTCCGTCTTTATTCTGGCTCCGATCCTTTTGTCTACTCCGTCTGGCGTCGAAAACTCTGCTTTTTTGATCGATGATACCGGCACGATTCTCGGGCATTATTCAAAAACGCATCCCGTCGGAGACGAACGAACTTATCTGCAGCGCGGCACCCAGTACCCGGTCTTTGAGACAAAACTCGGAAAGATCGGCGTCGTCATCTGCTACGACGTATGCTTTCCAGAAACCGTCCGCCTGCTGACACTGGCCGGTGCCGAACTGGTTTTAGTCCCGGCCGCATGGCGCGCCAGCTACTATTTCAAAGAATGGTGGGATTTAAACCTTGCGTGCCGTGCCCTGGACAATCTTGTATACATAGCCGCAGTCAACCGCTGTGGATTGTCCGGCGATGAGATCTTCGCAGGAAAAAGCCAGCTGGTAAGTCCTATTGGAGAACGGATTGACAGCTGCGGCGTCCAGGAAGAAGCTATTTTATATGGAAGCGTTGATTTAAACCGGATTGCAAAAGAACGTGATTTTAATACCGTTCTGACCGACCGCCACCCGGAGGACTATCGTCCTATCTGGGATACACCCTACAAGGAGGAATCATAAATGACTGATAAAAATGCTAAAAATGAAAACTCAAAAATTCGCATCATGACCTTTTTCCCGCCATTTATTATTCTGGTCGCGTTCCTTGTTTTAAGCCTTGTCGATCAGGAAACTTTTCTGGGAGTCATCAATAATATCAACAACTGGATCATCAAAAATCTCGGCTGGGCTGCCAGCATTCTCGCCCTTGCAATCGTAATCGTCGCCGTTGTTGCCATGTTTTCCAAATTTGGCGATGTACGAATCGGCGGTGAGGACGCCAAACCAGAACTAAGCAATTTTTCCTGGTTTACTATCGCCCTCACAACAACCATGGCAGCCGGTGTCCTCTTCTGGGGACCGGGGGAGCCGATCGCGCATTACGCGTACCCGCCGACCGAATTATACGGCGTTGAACCTTCTACCAGCGGTTCCCTGAAATTTGCCATGGAAACCATGTTCCTTCACTGGACGATCGTTCCATATTGTATGTATACGGTTCCGGCGGTTGTATTTGCTTTCATGTATTACAACGCGAAAAAGCCGTATTCCATCGCCAGTGAAGTTTCCCCTCTTCTGGGTGACCGCTGCTACCATCCTCGCTGGATGCAGACCATCGACGCAATCACCTTATTTGCCATCGGTGCCGGTATGGCTGGTTCTGTTGCACAGGCATTCATGAATATTTCCGGTGGTATCTCTAAAATGCTTGGACTTCCATCTAATGCCCGCCTCTGGTTTATGGTCGGTATTGTCGTTGCCGCTGTCACGGTTGCTACGGCTGTTTCCGGTATCCAGAAAGCTATGAAGCATGTTTCCAATATCAACGTATACGGCTTTGCTATTTTCCTGATTTTCCTGCTGGTATTTTCAAATGCCTCCTTCCTGTTCAACCTCTCTACCGAGGCATTGGGCGGTTTCGCAGGTACCTTTATTGAACGTATCCTGATTACTGGTGAATCCGTTGGAACCCAGTGGCCGCAGTGGTGGACCACCTTCTACTGGTTCAGCTGGATGGCATGGGCACCTACCTCTGGCGCTTTCATGGGACAGATCGCTTATGGACGCAAGGTAAAACACGTGCTTGGATTATATGTAGGTCTTTGTGCTTCTGTCAGTGCCCTGTGGATGGTTTTAGTCAGCGGTACCTCTCTGTGGGTTCAGACTTCTGGACTGTTCGACCTCGTTGCATCTTATGACCGCGGCGTTGAGAATGTTCCTTATGATATGTTAGGAGCTCTTCCGCTTGGAAATCTGATCATCCCATTATTCGTTGTTCTGATCTTCCTCAGCACCATTACCGCCTGCAACTCCAACTGTATCGCTATGGCAGGCATCTCCACTCAGGGTATCAACCCGGATTCCCCGGACTCCCCGATGTGGTTAAAGCTTGTGTGGTGTGTCGTTCCGATGGCAGTCGGCTACATCATGATCGCAACCGTTGGTGTCAATGGTGTCAAGATCATCGCAAACTTCGGCGGAATGTTCGCCGCCCTCATCATGATCGGCGCCACCGCCAGTCTGGGAATTCTGATTAAAAATTATAAAAAATTTGATAAAACAGGATCTGGCAGTTCCGATAAGGTATAGCTTTTCAAATTAAAAGCGTTCGCACAAAATATAAAAACATATAAAAATTAAAGAAACCTCTGCAATTCTTCCTTGATTACAGAGGTTTCTTTGACATATATTTCCTATATTGAACCATTTATCATATAATCATGTTGAAAGGAACGTCATGAAATTTGCACAAACTAATCCAATCCTAGGAGCTATCCTATACAACTTCTTATTTGGCATTTCTTATTTACCGCTAAAAATCTTAACTGCACGCCTAAATGGAGATACCGCACTACTAATTGCACTTCGTTTTGCAATCTGTCTTGTGCTACTTTACGCCTTAAAACATACCGAACGAATTCATCTACGTTCTCTTCGTGATATGGGCATATGTATTCTTCCTATCTGTATTTTCCAGTTGCTTAATGGCTTTTTTGAAACCACCGGCATGTGCTTCTATCCTTCTGGGAAAGCAAGTGTGATTCTGGCATTAATCCCGCTAATCACCACCTTGCTTGCCATTCCGTTTTTTCACGAAAAGCCCTCTGCAGGACAATTTTTCTTTATTCTTCTTAGCTTTTTAGGTATTTTCATTGTTGCCGGAAATTCTGAGGATAAGGCTGCAACCGTATGGGGCTTTTTCCTGTTGTTAATGGCTGCCTTTATGTCCTCTTCCTTAAATCTCTGTATCCGGAAGCTCGAAAAACATCTGACACCTCTGGACATTACCTATGCTATGAGCTTCGCTATGTTCGCCGTTTATGGAAGCATTTCTCTGATAACGCACCTTGTTTCCAACGATCCCATCGAGTTATTTCGTCCGCTCGCGGATCCTGTTATCGTTGGCTGTCTTCTTGCCTTATCCATCGGGTCCTCACTTTATGCTTCAGCACTGCGGAACATAGTTTTTACCCATATGTCCATGGCTACTGCATCCAGCTTCAGCGGCATCTCCACTGTTACAGCTGTATTTACAGGCGTTATTATTCTTAGCGAGCCTTTCGGTTTCCATGAATTTTTCGGTATTGCTCTCGTCCTTCTGGGAATCTGGGGAGTCAATGCACTTCACCATAAAAATGAGAGATTTTCTTTCTCTCATCATTCTCCTCTATTTCACCTACATTAGTCCGAGGCGAACTTTCTATCAATAAAAAATGTGTGGCTGTTCATTTTCATGTCCAACCACACATTTTTCAGAATATACAAAGACTTATTTACTTATGACCTCTGCTTCACCTTCCCGAAGCTCATTCATCCTCTCATTATGTACACCAAAGCATTTTGCACATATCAGGAAGAGCACCACAGCAATTCCCGTTTCAATCACACCAACTGCAATACATCCCATGGAAACCGTCAAAATTGGCGTAAATGCGATGATAAAGACCTCAATCACGGACTGCAGCGTATACGAATATCCATAGTCATTCAATGTGCCGCTCTTTCCTTCCGGATCTACAATTCGAAGAAGCGTAACACCGATTGCCACCACTCCTGTTGTCCATCCAAATACAAAAATTGATCGTTCAAACCAGAAATTGCGGAACAGCTTCTGTCCAACTACAAATACTAAAAACAGGGATGTCAGCATTCCTAATACACATAAAACTAAAATCGGACCTGCAAATTCAAGTACAATGGAAATCGAAATAGATGCCACACCAAAGCCAACCAGATAATCGGTTACCATCGAACCAATCCGTCCTTCCACATGCTCATCAATACTGTCTTTAAAACGAGTATGCCCTATAATCGTGTTAATAATGACACCAAATATCATTGCCAGGCACATAACCGGTAATTCTACATTCGGTAAGAACTGTTTATAAAAATCGTAGAACTTATAACCACACAGTGTTGCAGTCAGCGTGAGTGCAAGATGAAATGCCAACGGATCCATACTCATTGGATTGATGGTTTCTTCTCCCATCGAATTTCTCTTACCTACTGGAACGATTCCTGTGCGGCACTCTTCCGGAAGAGATTCCGCTTTTTCTACCAGACGTGTTCCTCCATGTCTGGTTGCATAGTTAATACAGGCAATTCCTACAAACAAACCAACTAACAGGCCCACGGTTGCAAACGTCTGCCCCAGTACAACGCCATCTTCACGTCCCAGTGAATTGTTAAGTGCCGTTCCAATCGTTGAAGCATAGCCATGTCCACCGCAAAATCCAGATGGCATCAGCAGGGCAATTTCTGTAAATACATTTGGAAACAAAATTTTCATCAGTGCACCGCCTACCAGCAGTGCAATACCAAAACAGAAAAATTCAGCTCCCATATTGACACAAAAGGAATCGCCCACCTTTGTCAGAATCTGTTTTACATTGGTTTTATCTTTTTTTCCCAGGAACAAACCGCCAAATAATACACATACCAGCATATAAGCATAACTTCCTATTTTACCGCTCCACGGAATCACGTTTAAAAACTGCGGTCCCAGGACAAGTCCCATCAGACCTGCCAGAACAGACGCTGGAATATAAAACATCTGCAAAAATTTTATACGGGAACGCAGGAACTGGGCTATAATCAGCAGCAGCGACATAAATGCAAAATCATATAGAAACGACATATTGGTATATTCCATAGATATCCTCCTTCCAGTACACTATATTATCCCTTACCTTCTTAAAAGTACTTCTCGAAAAAAATAAAAAGGTCAAGAATTCTTATAAGTAAACTTATAATTGATTTTTGACCTTTTTATTTTTTCATATTCAATTATCAAATTTACTATAACTCTCCCAGCACCTTCCGGGGCACCGTATGCGTCATCACATAAATCTCATCTTCCGTGATTCTCTCATCCAGCAATGTCTGCATAAACAACTTCATCGCTTCCACCGGGTGTTCTCTTGAAGTCTGCCCCCGATCCGTTACCATAAAACAGTGTTCGGCTCCGACTACCCGGATATGGTCTGCCATCTCCTGCGCCGTGCATTCCTTTTCTGCCACATTATACCAGCATTTTTCAATATAAACGCCCAGAGCTGCCAGCTGTTTCTGCGTTTTTACATCGACACGCGTCCGCGGAAATTCTGGATGTGTCAGAACCATACGGTTTCCCTGCCGGATTCCCTCCTGACACAGGAGAATACTTTCCTCCGGGCTGATGTGCCCGGTCGCGACTGCCGCATCATACTTTCTGGCAATCCTCAAAATCTCCAAAACTTCCGCCCTCAGCTCCCCTGTTTCGGTCAGGATAGAGATTCCAGAGCGGTCAAAGAAATCTCCCGGCATATTCCCGGAACACAAAGAGTTCTTTGCGTCCCGGGTCGGCATCCACACGATACGGCATCCGCGCTTCATCGCATTTTCAACCGCATATGGATTGAGTCCTCCGACTGGCCAGTTTAACACCAGACCGCCATAGGCTTTCGTACACGAAGCACAGTGGATATTGGCCAGAATTGCCCGCGCAATCGTGGACTCATAGTGAGATTTCAGCATAATTCCTGCCATTCCGGCTCTCCCGGCTTCTTCTAACAGCCCGTAATCATCCAAAACTCGATGAAAGGGGGACGGGGCTGCGTGCATATGGAGGTCATACGCTCCCTGCATTAAATATGCAATCTCTTTTTCTCTGTCCATAGATTATTTCTGTAAACCAAACTGGAATGCTTTCAGATTCTCCTTGTAGAATGCTGCCAGCGCGTCAGCCAGTGCCTGGAACTTCGGATCGTCGTCGAACATCCACTCATTGTGCTTGCCATCTACATAGTATAACTGCTTCGGCTCCTGTGCCAGACGGTATGCTTCTTCTGCCTCTACACGCTGATGCAGCTCGTTATAATAGCCATGACCTACAAAGACAGCACGCGGTGCGATTCTCGGAAGCAGGTCTTCTACGTTGAAACGGATGAAGCTCTCGCCGATTGCGGTGCTCATCGGGGTCGGGAACTCCTCGCCATTATCCTTGTTGACAGAATCGCCGATACCGCCGTTGATCTCTTTTAATACATGGTCTGTATAGAAATCGCCGCTCTCTGTGATGTTCGGATAATCGGTGTACGGATGCATCAGAACCGGATCGTTGGTTGTAATTCTCTTGATACGGTCTTCTCTGAGGCGTGCAACGCTCTTTCCAAACTTATCATTTCCCATGCCGTCACGCATCCAGCGCTCGCCATTTACAAAGCTGTTCAGGGTTGCAATCGCTTTTACTTCCTTGTCACGCGCTGCAACGGTTACGCATACAGCACCGCCGACACCCCATCCAAGAAGTCCGCAGCGTTCCGGCTCTACTTCCGGCTGAATCTGCATAAAAGTAAATGCGTTTGCCACGTCTTCAACCTCTGTCTCAAGGGTTGTGTACTTCGGCAGGCATGGATGAACATTCTCACTCGGCTTAAATCCTCTGTAATCGAAGCCCATGCATACAAATCCTCTTGCTGTTAAAGCTCTTGCAAACAGTGCCGGATAGCACTTATTAACGCCGGTCCATCCAGAGTTACACAGAACTGCTGGTCTCTTCTCGCCCTCTTTGTAATCATCCGGGAGATAAATATCTCCTACCATCTTTGCGCCTTCGCTGTAGAATACAACTTCTCTTGTTTTCATGTTGAAATCCTCCATTTCATTTAATTTGTTCCTTTTTGTCGATTATGGAATTTTTGTTCCTTTTGTGATTTTATATTAGATCATGTTGCAGAATTTGTCAACCATATTTTTGAAAAAAGAATGTATTTTCCATTTTGTATAGTTTTAGCTTCCTGTTTTTGTTGATTCGTTCCAAATCTTGAAACAAAAAAGGATGCACGACCACTTTCAACTCCAGTCGCACATCCTTTTTCTATCTAATCTTCATTTTATTCCATCATCAATGTGTCGCCACATAATATCCCAGCGTTGCCGGGACTGCCTTATTCTGGTTCCAGATCGCCGGATATTCCGAGAAAGATACCGGGCAGGTGGAACGTCCTACCTCGATCGTGATACCAGGGATGCCTGCTGCCTGCTGCAGCCAGTCCTTCAAGCCGCCGACGCCCTTGCTTCCAAGAACGGAATAACCATTCAAGGCATGAACAGCGTTTGCCAGCGCCTTGGACTCTGCCGCTTTCTGGTTGTTCTGCGTATCCCAGTAAATCACATTTCCCATCGCATGATAGTTGATAACCGCATTGAATCCCGTTCCCTGAATCAGGTTCGCGATTGCCTGGCTCTCCGGCTCTGACAGTGGGTTGGTTCCCTTATAACCATTTGCAGACGGATGGGTTAAAGACACATTGATTCCCTCCCAGTTTGCTGCAAAGTTATAGTTCAGATCGACACCGCGTGCATTCGCCTTCCAGCGTCTCACATACTCTTCATAGCTGACCGTTGTCCGGCTGGATGCCTTGTCCGCCGCGTACGCCGCCTGCATCGTCTGGCGCAGTTCCTCCGACTGGATACCATTCTCGCCCATCTGGCTGATCGTGACTCCATCCGGATTCAGCATCGGCACAAAATGAAATGCCACCTGTCCCAATATGTTAGAAAGCGGTTGCGTCATATAGGTACCATTATTCGTAAATCCAGCTGCCAGATACTCGAGCTGCTGCATCATCAGCGGTACAACGATATACTCTCTGGCATGAATCGCCCCCTGGAACAGAATCTTCTTGGATGCGTTCGGATTGCCGACAATCACATCGTAGATATCACGTCCGTCCGCCGATTTTCCGATCGATTTCACTGTCACCGTTCCCGGATAACGGCTTGCCAGCGCCGAAATATCGTTTACCATCTGGCTATAGGAATACTTGTCCACCGGATTGACAACCGGATTAGATAACGTCTGATTATAATAGGAATTATCCGCCTGCTGTCCCGCATTCGCGTTCGTGGTTCCCGGACCGCCCGGTCCGATCACTGGTGCTGCCGCTGCCGGATCATCCGCCGGTCCTGCATACGCTGTAACTGCCGATAAGCTACTGCACGCAACTGACAGGGATAAACAAGTTGCCAAAGCGCCTTTTCGCAGCAGGCGCTGAATTTTATTTCGTTGACTCATTCTCATGTCTCCTTCTGGCCCTTTCAAACTCTTACAAACAATGTTTCTATTATAGATTTACCTCTGTCGAATGTCAACGAACTGCATAAAACTGAAAGAAAAAAGAAAGATACTTTTTCCAATTTATATTTTACTTTAACTTACCTAAAATCAGCACCACTGCCGTAATAATCAGGACAACGACGAAAATTCCCGCCATTCCTTTTCCCATAATTGCCAGCGAAATCAAAAAATTATTCCACATCCGATATTTTCCTCCATCTCAATCAGTGCACTGGCTGTCTCTTGATTTTTCATCATTCAAGTGCAGCCTTCCTTTTCCATTTTATCTGCCCGACAGACCTATATTACAAATACTGGCTTACCAGCTTAATAACCAGTCCGCCCGCGATGACCGAGGCGATCTGCCCCGATACATTGGCGCCGACCGCATGCATCAGGATAATATTTCCCTTTTCCTCCTCCATCGCCAGCTTCTGCACCACGCGTGAGGACATCGGGAATGCGGAAATGCCCGCCGCACCGATCATCGGATTGATTTTCGTCTTCAAAAACAGGTTCATAAATTTAGCAAACAGCACACCGCCGATCGTATCAAAGATAAATGCAATCAGACCGATTCCCATAATCAGAAGTGTGTCAACCCGCACAAACGCATCCGCACGCATACTGAACGAAATCGTGATGCCAAGCAGCAGGGTAATCAGGTTTGCCAGCTCGTTCTGTGCCGTCTGGGAAAGTGCCGGAAGCACGCCGCACTCGCGGATCAGGTTTCCAAACATCAGAAATCCGACCAGCGCCACCGATGCCGGAGAAATCAGTCCGACAATGATAGTAACTACAATCGGAAATGCGATCTTGGTCGTTTTGGACACATTTTTCGGACTGTAGGTCATGTGAATCCGGCGTTCTTTTTTCGTCGTCACCAGACGGATCGCAAATGGCTGGATGATTGGCACCAGCGCCATGTAGGAGTACGCCGCCACCGCGATCGCGCCCACATAGTTGGAATGCATGATCTGGGAAACCAGAATGGAAGTCGGTCCATCCGCCGCACCGATGATTCCAATCGATGCCGCATCCCTGAGTTCAAATCCCATCAGCGATGCCGCACAGATCGCAAAGAAAATGCCAAACTGCGCCGCCGCACCAAATAAAAACATGATCGGCTGTGACAGAAGCGGTCCAAAGTCAATCATTGCCCCGATTCCGATAAAGAGCAGAATCGGAAGCGCCTCCGACGCGCTGATCGTCGTCTCAAACAGCCACTGTATAATACCCTGTGTCTCCCCGATGCCCTCCGTCACCTGGTTAATGACGCCGGATAATGGCAGGTTTACCATGATCGCGCCGAATCCCATCGGCAGAAGCAGCGCCGGTTCGTATTCCTTTTTGACCGCCAGCCAGATCAAAAGCCCGCCGATCAGATACATCACAACCTGCTGCGGCGTGATCGCCATGACGCCTTCCCATAAAAATTCCATGTTGTTCCTCCTGTTAATTTTGTTTTCCTTCATAAATATCCTGTTTCCTGGAGCCCCTTGCCAGGATACACCTGCTCTGGCAGCTGTCTTTCTTCGCGCTAGGTATACATCCATGTGAGCGTTTTTGTTTCATAGGACGCTTTTTCCTAATAAAACAAAAAAGACTTTCAGCATACGTTTCATCCACATATGCTAAAAGTCTTGTTCCTCACATTTGAATCATACGGCACACGCTTTTTGTTACAAAAACACACTGCCATCTGACTTACACAAGGCATGTAACCATGAGGTTTACTATCCTCAGGGTCTGTTGGTTACATGGTTATAACTACTCCCTTTTAACGCGATCATCATATCATACGGTTTTTTCCCCGTCAAGGTCAAACTGAGTATTTTGTGTTAAGAAAATGAAAAGCTACGAAAACACGAAACCTGCTATGCTTCCGCCGGCATATTGACACCCGCGATCTTAATATTAACTTCCAGAACCATCAGACCGGTCATATTTTCAATCGCTGTCTTTACTTTGTCCTGCACCTTTTCACTGACTGCCGGGATGCTGTAGCCATATTTCATATTTAAGGACAGATCCACAATCACGTGATCCTCGGTTACGGTCACTTTCACGCCCTTGCTCAAATTTTTCATGCCGAGCTTTCCGACCAGTTCATTTGTGATATTGCCAGCCATCGAATCGACACCGTCTACCTCGGTCGCTGCCAGACCTGCGATGATCGCCACTACCTCATCGGCAATTTTCACTTCTCCAATGCGGTCCTTTTCATATACGATATGTGTGCTTCTATCTTCTGCTTCTCTCGCCATTCCAAATCCCTCCTGACCACTTCCATGTACGCCCGGAATCTTCTCTTCCCACAAAAAACAGATGCTCGAATACTTCCAGAAATACATTTCAATTAAGTGTTTTTATTATACCAAAAATACAGGAGTTTGCAAAGGCATTTCCAGTTCGAATCTTATCCGAGTTACTGTTCACGCATACGTGCCCAGTAACGGAATTTGCCGTGGCTTCGCATTTTAATACGGCAAATTCCTGCTGCCACCACGTTTTCTTACGGCACTTTCGGTTCCAAAAGTGCCTACCCGTGAACATTAACTCATCCGAACTTCCTCAATCTCCCAGGTTTAAAAGGGAAATCACGATATTTTCCGCCGATATCTCGGTTTTCCGTTTTACAATATCCTCGATCTGCGCGCGCTGCGGATCTGTGATGGACGGCGCGTTGACAACGACATCCACTTTTCCATCCGTGATGCTGACAACCGGATCGGCAAATCCTTTCGCCATCAGAAGCGTTTCCGCTGCATTTTCCTTCTCCGCTATCGCATTGAGTGCCAGCATATCCTGAACGGCTGCCTCTTTTGCCGACGCATCCAGATTTTCATTGTTAATCAGGGCATTCAGCGCTTCGCGGTTCTTGGCGCGGATCTGTTCACGGCTGAGCTGTACATTGGCTATGTACTCTGCCACGCCGGTTCCGCCTGTCAAAACCGCCTCGCCCGGGTTATCGACTGCCGGATTGTCCGCAGATGCCTCATCTCCGTCCGCCGCTCCCTGCGCTGTGCCTTCCTCACTGCCTGCTGCCAGCGGATCTCCCTCTCCCGGATCGTCAAGACTTGCAATCTCCTCATATTCACCGTCCGCCACGCTTCCGGACACCGCCTGATTTTCCGAATATATATCGCTATCTGAAATCTTGGTCGCCCCCGCTTCATATGTATCCGCCCCCGGCAGATCGGATTTTCCCGCATAGTTGAGATACCCCGCCGCCGCAATCATGATCGCCAGCGTCGTGATGATGATTTGATTTCTCCTGAAAACGCGTTTCATCTTCATTCTCATATTTGCATACTCCTTTATTCCACCCGCTTTAATACTTTTATTTTATGTGCCGGCAGTCCGAATAATGCCTGCATCGCTTCCGAAATTTCCTTCTGTACCGACGCATTTCCTCCTCCCTGTGCGCTGATCACGATACCGGAAATCTCCGGTGCCAGCTCTTTTTCAACTACCGGTTCCCCGCTGCCTGAACTTCCCGCCAGCACGGTGCTCTCCCGCAGCGATTCATCCGCCTGCTGCCGCGTACCACCCGAAGAATCCGTCTCCGAGGTGGACGACCGGCTTCTCTCCTTATCCACCCGCAGCACCTTTTCCGAAGAAGAAAACAGAGTCAGCATCACATCCACCTCACCCACGCCGTCCACCTTCTTTAAAACGTCCCGGATCCGCTGCTCCAGGCGAAGCTCGTAGAGGCGGTTGGTGTCCTGCCTGGATGCAGTGCCTGGCAGACCTGTTTCGACATCCGAACCACTCTCTTCTGAACTTCCATTTTTGTCCTGCCCTGCTCTATGCCCAGAGTTTGTTTCTGTTTCACTCTCCGCCCATCTTTCCCCTGACTGCCAGACTCCCGTCTCACTCGTCTTCTTCCCAAACGGCGCATATAAGATCAGAATTGCCAGCCCAAGCACCAGCAAAATCAGCCATTTTTCATTTCGTTTGACCCATTCCTTGTCAAGGTTCCATCCTGACTTCCACATGATCCGCCTCCACCTGATAAAACGATGCCAGCCGCTGCTGAAGCTCCCAAATCTTTTCCCCATTCATCCATGAAACTGCCTGCGCGGCGGCGGGTTCTCCCTGCTTCTGCTCCTGTTCAAGTGAAATTTCAATCGGGGGAATTTTTTCTATTTCAATCATCGAACTCTGATTCTCCTCCAGTTCCGCCGCTTCCATCCCCGCTTCCATCCCCGCCTCACTTCCCGCCACATACACCGTCACACTCCGCACCGAGGCAAATTGCTCCGACTCCGGATCTTTTTCCAGCTCTACATCCGCCTTTTCCACGGAAAATCCCGCTTCCGCTGCCACCCGCACCGCCTCCTTGGATGCTTCCGCCTCATACTGGCTCAAAACCATATTTCTGCGCCGCACCTCTATCTCATCCATCTCACTTTTCAGCTCGCCCGCTTCATTTTCAAACGAAAGAGATGTAAACAGATAATTCAGCCGCTCCTCCAGCCGCAGCCCGTCCGTCAGCGGCTTAAGCACAATCAGAAGCAAGATACAGCCCGCAAACAGGCGAATATATTTTTCATACTTATGTGCGGGCAAAAGCCCGGTCAGAACGGTCAGAAACACAAGATAACTGACGATATTCCCCGCCCAGTGAGTAATTACTTCCATCTTCTACCCCGCAAAATAAGCCGCGTTCGTGCTCGCACACACCACCGCGATCGAAAGTGCAAATAACACCAACGCCGAACCAGCTGCTGCCAGCAAAAAATAAAATCCTTTCGCCACTGCGCCGACTGCCTCCACCACCCGGCTGTCACTGACCGGCTGCAAAAGCGCCGCGCTTCCCTGGCACCCCAGATAGAGGATTAAAAGTTTCAAAAGCGGCAGAAGCGACACCGCCGCCAACACAAGCACTCCCCCGATGCCCACCGTATTCCGAATCAGGACGCTGCTTCCAAGAAGTACCTGCGACACTGCCGCCGCGCCCTGTCCGATTCCCGGTATCAGGCTGACCGCCCGCCGCAGCGCCGTCTGGCGCACCGAATCTGTATACGGCGCAATCATTCCCTGCAGCACATGAAAGCCCAGCACCACTCCCAAAAGCGCCTTGCTGCCCCAGCGCATCCCCTGTTCCAGCAATTCCAACGCTTTTGAAAACAAATCCTTCGAGCTTAAATGTCCCGCCAGCGACAGCAGGACATACAACTGGGTGCATGGCAGAAACAACTGTAAAAACACCCATTCCGCCACATTGACAGAAGCAAGTGTCCACGCATATCCGGCTGCTGCCGAGGTACTTCCCCCGGAAAAGGAAACAGCCAGAAAAAAAGCAGGAACCAGCACCCGGACAAATTCAAAGAGCTGCTCCAACAGTGTCCGCGTGATCCGCACCCCATTCAAAAAACTGGCGGCAAGCAGTGTAAAAATCAGAAGATATGTGACATAAAAGCCCATCTCCGATACCTGACTGTCGGCAAAGAGACTCGAAAAACTGGCGAACACCGCTCCTAAAATTCCCAGAAGGATGACCTGCCCCATCCATCTGCCATTTTCTGAAATTTCCCGAAATAGGGCTGTCCGGCAGAAATCCATCATCATCCGAACCACACTCTGATAATTGCCAGAGAGAAGCATCGAAAGGATTTCCCGGAATGAAAGCCCCGGGACTGCCGAACCTCCCGCTTCCCTTAAAAATGCTTCGATTCTGCTTAAATCCAGTGAGTTCAGAAGAGAATCCATGTTCTCGCCAGAAACACTGAAATCCGAATCTTCGGATATCTTTTCACCATTTGCCGCCGACACCGTTAAATGATTTCCTGCCATCAAATATACACTCAAGAATATAACGCTCACTGCCCGCACAACCATCTTTGTTCCCACCGTCACCTGCTCTCACCATCTCTCCGCTTTTCTGCACTTACCACTTCCCTACGCCAAAAACTGCTTCACCGTCTCCAACAATGCCAGCAGAATCGGCATACTGACCGCCAGAATGGACAGCTTCGCAAATATCTCAATCTGTGTTCCCAGCGAACCGTACCCGGCATCCTTGCAAATCCCGGAGGCAAATTCGGCAATATAAGTGATTCCCGCCATTTTCAAAAGCGCCGACAAATACACTGGACTGATCCCGATGCAGGATTCCATCGTCCGAAGTGTTTTCAGAATCACTTCCAGCTTTCCCGCCGCATAGAAAAAAAGACACAGCCCCGCCGCCATCACAATGTACGTCCCATACTCGCCGCCTTTTCCCTTGAGCTGGACTGCCAGAAGAACTGCCGTGATCCCAAGAACCGATACGGTTAAAATTGACATTTTTTACCGTCCTTCCCTGCCATGTACTCTCGGAGTCTTTCCTGCACCCGCTTTTGCGGCTGATTTTTCGCCAGCTGCACCCGAATTTCATCAACGTATGCCTCAGAAATTTGGGCTCAACTGACAAAAAATCATCTCACAAAATCAAGCACAGAAGGATTCCGAGAGTACATTACAACGCAAACAATTCCTTCATCGTCTCAAACAACTGATAAATATACGGCACCATCCAGAACAGTACCAAAAGAAGACCCGCAAGACTTGTGAGAAATGCCTGTTCCTCCCGCCCGCTGTGTTTGAGGATCTGGCAGAGGACGGAAACCAGGATACCAACTGCCGCAATCCGAAATATTAGATTAACTCCCATTTTCTTCCCCCACTTACATCAACACCACTGCCAGAAACAGCCCGCCTAGTATCCCAAGTCCCCAGCACAGCCGTTTCTTCTCCGGCTCTTCCCGCCGCAGCTGCTCAATCGCCCGTTCCAATTCTTCCAGATACAGTGCCAGCGTCTTTTGCTGCATTTCCAGATCGAGATACCCGATGCTGTTTCCAAACCGGCACATCAGCTCCCATTCCTCTGTTCCTAACATCGGACGAATCCCCTGCTCTTCCAGAACCGCTTCCCAGATACTCCCAAACGGACACTCTGGATTCGCTTCCAGCCGCTCTCCTGCCACCAAAAATAGCTTCCCCGCTTTTCCATCCCCGCGTGCCCCCGCCCGGCACAGTACCAGAGGAAGAACTGCCTGTGTATACCCAATCTCTCCCCGCAGTCCCGCGGCAATCCGTTTTACTTCCTCCAAAAAACGCCTCCGGCCAATCAGGCGCAATGCCTCACCCCCGCCAATCCCCGCACACGATACACATACAAGGCAGATTCCAAGCAATTTTATCCACATATGAGCTCCTCGCCAGCTGCATCATATACCGCCTCCACCGTTCCCGGTCCGCGTCTATTTCCCAGCACCACATACCGCTCAAACCGTTTTTCTTGCAAAAAAGAGGACAAGCCCGGTTTTTCCCGGATGTCCTCCATCGAATTTCCATGTACGGTTGCCAGAATCCTGCAGCCACAGTTCATCACATAGCGAAGCGCCTCCAAATCATTCTCACCGCCGATCTCGTCCACCGCGACCACCTCCGGTGCCATCGAGCGGATCAGCATCATCATTCCCTCCGCCTTGGGGCAGGCATCCAGCACATCTGTCCGGCAGCCAACATCGTTTTGCGGGATTCCCTGATAGCAGGCGGCAATCTCCGAACGCTCATCCACCACCCCGACCGTCTGCGCCCTCACTTTTCCACCATGCTGCTTCCTCATCTCCACCATTTTTCCAGCTTTATTTTCATGTCCTGCACCTGCCTTAGGCCGTTCAAAGCTCCCCGTCAAAGCAGAGCCCCTATCCTTTCCCTCTTCTCCATCCGACACCATCCGGATCAGATCCCGCAGAAGTGTTGTTTTTCCGCATCTCGGCGGTGCAATCAGAAGCGTATTCCGGATACTTCCCGTCCCTGGATCCGTCAAAATCGACCGTATTTTTGCTGCACATCCTATCATCTGATGCGAAAAACGGACATTTAAAAAGGTTATCGGATGAATCGCCTTTATATGTCCGTTTTCCAGTATCGTCCTTCCAGCCACGCCAATCCGGTGTCCGCCCTGCACGGTCAGAAACCCCTGCCGGATTTCCTCCCCGTAAGCATAGAGGGAAGAACGAGCCGCGCATTGCAGCGTTTCATCCACATCCTCCCGGCTGACCCGGAATCCACTTCCGGCTGTGTACTCTTTATTTTTATATATGTAATACAGCGGCGCGCTAACCCGCAGCCGTACCTCTTCCATTCCATCCGCCTCAAGCGGAAGCGCCAGAAGCTGCTCCCGGATATTCCGGGAAAAAAAATGAAACAGCGCCCTCACATCCTGCTTTGATTGTTCCTCCTTCATCAGCCCGTCCTCCTTACCTCAATATATGAAGGACTGGCTAAAATATACCATCCGCCTATGCATGCACGGACGCACTTTCCATCCGCCGCAGCCGTCTCACCTCCACGCCTGCCATCGCAAGCGCCACCACGCCCGCCACAAAGTCCGCGATCGGTCCGGCATACATGATGCCGTCAATGCCGATAAACAGCGGCAGAATCACAATCAGCGGCAGCAAAAAGAGAATCTGGCGCGTCAGGGACAGGAAAATACCCTTTTTCGGTTTTCCAATCGCCGTAAACAGGTTCGACGCAATCGGCTGCACACAGTTTAAGAACGTGAAAAACAGGTAAATCCGGAAATATTTTTCCGCAAACTGGAAATACATCTCCGATCCTTCCCCGAACAGCCCGATGATCGGACGCGGAATCAACTGGAAACACGCAAAGGACACCGCCGACACCGCAAATCCCCACCTGAGCGCCAACCCATACACCTGCCGCACGCGCGCATAATTTTTCGCGCCATAATTGAAACTTGCGATCGGCTGCATCCCCTGAGAAAGACCGATGACGATCGAAAAAAACACCTGATTGACCTTCGTGATAATGCCGGCACACGCCAGCGGAATCGATTCCCCATAGTCCGAATGCGCACCATAGTAGGTCAAGGATTTATTTAACACGATCTGCACCACCAGCATCGCAAGCTGGTTGAAAAATGCCGCCGCCCCCAATGAGGTAATCATGCTTACATATGTTCTCTGTGGTCGAAGATGCGCCGCTGTCAGCCGTCCGTTTTTGTAACGGCGCAGATACCGGATAATCAGGATTCCTGAAAAAATCTGTCCAATGATCGTCGCCAGCGCAGCACCCGCCATTCCCATATGTAATCCAAAAATAAACAGCGGATCGAGCACTGTATTGATCAGCGCCCCGGATAAATTGTAAAGCATCGCATTAAGCGGGCTTCCGTCCGCCCTCACCAGATGCCCGCCGCCGTTGGTCAGAATCAGAAATGGAAATCCCAAAGCCGTGATACCCGTATACGTTTTGGCATACGCCAGCACATTGTCCGGCGAACCGAAAAAGCGCAGCATCGGCGTCAGGCAAAAAAGCGCCACAGTCCCCAGAATCACACCGCTTCCAAACAGAAGCGTCGCCGCATTTCCAATATAAAATAACGCCTTTTCCCGATCGCCGCCTCCCAGCGTCAGGTTAAAGGACGCCGCACCGCCGATTCCAAACAGAAGCGCCAGCGCCACACAGGAGATCGTCAACGGAAACGCTACGTTCGTCGCTGCATTCCCCAGCTCTCCCACGCTTCTTCCGATAAAAAACTGATCGACGATATTATAAAGGGCGCCTACCAGCATCGCGATAATGCTTGGCACCGCAAACTGCCGCAAAAGCCCGCCGATCGGCTCCGTGCCTAGTATATTTTTCTTCTGTACCTGTTCCATGAATCTTGATTCTCCTGTCTACGTTACTGCGAACAGTTACCAGTCTACCTCTCATTACTGATAATTTTTCCTCTTTACATGCCTTCCCCGCGCATGATACACTACCATCAGTTATTAAAACGGAAAGGACTTAATCACATGAATCTTTCATCCTTACTGCAATTTCGGGACGAGTGGGCGCGTTTCAAAGCCCGCCACCCTAAATTTTCCCCTTTTCTGAAAGCCGCCTACACCCGCGCGCTGCGCGAGGACAGCGTCATTTCCCTAAAAGTGACCGCCCCGGACGGAACCGAGGTGGCATCTAACTTAAAGGTCAAAAAAGAGGATCTGGAACTGCTCTCGCGCATTATGAATAGCTGATTTTTAATCATCCATCATGCATTATGTCTACTTATGATACGGTTCTCCTTTTATAATCCGGAAACTCCGGTAAATCTGTTCCAGCAAAATCACGCGCATCAGCTGGTGTGGAAAGGTCAGGCGCGAAAAGCTGATCTTCGTGTCCGCACGGTTTAACACCGCCTGCGACAACCCCAGCGAACCTCCGATGATAAACTGCAGATGGCTCTCACCTCGCACGCCCAGATCTTCCATCCATGCCGCCATCTCCTCCGAGGAACGCTGCTTTCCATCGATCGCAAGTGCAATCACATACGCGTCCTCCTTGATATGCGCCAGAATCCGCTCGCCTTCCTTGTCGCGGATCTGCGCTTCCTGCAGCTCACTCGCCTTATCCGGCGTTTTTTCATCCGCCACCTGCACGATCTCCAGACGGCAGTAACGCCCCAGCCGCTTGCTGTACTCCGCGATCGCCGCCTCCAGATATTTTTCCTTAATTTTTCCTACTGTCACTAACGTAATCTTCACTTTTTAAGCTCCCGTTTTAAAAATGCCAACAGATTCAGCCGCGCCCGGTCTTCCGTCTCTTTGCGTCTCGTTTTTACCTTTTTCACGACCGTTCCCTCCGGCTCCCGATGAATCCGGTAGATGATCCGCAGATATTCCGCGACCTCTTCCCATGCCTCGCGGCTCTCCGGAATCAGGTCGAGTCCCATCTGAAATACATGGAACATCCCGTCATAGACCGAGCAGCGCACCTTGACGCCCTCGGCGCGCGCCTTTTTCGCTGCCGCCCTCGTATCATCTAAAAGCACCTCATACGCGCCCACCTGCATCAGCATCGGCGGAAATCCTTCAAAATCTCCAAACAGCGGCGACAGATACGGATTTTTCGGATTGGCATTCCCGATGTAGCTGCACTGGTACAACATATTTTCCTTCGAATTACCAAACAGTGGATCGATCGTATAATTTTCCTCATACGATGCCCCGCTCAGACTTACATCCGTCCACGGCGACATCGTGATAATGCCCGCAGGAAGCGGCAGCCCGTGATCTTTCGCATACAGACAGAGCGCCAGCGCCAGGCCGCCGCCCGCCGAATCCCCGGCTACCACGATCTGGGACGGCTGGTATTTCTTCTCTTCCAGAAGCCATCGGTACGCGTACACCGCATCCTCCAGCGCCGCCGGATACGGATGCTCCGGCGCCACCCGGTAGTCCGGCGTCAGAACATCCGCGCCGAAGCTGATCTGTGAATACTTAACCGCAAACCGCCGGTAAATATTTTTCATCGGACCGATATACCCGCCGCCGTGCAGCTGCAAAATGACGCGCCCCGTCACCGCCTGCTTCGGCTTCAAATATTCCATCACAAACTGTTCTGTTTTTACCAGCTCATAAATATATTCCGCCGGACATCTCCACGCCGGTTCGACCGGATTTTTCCGGAATTCGCCGGTCTGGATCGGCTTCTTTAACGATGTCTCCATCACGTCACTCATCATATCACGCGTCAGATTGCCTATCATGCTGACTGTTTTCCGACTCATGCTTCTTCCCTTTCTTTCATCCAAATTTTCAATCTTCGTATTTTTATAGATCGTTCCTTTACTGTGACCGATTTTCCTGCCATTTACACATGAAACCGCCTCTTCAATTCCCGCTTCACACTCCGGTCGCCCAGAATCACCGTCGCCGCCAGCGCTGCCACCGACACACCTGCTGCCAGCACCGTCAGAAGCGGATGATGCGTCCACCCGATTTTCCAGAAAATCAACGGCACAAAGCTCAGAAATGTAATTGTGATCTGATACATAAAATAGCTCTGCCAGTTCATCCGGTTGACTAACATCATCAGAAGAACCGCCGCCACCTCAAACAGTGCGACGCATGGGATCGCGTAGTCCACCGACCACCCCCGAAGCCCTGTAAGCGCGTCAATCAGAAGCAAAATTGCCTGAATTCCCAGGGACTGCCGCACCAGCGTTCCTGCCAGGCTCGCATGCCGCATGACCGAAAACCGCAGCGTCATCGCCACATATGCCGCCGCGCCCGCCGTCAGAAGCGACCATTTAAACGGAATCCGATGATAAGTCGCCAGATTCGTAAGCCCCGCCAGAAGCGATACGAGCACCAATGACACATAAAATCCCCGCACCGCACGGCGCACGCGCTCTCGATCCTGGGCAATCACTGGATAACGTCCTTTATCATGCTCTGTATCCGTGATTCCATTGCTCTCGCGCTCTACCCGGATGCCCTTTTCCTCCAATAAGTGAAAGAAAAACTTCGGAAGCCGGTTCTCTGCCATCGCGCTCGTAAACGACAGGCATAATTTCCCGTCATACGCCACCGCCCCGCATTTCATCCGCTGCTTCGGCGATGCGCCGACAAGAAGCTGAAAGCCCTCGATCGAATCTTTCAGTTCCTCCCGAACCTGCGCCGGTCCGATATTGGAAAATGTCATCGTGTGGGCGCGGCTGGTGTGCAGAAAAATCAACTGCATCGCCAGATGTTTGACAAATAGCGGGATCGCCCGCACATACCATTTTTTCTCATTCGACACATTGTAGGAGATCGTCTCCTCCAGCCGCTCCTTCACGATCTGCTCATCCATCTGGCGGCTCACAGACGCAATCACTTCTTCCAATGCCTCCGGCGCCTTTCCCGCCGCCCACGAAATATTCACGACAGCAAAGAAGTTTGCCAGCGTCTCCGACTCAAAAAAACTCCGTAGGTTCACCGGAAGATTGAGCGCCACCGGACGTTTCAGCGTTTTCCCATCCGTCTCCGTCTGGATGATCGCCCAGAGAAGCACCGCCGCCAGATATTTGGTGATGCTGACCCCCATCTTCCTGCATTCCGTCTTCAGTTCCGACACCTCAATCGTCCCCTGCAGCACTGCCATCTGATCAAATGGGAGAAATTCCCCCTGAATCGCAATCGCCGGTCTGCTGTTATAATGCCGATGCGGCAGTTTCCGGTAATGTCGCAGATAATCGTCCTCCCGGAGCGGCGAAAACTCCCGCTCCTGCACCATAACCGGCAATTTTTTCACCAGTTCCAGATAATGTTCTGTAAGCCGTGAAGCAAACCGCAGCGCCCCCAGTCCGTCCGTCAGCCCGTGAAACACTTCAAAATTGATCCTGCATCCATAGTAGCTCACACGGAATGGGAACCGCGCGCCCCGGTGCGGATCAATGAAACGGCACGGTGCACTCTGTTCTTCTTCCACGCCCGGATTCCGGTTGTTCGCCTCAAAATAATACCAGAAAAATCCCTTCCGCAGCTTCACCCGGAAATTTTCAAACTCCGGAAGTGTCCGCACAAGCGCCCTTTGCAAAAGCTCCGGATCTACTTTTTCTTTCAGAACCGCCGAAATCCGGAATACACTGCTTAAATCCTCCCCCGACACCGCCGCAAAGAGCTTCGCCGTGTTATCCAGCCGCCTCCACGCGGCGCCCTGGATGCGAAGACGCTTTTTCTTTGGTTTCTTCTCTCGTTTCTTCTCCACTTTTTCTGAAACTATCTGTCCCGGCTCTTCCTGCTTCCCTGCAATTTCATTCTTCTGATCCTGTTCTTGGTTTTCCTCGTTCATTCTCTGCCCCATCCGCCTTTGTCACCTAAAGAAAAAGAGCTGCTGCCGGGATACACACTCCCCTGCAGCGCCCCTTTCATCCTCTTCTGAGTTCTTTTCTACATTACCGAATCCGGAAGTAGTACCCCACGCCCCATTTCGTATGTACATATTTCGGATCACTTGGACTCGGCTCGATCTTCTCGCGCAGCCGCCGCACATGAACGTCTACGGTGCGGACATCGCCGCCCGCCGCCGCCCGGTTGCCCCAGACAAAGCGCAGCAGCTCCTCGCGGCTGTAAACCTTGCCCGGATTGCACACCAGGAGCTCCAGAAGGTCAAATTCCTTCGCGGTCAGATTGATCTCGCGGGAAGCGATAAAGACCCGGCGGCTGTCCGAATCCAGCGTCAGATCGCCCGCCTCGATGACTTTCTTTGTCTGCTGCGGCTCCTGTCTCGATTTCTTGGAGTTGCGGCGCAGGATCGCCTTGATGCGCGCCTTTACTTCCAAAATGTTAAATGGCTTTGTGATATAATCATCGGCGCCGTATTCCAGCCCCAGAATCTTATCCATATCGTCGCCTTTTGCGGTCAGCATAATGATCGGCATCTCGGAGAACTCCCGGATTGCCTGGCAGACTTCAAATCCGTTCAGCTTCGGCAGCATCACGTCCAGAAGAACCATATCATACTCCGTCTCCTTCGCCATCTGAAGCGCTTCCTCCCCGTCATAGGCGCAGGCAACTTCAAATCCATCCTGTTCCAGACTGAAACGGATTCCTTTTACTATTAATTTTTCATCATCTACCACTAATACCTTCGCCATTCTCCACCTCAACCACTATGCTTCTATCTCTCTATACTGTAATCTTATCTTTTATCTTCTGAAATGCCGCGTTCTTAATGCCAGGCACCTTCATAATATCCTCAATCGTCCGGAAACCGCCCTTCTGATCCCGGTAAGAAAGAATCGCTTCCGCCCGCGCCGCGCCGATACCATTTAAAGTCATCAACTCTTCTTTGGAAGCTGTGTTTAAATTAATCAATGCTGCACTGCTTCCAGATTTCTGCGAAGCTGACTCGCTGCCATTCCCAGCAGCGCCTCCGGCTCCCAGAAGCCCGGGGACATCCTTCCCTGTTTCCTGATATTTCCGAATCTCTTCCCGGCTCGGAATCCGAAGCTGCTGTCCATCCTCGATCGCCTGCGCCAGATTTACAGATTCCTGCGCCGCCTCCGACGTCATCCCGCCCGCCTTTTCAACCGCCTCATACATACGGCTGCCCGCCGGAAGCTCATAGACGCCCGGTGCGGCTACCTCGCCACAGACGTGGATATATAGGATTCTCGGTTCCGGCGTTTGGGGATTTTCTTTTGATTGCCCCTCAGGCGCAGCGTTCTCTGCTGCTTCATTATCCCCATCCACTGACCCGCCGTTTGACCGTTTTGCTGGACGTTCGGAGCTTTCCTGCGAATCATCCACTTCTTTTGAAAAACTATTCTGCGTCTCCAGCACCACCGTCTGCTTCTCTCGCCGGCTCTGCACACCAAAACACAAAACAGCCGCCAAAAATACCACGCCGACTGCCCCTGTTCGCATCCATCGTTTCCGATTTACTGTTTGATTTGTCTGTTTCATCTTCTGCACCCCTCTTTTTCCGAGGCGCGTTTTGTCCGTAATTCTATTCTAACCAAAACCCCCTTTAAACACAAGCAGAAAATTTTTATTCCCATCTGAAAATCACAATCCCCGCAATCGCAACCGCCGCCCCGATCGCCTTGCGCCACTCAAATCCCGCTTTCTCCACACCGAACCAGCCAAACACCTCGATCAGGTACGCCACCAGGATCTGTGCCACGACGATCAGAAGCGCTGATTTTGCCGGTCCCAGCGCGTCAAAGCTCTTGATGACCGTGTACGTGATAAATGCCCCGATCACGCCGCCGGTCAGCATATACCGCGGTTCGATCTGCCAAAGCTCCGATACCGCGCCGCGCCCCGTAAAAAGCCACATCAGCAGGCAAACCACAAACGCACTTATCTGCACCCAGCCAGCCGATACCCACATGCTGGTCTGCTTCATCACGGCAGAATTAAACACGCCCTGTATACTCATGAGTGCGCCGGAAACCAGCGCGGTTATCATTCCCCACATAAAAAATAAACCTCCGCATTCTGTTCTACATTCTCATGAAACAGCAGCCGTTTCCGACCATTCATTTCACACTGTTAGTATCCCAGATATGCGAAGGTTTATACAATTTGTGTTTATTCCCTTTTCCTGTTTAAAATCCGATTTTTCCTCCAAAACCAGACAACCTTTCATGCAGCTGATCCCTATTGAATGGAAAACGTAGCCGACACCTCTGCCTCAACATCCACCTGCCCCGGCATCAGGTTTCTGCCTGCACCCGCATCTTCCATCGCCATTTCCTTCATCGCCATGCCGCTGCTGTAAGAAGTGTCATAATAGCGCGCCTGCTGCCCGCTGCTGTACTCCTGCACATTCGTCATCGTTCCCAGCTTGCAGCCGCCTGCCTCCGCCATCGCTTCGGCTTTCACGCGCGCCGACTCAATGGCTTTTTTGAGCGCTTCCTGATAAATCTCATCAAAATTGCTGCACTGGTACTGGACCGAATCGATCGAATTGATACCCGCATTGACCGAATCGCTGATGATCGCCCCTGCATCCTCAATCGCAACATCCGATACAACCACCTCCGTCGTCATCTCATAACCAGTGATCTTCTTGCCATTGTCCCAGTCATAGATCGGATTCAGCCCCAGACCGCTCGTCTGCACCGAGGTATCTGCAATTCCCTTTTCCTTCAAAAGCGCCAGAACCGCATCCAAATCTGTCTGATTCTCCGACTGGCAGGTGCTCGCATCCGCCGCCTGTGAATAGACACTGTAGGTAATTTCCGCAATATCCGGCTCCGCCTTGATTTTCTCCTGGCTCGTCACCGTGATCCCCGTATTTTCCGCCGACTGCACCGTCACCGATGCCGGTGCGGACGTACAACCTGCCAAACCTGCCGCCGACGTCATTGTCATCGTGCCTGCTGCCAGCAGAAATGCCATCCTGTTTCGCATCATCCCCATTTTTCTCATAAAAAAATTCCTCCCGTTTTTCTGTTTCATCCGTGAGTTCCAACCCACAATGGGTTCAGACCTTCCGGAGCAACAACTGGTACACTGTCATTCTTACTATAGTTATACCTGAAAACGAGAGGAAATGTATTGCTTTTCTCTTAACTTTCTTTCGCTTATTTATTACTATTTTTTTCCTGTTTCATCCATGCCGCGCACACCAGATGCTGTGCCAGAACCGCCGTCGTCACGCCGCCGACACCGCCCGGAACCGGGGTTGCTGCCGAAGCAGTTCCTTCCAGATCGGCAAAATCCACATCGCCGCAGAGTTTTCCATTTTCATCTACATTGATCCCAACGTCAATGACAACCGCATCCTTTTTTACATAGGTGTGGTTGATCATCGCTGCTTTTCCCACGCAGGCAGCCAGAATATCCGCCTCCCGGCATACCTCCGGCAGGCTGGCAGTTCTCGAGTGGCAGATGGTCACGGTCGCATTTTCATGCAGAAGCAGCATCGAAAGCGGGCGTCCTACAACCATGCTTCTTCCTACGACTGCCACCCGTTTGCCAGAAAGCGCGATATCGTTCATTTTCAGCATGCATACCACTGCCTCCGCCGTACACGGCGCAAAACCGCTCGTATCGCCGCTGAACACCTTTGCGATATTGACTGGGGAAATACCGTCCAGATCCTTCGCCGGATCGATCATTTTTTCAATATCCTGCTCGTTGATCTGTTTTGGAAGCGGGCGCAGCATTAAAATACCGTCCACCGACGCATCCGCATTGATTGCCGCAAACTCCTTCTTAAAGGCCTCGTCCGAGATATTCCCTGGAAATACCTTCGATTCCACCTCAAGCCCGAACGAAGTCAGTTTCTTTGTCGCGCCTTTCTCATAGGAAATATCATCCGGATTCTCGCCCACCCGGATAATCGTCAGTTTTGGCACCCATGTCAGGGTTTCCAGCTCTTTTTCCACCTGCTCTTTCAGCTTTGCCGAAACAGCGGCTCCCTTCATTGTAATCATCTTGTCTGCACCTTTCGTTTTTATTTATGATGAATTTCCCGCGCTTTCGCGCATATTCATTTTAAATTTTTCTTAAAATGAAAGCGACGCCAAAAGACCGGCTCCGCCTGCCATCTCAAGCAGGTAAACCGTCACAATCGCCGCGATCGCCACTACCACCAGGCTCTTTCCCTTATATCCCAAAATCACCGCTACGATCGTTCCTCCGACCGACGAATAGAGATGTCCTGTGGAGGTAAATACATCCGGAAATGTCAGTGCTCCCAGCACTGCATACGGCGTATAATCTAAGAAAGATCGGATAAACTTCGAACGGATCTGTTTCCGGAAAATCGTAACCGGAAGAACACGTGGAATATATGTAACCAGTGCCATCAAAAGGACACAGGTCAGTACGTATTTCATATCGAGTGTTCCGGCTGCTCCTGCTGCCTCTGCTGTATTCATCATTCTGCCCCCTCTTTCTGACTCTCGTCCTGACCGGCTTCTTTACCGTCCGGATCATGCGGGAATTTCCATGCACCGAACGCCGATGCCGCGATCGTAACCAGAATCACCCGGAAACCGGAGGAAATACCGGCAAAAACCGGAACATATTTTAAAATGCACACCATCACAACTGCCAGAATGATGACGCAGCACACCGACCGCGATTTGCGTGCCGCCGGCAGAATCAGTGCAATAAACATCGCGTACAGGGCAATTCCCATCGCATTCTGCAGCGCCTGCGGCAGAACCGCCGAGATCGCGCCTCCCAGCCAGGTTCCAAGATTCCACCCCAGAATCGGCATCGTGATAAGTCCCAGCATATACGACGCTTTCAAAATGCCCGGATGCAGGGAACTGACGACAAACGTCTCATCCGTGATGCCGAATGCCAATGCCAGGCGCGCCCCGGTTCCCGTCTTTTCATCGAGCTTCTGGGACAGGGACAGTGACATCAGCATATAGCGCAGGTTGATGACAAACGTCGTCAATGCCACCTCAAAGTACCCAGCCCCCGCCAGAATCAGGTTTGTCCCTGCGAACTGTCCGGCGCTCGTTAAGTTCGTCAGCGATATAAAAACTGCTACCCAGACCGGCAGACCGCCCGACACCGCCAGGAAGCCAAACGTAAAGGAGACCGGCAGATACCCCAGTCCAATGGGGATACCGCTCTTTAGCCCCTCATAAAATGTCTTTTTCCAACTCATTCTACTTTTTCACTCTTTCTGTTCACGCAACCGTCTATTTTTCAGGCTTCACATACCGCGCATGCTGCCCGTTCAGCCACTCTACCCCGCTCACAATTCCTTCTTCCGAAAATGGAAATTCCTCGCGGGTCTTCTCCTCTTCCGGCGTTGCGTCGTATCCATATGGTTCCGGCCACGATGTCACGGTCAGGACTGTCTCCTCGACCGTCTCGCCATCTGCGCCGTCTTCTTTCGGTACTTCGCGCTTTGTCATCTCCATCCGGTAGCGCATCCCGGTATCACTTCCGGTAAATTTTTCTTTTTTCAGGAAATTGACCGGCATCACATCTTTTCTCGTTATCATGCCATTTACCCCCGGAATTTATAACGGCGGATCACCGCCTGCAGCGTTTTTCTTCCATTGTACTCATTGATGTCCGGATAATACACGACGTCGATCTCTCGCCGTCCGGCGCGCTCTTCCTCAAACGCCGTTCCGTCACCGAAATATAGCGCCTCGATCGCGTGTCCGTCTGTCTCTTCCAACGTCATTTTTACGACATTCCGGTTGCGCCCCAGCACGCGGCTTGCCCGGATGCGGAGTGATTTCTCTGCAAACAGCGGTTTTTCGTTACCCTGTCCAAACGGTTCGAGACAGGAAAGCTCTCTCACAAGCCGTTCTGTCACATATCCCACCGGCATCGGCACATCGATCCAGACTTTCGCTTTAAAATCTTCCTCCGTCAGCCCCGCATTTTCATTCAGTCTGCGCCGGAACTCGTCAATGTTCTTCTCTTCCAGCGAAAGCCCGGCTGCCAGCGGATGCCCGCCAAATTTGAGCAGCAGATCGCTGACCTCTGTCAGCTTTTTAAACATATGGTACTCATCAATGGAACGTCCCGAGCCTTTGACCGCCTCCTCGCCGCGCGTCAGCACGATCGCCGGCTTCTGATAATATTCCCTCAGGCGCCCTGCAATAATGCCCGCCAGCGATTCATGGCATTCCGGCAGAAAGACCACCAGCACCTTGTCCTTCTGGTACCAGCTCTCTACCTGCAGCTTCGCCGCCTCAGTCCCCTGCTCGGTCATATCCTTGCGGGTATCATTTAATTCCTTAAGTTCCTCTGCCAGGCGTTCCGCCTCTTCCTCACTCTGCGCCCTCAGAAGCGCCAGCGCTTCCTTTGCCGTTTTTAATCGTCCGCCCGCATTCAGGCACGGTCCAATGACAAATCCGATATGGTATGCTGTGATCGCCCCCAGATCAAGATTATTTTTCTCCGCCAGCCTGCGAAGCCCTATATTTTTGGTCTGCGCCATCTTTTTAAGACCGTATTTTACCAGAATCCGGTTCTCATCCTGCAGCTTCATCACATCACCGACCGTCGCAATCGCGGCAAATTCAAGCAAATCCAGCCATTCCATCTGCGGCACGCCCCGGCGGGCATATAAAACCTGCACCAGCTTGTACGCCACCACTGCGCCGCAGATCTCCGGAAATGGGTACGGACAGTCTGCCTGTTTCGGATCGATCACCGCATCCGCCGGGGGAATCTTCTCTTTTTCCCCATCTAAGGGCACCTCATGATGATCCGTGATGACAACCGTCATGCCATATTTCTTCGCCAGCTCCACCTGATGGAACGCGGAAATACCATTGTCACAAGTCAGAATCACCTCCACGCCGTCCGCGTGCGCCTGTTCGATGATCGATTCATTGATTCCGTAGCCATCCTTGATGCGATCCGGTATCTCAAAATCTACATCACTGCCCAGCCGTTCAAATGCCTGCAATAATATGTACGTCGAACAGACGCCGTCAATATCATAATCACCGACGATCCGTATCTTCTTTCCAGTATCCACAGCCTCGCACAGGATGGAAACGGCACGCTCCATATCTTTTAACAGCATCGGATCATACAGATCATCCAGCGTGCCATTTAAATAGCGGTCGATCGCCGCCTCTCCTTCGATCCCACGGTTCCGGATAATACGCGCCGTAACCGGATCGATCCGAAACCGCGCTCCGATCTGCTTAAAATCTGCTTTCTTGGTCTGAAGCATCCAGACTTCTTCTGCCATTTTGTTCCTCCTATCATCTAGATGTACTCTCGGAGTCTTTTTTGCACTTGCTTTTGTGGCTGATTTTCCGCCAGCCGCACCCGAATTTCAGAGGCGGACGCAACGCCAACGCCTCAGAAATTTGGGCACAACTGACAAAAAATCATCTCTCAAAATCAAGCACAGAAAGATTCCGAGAGTACATCTATGTCTGTGCTTCTTTTCTATATCACATACTCCCTAAGCCGCCTGCGCCGTTCCCGCCAGTCCGGCAGTATATTCTCCACATGCGTCCAGAAACGCGCGGAATGGTTCATTTCCAGCCGGTGTGCCAGCTCATGGACAATCACATAATTCATCAGATCCTCCGGCAAAAGTGCCAACCGCCAGTTAAAATTTAGGTTTCCAGCTGCGCTGCAGCTTCCCCAACGCGTTTTCTGGTTCCGGATTGTGATTTTTCCATAGGTTACGCCCATGCACGCCGCATATAAAGCAACCCGGTGCATGAGCACCGGGCGCAGCTTTTCTGTGAAATTTCGGATTTCTTCCGCTCCATATGTTTTCCGGTTCCTCTGGCGTTCCACCGCTTCTTTATAATGGACTTCTATCCAGTCGCGGTGCTCCTCGGCAAACCGCATCGCAGCCTGCACCGAAGCCCTCCTCGGAATCCGGAGTACCAGGCGTCCTTCCGCCGTGATCTGGATGGCGATCGTCTTCCGGGAAGACCGAACCACCTCACATGGAATCAATCCTTCTTCCGGCTCATCAGATAACGGAGAATGCCATGGGTTTTGTATCCTCAAGTATTGCATACAATTTCCCGTCTCTTTCATCGATTGTGCGCGCCGCATCTTCCAGTGCGCGTTCCAGACGTTTTTCCAGTTCTTTCTTCTCATCATCCGCCGCTTCATCCCGGATTACTTCCAGGCAGTAATCATCTGCCAGGCGGGCAGCCAGCATCTGTACCAGACCATCCAATGTCTTCTCCGGTGTCTCCAGAATTTTCTTAAACTCCGGATCCTCCGGCTGTTCTTCTGTATCCATCTCATACGGATCCCGCTCGTTCATCTCAATCACATTCATCCATTCCGGTTTTTCATCGGCATTGGTAAAATTCATCTGACCGACCAGGCAGTCGTAAATCTCTGCCTCGCTCGATATCTGCTTCATATCTAACTGAACTAACTGCATCTCTTCTCCTTTCCGCTGTGTCAGAATCCGTGATGCATCTCCCAGCTTCTTCCCAGCCTTTCTATTTTATTCTGCCCACTTAAAACCTACGCGTTCAGCAGCGCCACCGCTGCAAAAAACGGCACCAGCCATTTAGCGACAGAACCAATTTTTATCAGATATTCTGTTTTCATAATTCCTCCACGCGGTCTTTCATAGAAACCGCAAAGCTATCTGCCTTGATAGGGACAGCCCTATTATTATATCGGTCATGGGGTAAAAAGTCAATTCCGGGCTGTCGTAAACGGAATAAAGAATGCGCTCAGGGTTACGGTTCGCACACGTGTGCCCATCAACGGGATTTTGCCGATACTGCACATTCCAAATCGACAAAATCTGCTGCCAGAACTGTATCGTACGGAATTTTCAGTTCAGAAAATTCCTACCTGTGAACAGTTGCTGCCTTGACACATTCTCGCACCGAGCGCGTCGCTTGCGACAACCTGCATCTTCGCGCAAGTGCACATCATTGGCACGTTAGTGCATTTTTGTGTAATAGGAAATTCCTTGGAATTCCCTATTATACAAAAAAAGCACCCTCAAAAGGATGCTTTTTGCTCTCTGACAACCAGAGAAATCGACGTGCGTGAGAAGATTCGAACTCCCGACACCTTGGTCCGTAGCCAAGTGCTCTATCCAGCTGAGCTACACACACATACTTTTTATTCTTAACGAACAAGTCATATTATACAACTCATTCTGAAGAATGTCAACTGTTTTTTAGATTTTTTTGAATTTCTTTTATTGTTGATTCATTTCAAATTATATCGATATAACAACCAGAAATTCTTCTTACTTTCCAACAATGAAATGGGGCCTACAGGGCTCGAACCTGTGACCCTCTGCTTGTAAGGCAGATGCTCTCCCAGCTGAGCTAAGACCCCATTACGATACTCTGTCCCTCAATCCGCTTACGCGAACCAATTTATAACAGTCGTATCAAACCGCCCCGGATGGGGTTCGAACCCACGACCTCCGCCGTGACAGGGCGGCGCTCTAACCAGCTGAGCCACCGGGCCAAATATTAAATTATTTATTTACCTCATATTGGGTAGAGTGGACCTTCGGGGACTCGAACCCGGGACCGACCGGTTATGAGCCGGTTGCTCTAACCAACTGAGCTAAAGGTCCATAAAGTATATGGATCAAAAAACTCCCCGAGTAGGACTCGAACCTACGACAGCGCGGTTAACAGCCGCGTGCTCTACCGACTGAGCTATCGAGGAATATTGCTTTCCAACAACATAGATAAGTATAACCGATTATATTTTAAATGTCAACTACTTTTTCAAAAAAATCGAAAAATCTATTCTTTTCATCGGATGTTACCGTCTTCTCGCTGCATGAGCAGCATGACGCATCCTTAAATTTCTGGTTCAGAACTCATATAATCTTGGCAAAAATAGAAAGAGATAGTCTTTCTGACGACGCAGAAACAGCACAGCACTCAAAAAGAGAGGTGCAAAACACCAGATACCTCCGCGGCTATAAAAAGCAGAAAACAATGAGTTTTCTGTCAACGCATACGTGCGCATCATTGGCACGTTAGTGCCTTT